>CAXTFM010000009.1:0-39499 GCA_964243435.1 uncultured Beijerinckiaceae bacterium
TGTGGTAGGCCATCGGCACGTCGTAGATCGACTGGACGTCGCGCGCCTCGATCACCGCGGTTTCCCGCACGTTGCAGAACAGTCCGAGCTTGCGGCGTTCCTCGACGGGGATCGGGCGGTCGCAGCGGCACAGCAGGATGTCGGGCTGGATGCCGATGGAGCGCAGCTCCTTGACTGAGTGCTGCGTCGGCTTGGTCTTCAGTTCGCCGGCGCTGTTGATCCAGGGCAGCAGCGTCAGGTGGACGAAGATGGAGTGCCCGCGCGGCAGGTCGTTGCCGAGTTGCCGGATCGCCTCGAAGAACGGGAGTCCCTCGATGTCGCCGACCGTGCCGCCGATCTCGATCAGGACGAAGTCGAAGGCCTCGTTGCCCGACAGCACGAACTCCTTGATGGCGTTGGTGACGTGGGGGACGACCTGCACGGTGGCGCCGAGGTAGTCGCCGCGGCGCTCCTTGGCGATGATGTCCTGGTAGATGCGCCCGGTTGTGATGTTGTCGGACCGCGCGGCGGGCCGGCCGGTGAAGCGCTCGTAATGGCCGAGGTCGAGGTCGGTCTCGGCGCCGTCGTCGGTGACGAACACCTCGCCGTGCTGGTACGGGCTCATCGTGCCGGGATCGATGTTGAGGTAGGGGTCGAGCTTGCGCAGGCGCACGGTGTAGCCGCGCGCCTGGAGCAGCGCCCCGAGCGCCGCGGAGGCTAGACCCTTGCCGAGCGACGAGACCACGCCGCCGGTGATGAAGATGTACCGCGCCATGGGCCGCGAGGAGTAGCCGATGTCGCCGGGAAATGGGAGCCGAAACTGTGAACGGCGCGCGCGGTCCACAGCCACCGTTCGTGTTGCCGCAGGCCTCGCGGCTACTTGGTGACCGGCGCGGGCGCGGCGGGCGCCGTGGCATCGGGCAGGCCGCTCGGCTCGGCCGGCGTCGCGCGCGGCGTGGATGGCGCCGACGTTGCCGGCGCCGCAGGTGTCGACGTCGCCGAGGACGGCGCCGGTGTCGCGGCCGCGTCCGGCCTCGCCCGTTCGATCTGCCGGAGCTGGTCGAGCACGCTGCCCTGCCCCGTCGGTGCCGCCGCCGGCGCCGGTTCGGCGGGACCGTTCGGCACCGGCGCCACGTTGAAGTCGAGGCGGTTGCCATGGCCGTAGCGCGCCAGCAGGGTCAGGCCGAGGCTCGTCAGGAAGAACAACGCCGCCAGGATCGCGGTCGCCCGCGTCAGCACGTTGGCTTGGCCGCGCCCGGTCATGAAGCCGCTGCCGCCGCCAACGCCGAGGGCCCCGCCCTCCGAGCGCTGCAGCAGCACGACCGCGACGAGCGCCACAACGATGATGAGGTGAACGGCGATGAGAACGGTCTGCATGGGATGGCTTCGCGCTGGACGACGGCGCCTCGGACGGGCGCGACCACCCCTCGGCAAGAAATTGCCCGTGCGGCAGTGTCCGCCTTCTAGGGGAAGTCGAAGCGAGGCGCAACGCAGGGGCGCCCCGGCCCAGCCTGGCAGAGCCCTGCGGCGCGCGCTCGTCGCGCCCCGTCGTGCTGAAACTTTTGCAAGTGGCACCGGCACCGCGGCACGTTACAAGCGAGCCGTTTCGGAGATCCGGCATGGCCGCTGAGCTGACCTTCTACACCAACCCCATGTCGCGCGGGCGCATCGTGCGCTGGATGCTTGAGGAGGTCGCCCAGCCCTACCGCACCGAGATCCTTGGCTACGGCGAAACTGGCACCAAGGCACCGGCCTTTCTCGCGATCAACCCGATGGGCAAGGTGCCCGCGCTGCGCCACGGCGACCACGTCGTCACCGAAGGGGCGGCGATCTGCGCCTATCTCGCGGACGCCTACCCCGACGCCGACTTGGCGCCGCCGCCCGGCAGCGCCGCGCGGGCGGCCTATTACCGCTGGCTGTTCTTCGCCGCCGGCCCGCTGGAGGCGGCGGTCACCGACAAGGTGCTCGGCGTCGTTGTCCCGCCCGGACGCGAGCGCATGGTCGGCTACGGCTCCTTCGCCGACCTTGTCGACGCACTGGACGGCGCGGTCGCCGGAGGCGGCTACCTCGCCGGCGACCGCTTCACCGCAGCCGACCTTTACCTCGGCTCGCAGATCGGCTGGGGCATGATGTTCGGCACGCTGGAAAAGCGTCCCGCCTTCCAGCGGTACTGGGCGCGCCTCAGCCAGCGGCCGGCCGCAGTGCGCGCGCGCGAGATCGACGACGCGCTGCTGCCGCCGGATCAGCGCGCGGCGATGTCGACCTAGATGGCCGGCATCATCGATGTCGCCGACCTGAGCAAGACCTACAGGTCGGGGTTCCAGGCGCTGAAAACGGTGAACCTCGTGATCGAGCAGGGCGAAATCTTCGCCCTGCTCGGGCCGAACGGCGCCGGCAAGACCACGCTGATCTCCATCATCTGCGGCATCGTCAAGGCGACGACGGGCCGCGTCCTCATCGATGGCGCCGACGTGGTGGCGCATTACCGCGCAGCCCGCGCCAAGGTCGGCTTGGTGCCGCAGGAACTGACGGTCGACGCCTTCGAAACGGTCGCCGACACCGTCGCCTTCAGCCGCGGGCTGTTCGGCCGCGCGCGCGACGACGCCTATGTCGCCAAGGTGCTGCACGACCTCGCTCTTTGGGACAAGCGCGACAGCAAGCTGATGGCGCTGTCAGGCGGCATGAAGCGCCGCGTGATGATCGCCAAGGCCTTGGCGCACGAGCCGCGTATCCTGTTCCTCGATGAGCCGACCGCCGGCGTCGACGTCGAGTTGCGCCGCGACATGTGGACCATGGTCGCCGGCCTGCGCGCCAGCGGCGTCACCGTGATCCTCACCACGCACTACATCGAGGAAGCCGAGGAGATGGCCGACCGCGTCGGCGTGATGAACGGGGGCGAGATCATCCTGGTGGAGGACAAGGCGGAGCTGATGCGCAAGCTCGGCAAGCGGCAGCTCATGATCCACCTGGGGGCGCCGCTCGCCGCCGTGCCCGGCGAGCTCGGCGCCTTCGACCTCGAACTCGCGGCCGACGGCCGCGCGCTGACCTACACCTTCGACGTCAAGGCGAGCGAAACCGGCGTCGCCGATCTGATGCGCGAGGTCGCCGGCGCCGGGCTCGACATGCGCGACCTGCAAACGCGGCAAAGCTCGCTGGAGGACATCTTCGTCGGCCTCGTCGGCGGGCGCCAACGATGAGAAGTGCGACGATGAACATCCATGCGGTGCGCGCGATCTACACCTTTGAAATGGCGCGCTGGTTCCGCACCCTGTCGCAAAGCCTGATTGCGCCGGTGATCTCGACCTCGCTGTACTTCGTGGTGTTCGGCTCGGCGATCGGGTCGCGGATGAGCGCGGTCGACGGCGTCAGCTACGCCGCCTTCCTGGTGCCCGGCCTCGCCATGCTCTCCATCCTGACGACCAGCATCTCCAACGCCGCCTTCGGCATCTACGTCACGAAGTGGTCGGGGACCATCTACGAGTTGCTCTCCGCGCCGGTGTCGTGGATCGAGGCGGTGGTCGGCTATGTCGGCGCCGCCGCCTCGAAGTCGATCCTGCTCGGCCTCGTCATCATCGTCACCGCGCGTTTCTTCGTCAGCTTCGAGGTCGCGCACCTCGGCGCCATGATCACTTTCCTGCTGCTCACGGCGGTGACCTTCAGCCTGTTCGGCTTCGCCATCGGCGTTTGGGCGGAGAACTTCGAGCAGTTGCAGATCATCCCGCTGCTCGTGGTGACGCCGCTCACCTTCCTCGGCGGCAGCTTCTATTCGCTCAGCATGCTGCCGCCGTTCTGGCAGAAGGTCACGCTGCTGAACCCGGTCGTCTACCTCGTCAGCGGCTTCCGCTGGAGCTTCTATGGCACCGGCGACGTCGGCATCGGCCTCAGCCTCGCTATGTCGCTCCTTTTCCTCCTGCTCTGCCTCGCCGTGGTGTGGTGGATCTTCCGCACCGGCTACAAGCTCAAGAAGTGAGCGGGGAACGGTTGCGGGGCGGCGCTGTTCGGCGGGTGTCCAGCGGGAAACACCACATGCCCTTCATCAAGGCGGCCGACGGCACGCAGCTGTTCTACAAGGATTGGGGCCACGGCCCGCCGATCGTCCTGATCCACGGTTGGCCGCTCGACGCCGACATGTGGGAATACCAGGCGCCAACGCTGGCCCAGGCCGGCTACCGCGTGATCAGCTACGACCGCCGCGGCTTCGGGCGCTCCGACCAGCCCTGGACGGGGTACGACTACAACACCCTCGCCGACGACCTGAAAGCGGTGATCGACACCCTCGGCCTCAAGGAGGTGGCGCTGGTCGGCTTCTCCATGGGCGGCGGCGAGATCGCGCGCTACATGTCGCGCGCCGGCGGCGCCAACGTGTCGCGCGCCGTGCTGGTCTCCGCCGTCACGCCGTACATGCTGAAAACGGAGGACAACCCCGAGGGCGTGGACCGCTCGGTCTTCGAGGGCATGATCGCCGGACTGAAGAAGGACCGGCCGGCCTTCCTGTCGACCTTCAGCAAAGGCTTTTTCGGCACCGGCATGCTGTCGTCGCCCGTGTCGAGCGACCTCATCCAATGGGCCGGCAATCTCGCGCTGCTGGCCTCGCCCAAGGCGACGATGGACTGCGTCACCGCCTTCGGCGAGACGGATTTCCGCCGCGACATGGGTGCCTTCACCGCACCGACCCTGGTCATCCACGGCGGCGACGACAAGACCGTGCCGCTCGACGCCTCGGGAAAGCGCTCGGCGGCGATGATCCCCAGTGCCCAACTCAAGGTTTACGACGGCGCCCCGCACGCGCTGCCCTTCACCCATGCCGACCGCCTGACCCAGGACCTGCTCGCCTTTCTGCACTGAGCGGGCGGACCACCGGCCGTCCCCTACCGTCCCGGGGCGTTGTGGAACATCGGGTGTTTCACCTCGTCGCCGGGCTTGACCCCGATCGCGTCGGCGACGCCGGCAATGACCTCGATCACGCCCTGCGCCGGCGCCCCGGAGGGGATGATGGTCTCGTCGAGCGGCTTGGCGTCGTGCTTGACGCTGACCACGCGACCGCTGCTCGACACGAAGATCATGTCGAGCGGGATGTAGGTGTTCTTCATCCAGAAGTAGACCGGCGTTTCCCGGTGGAAGTCGAACAGCATGCCGCGGTCGCGAGCGAGCGAACGGCGGTCCATCAGCCCGCGCTCGCGCTCGGCGTCGGTGGACATCACCTCGACCTTGAACAGGTGGGGGCCGCTCGCCGTGTCGACTTCGAGCCGTTGCAGCGGCGCGTCCGCCCGCGCCGGGACGGCTGTGCCGATCATCGCGAGCGCCGCCAACCAGAGTCTTGCCGTCATAACCCGTCCTCGTCGCGCCTCGCGGTCGACCGCGAGGGGCGCGGATGCCACGCTAGTGCGACGACGGCAAGGCGGCTTCGAGCAGGCGGACCTCGGCGGCCATCAGGCCCTTGGGACCGTCGCCGAAACGCACGAGCAGGCTGTCACCCGGCTTCAATTCGGCGATCCCGTAGCGGCGCAACGTTTCCATGTGGATGAAGATGTCGTCCGTGCCGTCGCCGCGCGACACGAAGCCGAAGCCGCGCACGCGGTTGAACCATTTCACCACCACGATTTCGAAGCCGCCCGTCGGGGTGACTTGAATGTGGGTGCGCGAGGGCAGCTGCGCGGGATGCACGGCCGTCGACTCGTCCATGCTGAGGATACGGAAGGCTTGCAGCCCCTTGGTGCGCACGGACGCCTCGCACACGATGCGCGCCCCCTCGTGAGCGGTTTGGAAACCATCTCGGCGCAGGGTGGTGACGTGCAGCAGCACGTCGGCGCCGCCGCCGTCCTGGGCGATGAAGCCGTAGCCTTTGGAAACGTCGAACCATTTGATCCGACCCGCGACCTCGACGAGCTGGAGGCTGTCGCCCGCGTCGTCGGTGGCCTCGACGTCGCGATGTGACGGGAAAAGGTCCTTGCTGCCCAAGGGAACGTCCTCGATACGCTTGCTTTTTCTGCCGCTTCGGTCTGCCGCTCAGACCGAATCACCTGCAAATCGAGCCCACTCACGTTAGCATCGCGACGTCCGCCGGCCAGCCGGAAACCGGCTCCGCGCATTACCGGATCGGCGATATTGCGCCGTTCTTCGGACACAGTTGCGGTTGTGCATCGCTCGTCGTGGATTGTAACCGCCGCAGGACACCACGAAGCGAAACCGCGGCACGGAACGGTCACCGGCACATTCGCCGGACCCTGCGCCGCCAAACCCCGGAAACGAAAAAAGCTCCGGCCGTGGCCGGAGCTTCATGGTGCAGCAGATAGCTTAGCCGGAGCTAGCGACCCGCGATTCCGGCAAGGTCAGCGAACGTGCCGACGATCAGACAAGACTCACGATCTTGAAAGAAACACCCAGCTGGCTCGCGACATGACCTTGAGACACTGGATCACCTCCTTTCGTTTGATTGAACACAACCGCAGCATAGCGAGGTTTGCAGGCGTGTCAGCCCCCAATACGCGAAACATCGTTGTGCGGGCCGCGATTAATTCCCTTGCTCTTTCAAGGGAATCGTCCCACATGCGCGGTACCGGACGTGCGATGCGTGCGTCGCTTTGACAGCGATGCATGTGGACGCGGGCCCGGGTCGGGCTGCACGGTAGCGCCACCCGACGCCTTTATTTGGCCCGATGCAGTCCCTCACGCGATCACCCATCTCGGCATTAGACCTTGGTGACCTGGGCTTGATCGACGTCGTCCCAACCCGTCCGAGCCTGCCGGTGTGCCCGCAGTCCTCCACAACACTCAGGACCACCTTGCCCTCTTTCACAGACCTCGGCCTTGCCGCGCCCCTTCTCAAGGCGCTTGCGGCGGCGAACTACGCCACGCCAACCCCCATCCAGGCCCAGGCCATCCCGCTCGTCCTGCAGGGCCGCGACTTGCTCGGCATCGCCCAGACCGGCACGGGGAAGACGGCGGCCTTCGCCCTGCCGATCCTCCAGCGCCTTGCGGCAGACAAGCGCCGCTGCGAAGCCCGGAGCTGCCGCACCCTCGTGCTGTCACCGACGCGCGAGCTGGCGAGCCAGATCGCGGAAAGCTTCCGCACCTACGGCCAGCACCTCGGCTTCAGCGTCGCCACGGTTTTCGGTGGCGTGTCCGTGCGCCCGCAGATCGAGCGCTTGGCGCGCGGCGTCGACATACTGGTCGCGACGCCGGGTCGCCTCATCGACCATCTCGGCCAGCGCACCCTCCGCCTCGACAAGGTCGAGATCCTCGTGCTCGACGAGGCCGACCAGATGCTCGACATGGGATTCATCCACGCCATCCGCCGCATCGTGCCGCTGTTGCCGAAGCAGCGGCAGTCGCTGTTTTTTTCCGCGACCATGCCAAAGGAGATCGGCGCGCTTGCCGCCGACCTCCTCACCGCGCCGGCCGAGGTGTCGGTGGCGCCCGTTGCTACGACGGCGGAACGCATCGACCAGCGCGTCATCTTCGTTGAAACCGCCCGCAAGCGCCGCATTCTCGCCGAGCTGATCCGCCGAGAGGCGATGGACCGCGCCCTCGTGTTCACCCGGACCAAGCACGGTGCGGACAAGGTGGTGCGCGCGCTCGGCGAGGACGGCATCCCCGCGGTGGCCATTCACGGCAACAAGAGCCAGGGGCAGCGCGAACGCGCGCTTGCCGCCTTCAAGTCGGGCGACAGCAGGATCCTCGTCGCCACCGATATCGCCGCGCGCGGCATCGACGTCGAAGCGGTGAGCCACGTCGTGAACTTCGACCTTCCGAACATTTCGGAAAGCTACGTCCACCGTATCGGGCGCACCGCGCGCGCCGGGGCGGCCGGACGTGCGATCTCCCTCGTGGACGAGGAGGAGCGCCCATTCCTTCGCGCCATCGAGAAGCTGACCCGGCAGGCGATCCCGACGGAGGACCTCCGTGATCCCAACGCCCGTCCGCACCCGGCAAAGCCGGCCGCGCCGGGCGGCGGCAGGCCTGCAATGCCGGGCGGCAAGCCATCCTCCGGACCGGCGCGCGGGCGCGGCCCGCGCCCGCCTGCGCAGCGGCGCGGCGATCCGACGCGACCGGACTCCCGTCCACGCAACGCGCCCGGCGGCGCCTTCGCGACGGGCAAGCCCGGTGGCGGACAAGGGCGCCGTCCGCCACGGGTTTCGCGCGAGCAGCCGGGTCGGTAGCGCGACGTTGTTGCGCTAAACGCTTCTGCGCCGATGATGAGGACTCCCATGCGGCCCGATCGTGCACTTTCGCTTCCAACACTGATGATGTCGGCGCTGTTCTGTTCGACATCGGCAGGCGTGGCGCAGAATGCGCCCAACATCTCGCCCGCCGCCGTCGAGCCGGGCAGCTACGCGCTGGAGCCGACCCACACCCAGGTCGGCTTCACCGTCCTGCACATGGGGTTCTCGAACTACAGCGGTCGCTTCTCCGGCGCGGCTGGCACGCTGAACCTTGAGCCCAAAAGCGCTGCAGCGAGCACGCTGCGCGTCAGCGTCCCCGTCGACAGCGTGTCGACGACCAGCGCCAAGCTCGACGGCGAGCTGAAAAGCGCGGACTGGCTCGATGCCACCGCCTTTCCCACGATGACATTCAAGTCGACGACGGTGACGCCGGGCGACAAGGGCGACGCCAAAGTGATGGGCGACCTTACGCTGCACGGCGTCACCAGGTCGGTGACCTTCGATGCGCGCTTCATCGGCTCGGGTGTCAACCCGCTCAGCAAGGCGTACACGGCCGGCTTCCTCATCGCCGGCGACATCAAGCGCAGCGACTTCGGCGTGACGAAGTACGTGCCGCTGATCGGCGACGTCGTCCATGTCGAGATCAACGCCGCCTTCGAGAAGAGATAGCGCCGACCCCGTCGTCAGCGGCCCTCGAAGGCGACGGCGCCGCCAACGAGGGTCAGCTTCACCCTGCCCTCCATCCGCGCCTCGTCGAAGGGCGTGTTGCGGCAGCGCGAGCGCAGCGTCGCGGGATCGACCACGAAGGGCTCGTCGGGGTCGAAGCGGATGAGGTCCGCCGGCGCGCCGACCGCGAGGCGTCCCTGCGGCAGCCCGAGGATTTCCGCCGGCCGCGTCGACATCGCCCGCAGCAGCACCGGCAAGGTGACATGCCCCGCGGTGACGAGGCGGAGCGCAGCCGGCAGCATGGTTTCCAACCCCACCGCGCCGGCGCCGGCTTCGGCGAAGGGCAAGCGCTTGCTTTCGACGTCCTGCGGGTCGTGGTCGGAGATGATGCAGTCGACGAGGCCGGAGGCAATGGCGTCGCAGAGCGCGAGGCGGTCGCCCTCGCCGCGCAGCGGCGGCGCCAGCTTGAGGAAGGTACGGTAGTCGCCGATGTCGTTCTCGTTCAGTGTCAGGTGGTTGATCGAGGTGGCGCAGGTCACCGGCAGTCCGGCCGCCTTGGCCCTGCCGATGATGGCGAGCGAGGCGGCCGTGGTGATGCAGGCGGCATGGTAACGCGCGCCCGTCAGCGCGACGAGGCGCATGTCGCGCTCCAGGATGATTGTTTCCGCCTCGCGAGGGATGCCGAGCAGGCCGAGACGCGAGGCGAACTCGCCCTCGTTCATCACGCCATCGGCGGCGAGGTCGGGGTCTTCCGCGAAATGGATGGTCAGCGCGTCGAAGTCGCGGGCGTAAACGAGCGCGCGGCGCATGATGCGTGCGTTGCGCAGCGTGCGATGGCCGTCGGAAAAGGCCACGGCGCCGGCTTGCAGCAGGAGGCCGAGTTCGGCCATGTCGGCGCCGGCCAAGCCTTTGGTGAGGGCGGCGCAGGGCAGGATGCGCACGCGCCCCGTGTCGCGGGCACGCCGCAGCAGGAAGTCCACGACGGCGGGGTCGTCGACCGGCGGCACGGTGTCGGGCGTGGCGAGAAGGGTCGTGACCCCGCCGGCGGCGGCGGCGGCCGTCGCGGTGGCGATGGTTTCCCGGTATTCCGCGCCGGGCTCGCCGACGAAGGCGCGGAGGTCGACGAGCCCGGGCGCGACGACGTCGCCGCAGCAGTCGATCACGCGCGTTCCGGCCGGCACGCTGGACGGCGCGACCTCCGGGCCAAGCGCCCGTATCAGCCCATGCTCGACGAGCACGCCTCCCGCCGTTTCCGTGCCGGCGGCGGGATCGACGAGGCGCGCGCGGACGAGCGCCAACGGCGCCGATGAAGGCGCCACCGCGTCGGAGTTGCCGTTGAGAACGGCCAAGGGCGGCAGCTCACGCATTGGGCAGGTGCTGCGCCAGTGCCTCGAGCACGGCCATGCGCACCGCGACCCCCATCTCGACCTGGTCGCGAATCAGGCTCTGCGCGCCATCGGCGACGGTGGAGCTGATCTCGACGCCGCGGTTCATCGGACCGGGATGCATCACCAGCGCGTCCGGCTTGGCCAGCGCGAGCTTGGCCTCGTCGAGGCCGAAGAACTGGAAGTATTCGCGCAGCGAGGGCACGAAGCCGCCGTGCATGCGCTCGCGCTGCAGGCGCAGGCACATCACGATGTCGGCGTCGCGCAGCCCGCGCTTCATGTCGCGGTATACCTCGACGCCCATGTCCTCGATGCCCGCCGGCAGCAGGGTGGAGGGCGCGACGACGCGCACGCGCGCGCCCATCAGCGCCAGCAGCAGGATGTTGGAGCGGGCGACGCGCGAATGCAGGATATCGCCGCAGATCGCCACCACGAGGTTCTCGATGCGCCCCTTGTGGCGGCGGATGGTGAGGGCGTCGAGCAGCGCCTGCGTTGGGTGCTCGTGGGCGCCATCGCCGGCGTTCACAACGGCGCAGTCGACCTTGCGGGCAAGCAGGTGGACGGCGCCGGCCTGGAGGTGACGGACCACGATGATGTCGGGCCGCATCGCGTTGAGCGTCATCGCCGTGTCGATCAGCGTTTCGCCCTTCTTCACGCTGGAGGTCGCCACCGACATGTTCAGCACGTCGGCGCCGAGGCGCTTGCCGGCGAGCTCGAAAGACGACTGCGTGCGCGTGGAGGCCTCGAAGAACAGGTTGATCTGCGTGCGCCCGCGCAGCGTCGCGCGCTTCTTCTCGATCTGGCGGGACACGGCGACCGCCGCTTCCGACATGTCGAGCAGCGCCTCGACCTCCGGCACGGTGAGGCCGTCGATGCCAAGGAGATGACGGCTGCGGAAGGCCGGCGCAGGGCTCCGCGTTGCGGAGCCGGGGATCGCGGGATCTTGGATCATGGACGTGATCTGTATCGGCAACGGGGGCCGGCTTGTCAAAACCGTCCTCGCCGGTTCCGCGCCCGGCGACGCGCCAGCTTGGCGATAGGGCCGGCGAACACCATATCGCGAATCCGGGACCGAGCCTTGCGTCGGACCGGCCCGTCGCCCAAGCGCTGCGGCACGCGTATGCAGCGCCGAAAGGATGTCAGCGGAATGGACGTCGTCATCGTCGAGTCGCCCGCCAAGGCCAAGACGATCAACAAGTATCTTGGCCGCAATTACGAGGTTTACGCCTCGTACGGCCACATTCGCGACCTTCCCTCCAAGGATGGCTCCGTCGATCCCGACCGGGATTTCGCGATGGTGTGGGACGTCGATACCAAATCGGCCAAGCGCATGGCGGACATCGCGCGGGCGGTGAAGGATGCCGACCGGGTGATCCTCGCGACCGACCCCGACCGCGAGGGCGAGGCGATCTCCTGGCACGTGCTGGAGGTGCTCAAGGCGAAGAAGGTGTTGAAGGACAAGCGCATCTCGCGCGTCGCCTTCAACGCCATCACCAAGCAGGCCGTGCTCGACGCGATGGCGAACCCGCGCGAGGTCGACGCGGCGCTGGTCGACGCCTACCTCGCCCGCCGCGCGCTCGACTACCTCGTCGGCTTCAACCTGTCGCCGGTGCTGTGGCGCAAGCTGCCGGGCGCGCGCTCGGCGGGCCGCGTGCAGTCCGTGACGCTGCGGCTGGTTTGCGAACGCGAGTTGCAGATCGAAACCTTCGTGCGCCAGGAATACTGGTCGGTTGCGGCCGCGCTCAAGACGATGGACGGCAACCCGTTCCTCGCCCGCCTCTCCGGGGCGGATGGGAGAAAGTTGGGGCGGCTCGACATCGGGACCGAAGCCGAGGCGCGCGCGCTGCAGGCGGCGTTGGACGGGGCGCGCTTCACCGTCGCCAGCGTCGAGGCCAAGCCGGCGCGGCGCAACCCTCAGCCGCCCTTCACCACCTCCACCATGCAGCAGGAGGCTTCGCGCAAGCTCGGCATCAACCCCAACCGCACGATGCAGCTGGCGCAGCGCCTTTACGAAGGCGTGGAGATATCAGGCGAGACAGTCGGCCTCATCACCTACATGCGCACCGACGGCGTCGACATGGCGCCGGAGGCGGTCGATGCGGCGCGCGCGATGATCGCCGACGAGTTCGGGCCGCGCTACGTGCCGAAGGCGCCGCGCAAGTACACGGTGAAGGCCAAGAACGCGCAGGAAGCGCACGAGGCGGTGCGCCCGACCGACATGGCGCGGCTGCCCAAGCACGTGTCGCGTATGCTCGACCCCGACATGTTCCGGCTTTACGAGCTGATCTGGGTGCGCACGGCGGCGAGCCAGATGGAGTCGGCCGAGTTGGAGCGCACCACCGTCGACATCGTCGCCGATGGCGAAGGCCGCCGCCTCGACCTGCGCGCCACCGGCCAGGTGATCCGCTTCGACGGGTTCCTCCGCCTCTACCAGGAGGGACGCGACGACCCCACCGCGGCGGGAAGCGCGGAGGAAGAGGACGGCGGTCGCCTACCGGCGATGGCCGCGCGGGACCGGCTCGCCAAGGACAGGATCACGGCCGACCAGCACTTCACCGAGCCGCCGCCGCGCTTCACCGAGGCGACCATCATCAAGCGGATGGAGGAGCTCGGCATCGGGCGCCCATCGACCTATGACGCGACGGTGCAGACCCTGCTCGCCCGCGAGTACGTTCGCGTCGAGAAGAAGCGTCTCGTGCCCGAGGACAAGGGCCGCCTCGTCACCGCCTTCCTTGAAAGCTTCTTCTCCCGCTACGTCGGCTACGACTTCACCGCCGACCTCGAGGGCAAGCTCGACCGCATTTCAAACCACGAGATCGAATGGCGTGCCGTTCTGCGGGAGTTCTGGGTCGAATTCTCCCAGGCCATCGCCGGCACCAAGGAGCTGCGCACCACGGAAGTGCTGGACAACCTCAACGAGGTACTCGGCCCCAACATCTTCCCCGTGCGCGCCGACGGCGGCGACCCTCGCCAGTGTCAAGCCTGCGGCGGCGGCCAGCTCAGCCTCAAGCTCGGCAAGTTCGGCGCCTTCATCGGCTGCTCGAATTATCCCGAGTGCAAGTACACGCGCCAGCTCGGACAGGCGGAGGGCGTGGAAGCCGAGGCCGGGGGCCCCAAGGTGCTCGGCCTTGACCCGGCGTCGGGCGAGGAGGTCACGTTGCGCGACGGGCGCTTCGGTCCTTACATCCAGCTCGGCGGGGGCGACAAGCCGAAGCGCTCCTCGTTGCCGACAGGACTGGCATCAGCCGACCTCACCTTTGACAAGGCGCTGGCGCTGCTCAGTTTGCCGCGCGAAGTGGCGCGCCATCCCGAAACCAAGGAGCCGATCGTCGCCGCGATCGGGCGCTATGGCCCCTACGTCCAGCACGGCAAAACCTACGCCAACCTCGGTCGCGACGACGACGTGCTGACGATCGGCGGCAACCGCGCCATCGACCTCGTCATCGCCAAGGAAAGCGGGCTGAGCGGGCGCCGCTTCGGCGGTGGCGAGTCGCCGGCCAAGGCGCTCGGCGAACATCCCGAAGGCGGGCCGGTGTCGCTGAAGGCGGGCCGCTTCGGTCCCTACGTCCAGCACGGCAAGATCAACGCCACCCTGCCCAAGGACGCCGACGTGACGGCCTTCACCCTCGCCGATGCCGTGGCCCTGCTCGGCGCCAAGGCGGCGGGCGGCGCCAGCGGCGCGGTGCAGGGCCGCCTGCTCGGCGACCACCCGGACGGCGGCGCGATCACCGTGCGGCAGGGTCGCTTCGGTCCCTACGTCAACCACGGCAAAACCAATGCGACGCTGAAGGACGGCATGTCGCCTGACGGCCTGACGCTGGAGGAGGCGATCCGCCTCGTCGAGGACCGGGAAGGCGCCGGGCCGGCCAAGCGCAAGCCCGCCGCCAAGGTGGGCGCCACGAGGCAAGGTGCTGCGAAAGCCATCGCGACGGGCAAGGCTGCGCCGCGTGCCAAATCTTCCTCGGCCAAAGCGACCTCTGCCAAGGCCAGATTGGCCAAGGCACCATCCAGGAAGAAGAGTTCCGCATGAGTAAAAGGGCGCGCGCCGCCCGGGTCGCGGCGGTGGGTGTCGCCGTGCCCCTGCCTTCCCGCGACGAGATCGTCGCCTTCATCGCGCGTGAGCGCGAGAACGGCGACGAACGCGCGCCGCCCAAGATCGGCAAGCGCGAGATCGCCCGTGCCTTCGCCCTCAAGGGGTCGGACAAGGTCGGCTTGAAGCGCGTCCTCAAGGAGTTGGAAGCCGAGGGGGCCATCGAGCGTCGCCGCAAGGGCCTGAACCGACCCGGCCTGCTCGCCGCCACCGTGCTCGCCGAAATCTACACGCGCGACCGCGACGGCGATCTGTTGGCAAAGCCGGTGGACTGGAACGAGGCGCACGGACGCGCGCCAACCATCGTACTTTTCACGCCGCGCCGCGCCGGCGCGCCGGCGCCGGGGCTCGGCGACCGGGCGCTGGTGCGAACGGAGGTGATCCGCGACGCGAAGGGCGACGAGCCGGCCTATGGCGGCCGTGTCGTCAAGGTGCTGGCGAAGAGCCGTACGGACGTGCTCGGCATCTATCGCGCGGGGCCGGGTTCGGGGGGCCAGGTGTTCCCCGTCGACAAGAAGACGGCGAACCGCGGCGCCCTCGTCGTCAGGGCCGGCGAGGAGGGCGATGCGCAGGACGGCGACCTCGTGGCGGTGGAAGTGCTGCGCGGCGCCCGCTTCGGCCCGCCGGGTGCGCGCGTGCGCGAGCGGGTCGGCTCCATGGCCAGCGAAAAGGCGGTGAGCCTCATCGCCATCCACGCGCACAAGATCCCGAACGTGTTCCGCTCCGACACGCTCGCCGAGGCTGATGCCGTACGCCCCGCCGGCGACGCCGGCCGCGAGGACTGGCGCGACCTCGCACTCGTCACCATCGACCCGCCGGACGCCAAGGATCATGACGACGCGGTCTTCGCACTGGCGGACGCCGACCCGGCCAACCCCGGCGGTTTCGTGCTCACCGTCGCCATCGCCGACGTCGCCGCCTACGTGCACCCCGGTTCCGCTCTCGACCGCGAAGCCTTGGAGCGCGGCAATTCGGTGTACTTCCCCGACCGGGTAGTACCCATGTTGCCGGAGCGCATCTCCAACGACCTTTGCTCGCTGCGTGCCGGCGTCGACCGCCCCGCCTTGGCGATGCGCATGCGCATCGACGCGCACGGCCGCAAGCTCGACCACGCGCTACACCGCATCACCATGCGCTCGCACGCGCGCCTCGCCTACGCGCAGGCGCAGGCCGCGGTCGACGGGACGCCGGACGACGTCACGGCACCCTTGCTCCGCCCGGTGCTGGAACCGCTCTGGGCGGCATACGGCGCGCTGAAGACCGCAAGGGACAGGCGGGAGCCGCTCGACCTCGACCTGCCCGAGCGCAAGATCGTCCTCGACGCCGAGGGCCGGGTCGACCACGTGATGATGCCCGAGCGCCTCGACGCCCATCGGCTTATCGAGGAGTTCATGATCCTCGCCAACGTCGCCGCAGCGGAGCTGCTGGAAGCAAAGCACCAGCAGCTCGTCTACCGCGCCCATGGCGAGCCCTCGGTCGAGAAGCTGCACAACCTCGGCGAGTTCCTGAAGACGATCGGCATCAAGCTCGCCAAGGGGCAGGTTCTGAATCCGGCGCAGTTCAACGGCATCCTTGCCCGCGTGCGCGGCACGGAGCACGAACAGATCGTCAACGACGTGGTGCTGCGCAGCCAAGCGCAGGCGGAGTACACGTCGGACAATTACGGGCATTTCGGCCTGCACCTGCGCCGCTACGCCCATTTTACCTCGCCGATCCGCCGCTACGCCGACCTCGTCGTGCACCGCGCGTTAATCCGCGCCTGCGGGCTCGGCGAAGGCGGATTGCCTGATCTCGGCCGCGACGAGTTGGCCGACGTGGCCACGCGCATCTCCGCCGCCGAGCGTCGCGCCATGGCGGCCGAACGCGACACGATCGACCGCCTCATCGCGGCGCACCTCGCCGACAAGGTCGGCGCAACCTTTGCCGGCCGGATTTCCGGCGTGACGCGGGCGGGTCTCTTCGTCAAACTGGCGGACACCGGCGCCGACGGCTTCGTGCCGGCGGCAACGCTGGGCGACGAGTATTTCCGCTACGAGGAAACGCTGCACGCCCTTGTCGGGTCGCGCACCGGCGACGCGCTGCGCCTTGGCGACGCCATTGCCGTCAAGCTGATGGAGGCCGCACCCTTCGCCGGTGCCCTTCGCTTCGCCGTGGTGGGCAGCGCCGGCGAGGCGCGCGGAGGCAAACGCGTCCTTACGCCGTCTCGAAGGCGGTCGCCCAACCACTTATAGCTCTTCAGGCAGATATAAGATCACGGCGGTGGCGGAAAGCCGATGCTGACATCGAACCATGGAGAGAGCGGCAGCGCGGGCGCGCCGCGGCGCGACGTACGAACCTCGTTGAAGCGCGGTTTCGCCGAGCGCTGCCCGGCCTGCGGCGTCGGGCGGCTGTTCCAAGGCTACCTCGCGGTGAACGATGCCTGCCCGTGCTGCGGCGAGGAGTTGCACCACCAGCGCGCCGACGATTTCCCGCAATACGTCACCATCTTCATCGTCGCCCACTTGCTCGTCGCCGCTTTCCTTGCAGCGGACGAGCTGTGGCCGAACCTACCCGTTGCCGTGCATTACGCCGTGTGGCCGATGCTTGTCGTCGTGCTGTGCCTCGTCCTCCTGCCGCGGATCAAGGGCGCCCTCGTTGCCTACCAATGGGCGCTTCGCATGCACGGTTTCGAGACGGCGCACGTCGTCGCGGCGGAGCATGGCGCGGCGGAGGACGCGACGCACCCCGCACATCGCTCGGCGGCTTGACCGGAGCCAGGTCGGGAACCGCGCACCATGCGCCGGGAGCCGTCCGCGTCCTCGTCGGTGCGGTTGCCGTCGTCACGATCGTCGGGTGCAGCATCTCGCTCCTCAACGCCCTGCTTGCCGTGCGCCTGCACGCGGCCGGCTTCAGCGGTCGCGCGATCGGCCTCAACAGCGCGGCGGGAGGCCTCGCGACGCTGCTCTGCGCACCGTCCATCCCGCGCGTCGCACGCCGGATCGGCGTAGCTCGGCTGCTGCTGGCCGCCCTGCTCGGCGGCGGCGCGACGATCATCCTGTTCACGACGACGCACGCCTACGCGGCGTGGCTCATCCTGCGCTTCGTCGAGGGGGCCTGCGTCACCGTCATGTTCGTGCTGAGCGAGTTCTGGATCACGAGCTGGTCGCCGGCGGGGCGTGGCGGCGTGGTGATCGGCTGCTACGTCACGAGCCTTGCCGCCGGCTTCGCGCTCGGTCCCCTGATCCTTGCCGTCACCGGCACGGCGGACGACCGCGCCTTCTACATCGCGGGTCTGCTGTTCGCCGTCTCGGCGCTGCCGCTTGCGGCGAACGCGCGTCACGCGCCACCAATCGAGGACGAACGCCGCGCGGGAATCCTGCGCTTTATCAGGGACGCACCCGTGCCGACCATGGCCGCCCTGCTTCATGGCGCCATCGAGGTCGCTGCCCTGACGTTCCTTCCCGTCTACGCCCTCAGCGCAGGGGCGAACCTCGGCCGCGCAGCCCTGTTCGTCAGCTTGTTCATCATCGGCGGCAGCGCCTTTCAGCTACCGATCGGCGCACTCGCCGATCGGTGCGACCGAACGCTCCTGTTGGCCGGGGCGGCGGCAGGCGGCTTGTGCGGCGCCGTGGGTTTGGCGCTGCTCGGGCTGTCGCATGCCGCGGGCTTTGCCTGCCTTCTCCTTCTTTGGGGCGGCATGGTCGGCGCCCTGTACCCGATCGGGCTCGGCGAACTCGGACGCCGCTACGCCGGTGCCGACCTCGCCTGCGCCAATGCGGCCTTCATCATGTGCTACGCGCTCGGCATGCTCGCTGGGCCACCCCTCGTCGGCGCGGGCCTTGACCTATACCCGCCCTCCGGCCTGTTCTGGGCGATGGCCGTGATGATCTGTCCCTTCCTCGCGACGGTGGGCCTGCACCTGCGACGGCGGCACACGCCGCGTGACCATCTGCGGGATCGGACGGGCCTTTCTTGACTTGCCGACCTGCCTCCGTATGCTGCGGCAGCGCGCCAAACAGACCGGGTGGCGGCGGTTTCGGCGGGTGCGTAGTCCGCTCAAGGTAAATCGACGATGGCCAAGGCGGCGATGATCAAAATCAAGCTCGTGTCGACGGCGGACACGGGTTATTTCTATGTGACGACCAAGAATGCCCGCACGAAGACAGACAAGCTCAGCTTCAAGAAGTACGACCCTGTCGCGCGCAAGCACGTCGATTTCAAGGAAGCCAAGATCAAATAGGTGAAGGATCGAGTGCGGGTTCTGCGACGCTCGGTTGCTGGTGCCTCGACTCCGGCTGCAAATGCTGGCCGTGCGCGAGGTCACCCAGCTGCGTCACGACATTATGGTAAGTGGCCGGCAGCGGGTGCCGAAGAGGCCACCCCTCGACGCCTCACCACCGGCCGACCCTCCGGACCCGGGAGATGCGGCGGACCCGAGCACCCCGCAGGGCGTCTCACATACCGACTGCGACATCGAAACGCCGGCGCGCGACGATCGCTCGTCGTTGGCCCGATGTGCTACTCGCTCGGCGAAAAGACGTTATAACCCTCGCTTTGAAAAGCAATTCAGATTCCTGCGTGTGACGGCATTCCGCCCAGAATGGTTAATGCTGCGCGATCATGCCGCAGCGTCAAGGTCAGGCAGCGCGCGTGGTGACGCGGTTGCGGCCAGCGCCTTTCGACTCGTAGAGTGCAAGGTCGGCGCCGCGCATCAACGCGTCGGCATTGCACGACGCCCCTCGTTCGGCCAAACCGATGGACGACGTCACCTTGATCGCAGGTTGGTCGAGCGTGTGGATGAAGGGGTCGCGCTCAACGATGCCGCGTACCCGTTCGGCAACCCGCGACGCGACCTCGACGTCCGTATCCGGCATGATGATCGCGAACTCCTCTCCGCCCAACCGGCAGAACATGTCGCTTGACCGCACGACCTTGCGCACGCGCGCCGCGAATCCTTTCAGGATCCGGTCGCCGGCGTCGTGCCCGTAGGTGTCGTTGACCTTCTTGAAATGATCGATGTCGAGGATCACGAGCGAGAGCGGCCGTCCCATGCGCGCGGCGCGCTCGACGAACTCGGTGAAGTTCGCATCGAAGAAACGGCGGTTGCTCAGGCCGGTCAGCGTATCGACGACGGCCATCTCGATGGTCGCTTGCACGTTGGCGCGCAGGCGGGCGGCGTAGTGCTTGCGCCGAAGCTGCGTGCATGCGCGTGCGGCGAGTTCGCCACGCTCCACCGGACGCAGCACGAAGTCGTCGATGCCGAGTTCGAGGCCGCGCAGAATACGCAGCCGATCGTCCGGCTCCGCCACGATCAGAATGGGGATCCGTCGCGTGCGCTCCAACGAGCGCAGCTGCGCGCACAACCTCAAGCCGTCATGTCCCTGCAGGCCGAGCGACACGACGAAAAGATCGTAGTCTCCTTCGGCCGCCTTGAAGAGCGCTTCCTGCGGATCGCTTTCCAGGTCGACCTTGCTTCGCAGCTCCAGGATTGCCTTGATCGCGCTTGCGGCTGAAGCACGGTCCTCGATGAGCAGGATGGTCGACGTGACCGCCTCCTCGCGCACCGCCGCGCCCACGGGATCGGCGATGCCGAGGCTCGCGGAGGCCGTGGCCCTTGTCCGCAGCTCGTCCAGAACCACCTTCCGGCGCGTCAGCGACCGCACGCGCGCGATCAGGAGCGTTTCGTCGACCGGCTTGCAGACGACCTCGTCCGCGCCGGCCTCGAGCGCTCTCAGGCGGTCCGCCCTCCCCTCGCGCGCGGTCACCATCACGACCGGGATGTGACACGTCTGCGGATCGCGCTTGAGGCGGCGGCACACCTCCACGCCGTCCATCCCCGCCATGCGCAGGGCGAGGACGACGATGTCGCATTCGTTGCGTGCGCAGGCGGCGAGCGCGTCCGCCCCGTTCGCCGCGGTCGCCACGTCGAGATACTCGGCCGACAGCCGCGCTTCAAGCGTCGTCAGCGTGCGCGCGACGTCGTCGACGATGAGAACGCGGGCGGACATGGACCTTCTCTCGCCTAAGGAGAGTCCGACAGATAATGCTGAATAGTTTCCAGGAATTTCACGACGGAGATCGGTTTCGATAGGTAGGCGTCGCAGCCACCCTCACGGATCTTCTCCTCGTCGCCCTTCATGGCGAAGGCGGTGATTGCGATGATGGGGATGCGGCTCAGCTCGGGGTCGCCCTTGATCCAGCCGATGACCTGCAGCCCCGACACTTCAGGGAGTTGGATGTCCATCAGGATGAGGTCGGGACGGTGACGTCGGGCGAGGTCGGTCGCGTCGAGGCCGGAGCGGGTTTGCACGGTGGCATAGCCGTTCGCTTCCAGCAGGTCGTTGAACAGCTTCATGTTCAATTCGTTATCTTCGACGATCATGACCAGCTTCGGCATCAAAGGCCCTTACACGCGGCGGTGACCATGACGAAACGCTCTTCCTTGGACATTGCGATGTCGTTAGGTGACGAAAGACGGCAAATTGCGACGGCGGCGTCACCTCCTTGTTGAAAAACACGCGCCCGGCCGCATCGCCGGTCGAGCGGGCGAGGGCGCAGGTGGCGGAGCTCGCTCCGTCCCTTCTGCAATTCCTGGCAGCTGATGCGGAACGCCTGGACCGTTTCCTCGCCCTCACGGGACTGACCACCGCAACGATCCGTGCGGCGTCGCGTCAGCCGGACTTCGCCCAGGACCTGCTCGCCTATGTCAGCTCGGACGAAGCCATGCTGCTGGCCTATGCCGCTGCCAGCGGCACCGACGCCGCTGAACTCGCGACGCTGCGGCGCGCGGCTGCGGCATCGGACGAGTAAGGATCGCGGGTCGCTCCACCGGACGCGTGAACCGATAGAGAAGTGGAGGCCTCGCCCGGAATCGAACCGGGGTGCAAGGATTTGCAGTCCTCTGCGTAACCACTCCGCCACGAGGCCTCGAACGCATGTCCGGCGTCAGCCGGCTATAGCAAAGGTCGCGTCGGAACCGCAATGGCCGAACGCGTGATGCACGAAGGACGCCGCCGGCAATCCGGACTTTGCAAGTCTGCCTGGGCTTGCTATACGCCCGGCCTCGCCCCGGCGGCGATCCCTGATAGCTCAGCTGGTAGAGCAATCGACTGTTAATCGATCGGTCGCAGGTTCGAGTCCTGCTCAGGGAGCCATCGGCGCGACGGATGGGCAATGCGTGTCGCCAAGCCTCGTCGGCTCAACTCCTGACGCGGACGTAGCTGCCGGGGGCGTCGCAAAGCGGCGGCAGGCAGCGGTCGCCCGGCACCCGCAGCGGCACGCGCTTCGGGGCTTGCACCTCGGTCCAGGCGAGCCAGTCCGGCCACCAGCTTCCTTCGGTTTCGACGGCACCGGCGCGCCACTGTTCCAGCGTGCCCACGGGACGATCACCCGTCCAGAAGGCATACTTACGCTGCGCCGGCGGGTTGACCACGCCGGCGGTATGCCCCGCGCCGGCAAGCACGTAGCGCATGGCGCCGCCGAACAGCATCGCGCCCCGGAACACGGAAGCGGCGGGTGCGATATGGTCCTCCTGCGTCGCGAGGACGTAGGTGGGCACCGTGACGCGCCCGAGGTCGAGGCGCACGCCCTCGAGCGCCATCGTGCCTCGCGCGAGCCGGTTGTCGAGATAGAAGCTGCGCAGGTAGAAGGCGTGGTTGGCCGCCGGCAGCCGCGTCGCGTCGGAGTTCCAATACAGCAGGTCGAAGGCGGGCGGCACCTCGCCCTTCACGTAGTTGTCGACGACGTAGCGCCACAGCAGCTCGTCGGGGCGCAGCATGTTGAAGGTCATGGCGAGCCTCGATCCATCGAGGTAGCCGACCTCCGCCATTTCAAGTTCGAGCGCCCGCACCTGATCCTCGTCGATGAAAACCTGAAGTTCGCCGGCGTCGCTGAAATCGGTCTGCGCGGTGATCAGCGTGGCGCTCGCCACCCGCCGGTCTCCCGTTTCCGCCATGTAGGCCAGCGCCGTCGCCAACAGGGTGCCACCGATGCAGTAGCCGACCGCGCTGACCTCGGACTCGCCCGTCGCCTGCGCGACGGCGTCGAGTGCCGCGAACAGGCCTTCGCGGATGTAGGCGGCGAAATCCTTGTCGCGATGGCGGGTGTCCGGGTTGACCCAGGAGATCATGAACACGGTGAGGCCCTGCGACACCGCCCAGCCCACGAAGCTTTTCGCGGGACCGAGGTCGAGGATGTAGTACTTGTTGATCCACGGCGGCACGATCAGCACCGGGCGCCGCAGCACCTCGGGTGTCGCCGGGTCGTACTGGATCAGCTCCATGACGTCGGTGCGGAACACCACCTTGCCCGGCGTCGCCGCGATGTTGACGCCGAGCTCGAACTTCGTCGCGTCCGTTTGCCGGATGCGCAGGCGTCCGCCGCCGGCGGCGACGTCCTCCGCCAGCAGCGCGGCACCGCGGACGAGATTGTCGCCGCTGGAGGCCAGGGTTCGGCGCACCAGTTCGGGGTTCGTCGCGATGAAGTTCGCCGGGGACAGCGCCGCGGTAATCTGGCGGAGGTAGAACCTCGCCTTGGCGCGCGTGTGCGGATCGACCTCGTGCGAGCGCTCGACGAGGTCGTCCGCCCAGCCTGCGGCGAGGGCATGGGCTTGGCGCAGGAACTCGTAGATCGGCAACTCCGCCCATTCGGATGCGGCGAACCGTTTGCTCGTGGTCGGGACGATTGGCGCGGCAGGCTCGCCGTTGAGCCGGCGGTAGGTTTGCCCCCAGAGCTGGACGAAGGGAGCGGCGATGGCGGCCTGCGCCTCCGCGCGCCGCGCAGGGTCACGCATCCAGTGTTCCGCGACCTTGCCGATGGACAGCGCCATCGCGGCCAGCGTGTCCGTCGTCTCGGGTCGGCCGCCGCCCGCGCCGGACGGCTTGAACAAGGCCGACAGCACGCTGCCGCCCTGCTCGACGTAGCGGGCGGCATTCTGCGCGAGCCTTTCGAAGTCGGGGATTGGCGGCATGTCGGGCGGGGGCGACGGATCCGCCGCCGGTATCGCCTCGCCGGGCTGGATCGCGTCGGCGGCAGGACGCCCGCGCTGCCCGGCCCCGTCCTCGGGATGCTCGGAGGACGCCATGCCCTGATCTCCCTGTCCCGCTTCGGACATAAAGGGAGGGTATGTCGCGTCGCTCCCGCTTGTTCCAGGCGTCATGTGCCGGGGACGACGAACGCGGCGCGTAAAGGGACGTCTTGCGCAGGATCCTGCTCGCTTCACCGATCGTCGCGATGATCGCCGGCGGGCACGCGCTCGCGCAAGGTGCCGCGGCGCCTCCGGCCAAGGCGGATCACAACAAATACGTGTCGCCCTGGGAAACGCTGATGTCCAGCCACCTTTGGTCCGATGTGGCGCCGGCACGCGACTTCGTCCGGGAAAGCCGACCCGATCCCAATTCGCTGGACTACGCGCCGTTGACCGGCACCGACCCGGTGCGGGCCAAGCCGCGCGACGCCGCCAACATCCAGGCGTTGCAGGCCGAACTCGAGCGCGACCGCGTCGCCAACAACAGAAAGGCGCCGGCGCCGGCGCACGCCAAAAAGGCCAAGGTGAAGGCAGAGCCCGCGCCCTAGGGCGAGCCGCGCTTTGTTGCCCCGTCCGGACGAATGGGGCACAAGCCTTGCGGCTGCGCTCACAGCCGTCCACGCGAGCCGCCCGTCCGGAACCGTTTCATGCTGCCTCCTTTGCGTCTCGGGATCGCCGGTCTCGGAACAGTGGGCACCGCGGTGCTCGACCTCCTCCAGCGCCACGGCGATGCGCTGGCCCGGCGGACCGGCCGCGCCCTGCACGTCGCCGCCGTCTGCGCCCGCACGCCGCGCCATGTCGCCGGCGCGGCCTGGCACGAGGACGCGGTCGCGATGGCCGGCAGCGACGCCATCGACTGCTTCGTCGAGCTGATCGGCGGCGAGGGCGGCGCGGCGCTCGCCGCCACCCGTGCCGCGCTTGCCGCCGGTACGCCGGTGGTCACGGCCAACAAGGCCATGCTCGCCCGCCACGGCGCGTCGCTCGCCGCCTTGGCGGAAGCCAACGGCACCGCGCTGCGCTTCGAGGCGGCGGTCGCCGGCGGTATTCCCATCGTCAAGACGCTGCGCGAAGCCCTGGCCGGCAACGCGGTCGATCGCGTCTACGGTATCCTTAATGGCACCTGCAACTACATCCTGTCGCGCATGGAAGCGGAACGCCTGTCCTTTGCCGACTGCCTCGCCGAAGCGCAGGCGCTCGGCTATGCCGAGGCCGACCCGACCTTCGATGTTGGCGGCTACGACACCGCGCACAAGCTCGCGCTGCTGACCTCGCTCGCCTTCGGCACCCTTGTCGATGCCGAGGCGGTCGGCATCGAGGGCATCGAGACCATCACCCTTGCCGACCTCCAGGCGGCGGACGACCTCGGCTTCCGCGTCAAGCTCCTTGGCGTCGCACAGCGCACCGCTTCGGGCATCGAGCAGCGCGTGCATCCGACCATGGTGCCGAAGGATTCGGCGATCGGGAAGACCGACGGCGTGACCAATGCCGTCGTTGTCAACGCCGACGCGGTGCGTGAACTCACCCTCGCCGGGCCCGGCGCCGGGGGCGCGGCCACCGCCTCGGCCGTCGTCGCCGACATCGCCGACATCGCCAAGGGCGATCGCCTCCCCGCCTTCGGCGTGCCGACCGCGACGCTGCAGCCGCTGCGCCGCGCCGCGATGGAAACCCACGAGGGCGGCTATTACGTACGGCTCGCCCTCCATGACCGGCCCGGCGCGGCAGCAGCCATCGCGACGCGCATGGCGGAACGCGGCATCTCGCTTGAATCCATCGTGCAGCGGGTGAGGCCGGGGCGGCGCGGCACCGTCTCCGACGCGCCGGTGCCGGTGACCCTCGTCACCCACGCCACCACCGAGCGCGCCATCCGCGAGGCCGTTGCGGCGGTGACTGCCGGCGGACACGTCGCGGAACAGCCGCAGGTCATCCGCATCGAGCGCGAATGACCCGCCCGACACCGGCGGTGAGGCCGGTGCTCGGCGTCGCCGCGTCGCTGCGTGGCCGGCCCTGGACGCCGCGCCTCGACGCCGGGGGCGAGGCCCGCGCGCTCGCCATTGCGCAGCTCGGCGGTCACGGCGACATCCTTGCCCGCGTCCTCGCCGCGCGCGGCGTGGCGCCCGACGCGGCCGCCGCCTACCTCGACCCGACGTTGCGGGCGCTGATGCCCGATCCGGCCGTGCTGGTCGACCTGGACAACGCCGTCGCACAGCTCGCCGACGCCGTCGCGGCAGGCATGAAGATCGCGATCTTCGGGGACTACGACGTTGACGGCGCCTGCGCCGCCGCCCTCCTCGCCGACTACCTCGCCGCGTGCGGGACACCGCACGTGATCCACATTCCCGACCGCATCTTCGAGGGCTACGGTCCCAACGTCGATGCCGTGCGCGCCCTGCACGCCGCGGGGGCGCGCCGCCTCGTCACGGTCGATTGCGGAACGACAAGCCACGCCGCCCTCGCCGAGGCGGCGGCGCTCGGTCTCGATCCCATCGTGCTCGACCACCACCAGGCGCCGGAGCGCCTTCCCGACGGGGTCGTCGTCAACCCGAACCGCCTCGACGACCTGTCCGGCCTCGGCCAGCTTTGCGCCGCCGGGGTCGTCTTCATGGTGCTCGTGGCGCTCGGACGCGAGCTGCGTCGGCGCGACTGGTTCGTGACCCGGCCGGAGCCAGACCTCCTCGCTGCGCTCGACCTCGTCGCCTTGGCGACGGTGGCCGACGTCGCGCCCCTGACCGGCCTCAACCGCGCCTTCGTCGTCAAGGGCCTCGCGGTGATGCGCGCGCGGCACCGCCCCGGGCTCGCCGCGCTGTTCGACGTCGCCGGCGCCGACGGCCCGGCGACGACGTACCAGCTCGGCTACCTCGTCGGCCCCCGCATCAACGCCGGCGGCCGGGTCGGCGACGCGGGGCTCGGCGCCCGGCTGCTGACCCTCGTCGACGCCGACGAGGCCGCCATCCTCGCCGCGCAGCTCGACCGCCTCAACCGCGAGCGAAGGGCGATCGAGGCGGCCACGCTGGAACAGGCGGAGGCGGAGGCGTTGGCCGCCGTCGGCCTTCACGACGACGGGGCCGCGGTGATCGTCGTCGGCGGCACCGGCTGGCACCAGGGCATCGTCGGCATCATCGCCGGCCGGCTGCGCGAAACGTTCGGGCGGCCGGCCTTCGTGGTTTCGCTCGACGGGGCCGGCGGCGGGACCGGATCGGGCCGCTCCGTGCCGGGGGTCGACCTCGGCAGCAGCGTGCGCGCAGCGGTGGAGGCAGGCATCCTCGCCAAGGGAGGCGGCCACGCCATGGCGGCCGGCATCACGCTGGGCTCGGAGGGCCTCGCGGCCTTCCGCACCTTCGTCGAGGCCGACCTCGGCGCTCGCAGCGCAGCGGCGCGGGCGGCGGACTCGCTGGCGGTGGATGCGGTGCTCGCTGCCGCAGGTGCCACCCCTGCCCTGCTGGGCGAGCTGGCGCGCGCCGGGCCATTCGGCGCGGGCAGTCCCGAGCCTGTCTTCGCCTTCGCGGCGCACCGCCTCGTCGATGTCGCCGTCGTCGGGACGGATCACGTCAGGCTGCGCGCCCAGGCCGGCGACGGCGCCGTGCTCGAAGGGATCGCGTTTCGCACGGCGACGAGCGAGTTCGGGCGAACGCTCATCGCCGCGCGCGGCGCACGCTTGCACCTTGCCGGAACCCTCAGCCTCGACCGCTACGGCGGGCGCGAGCGCGTTCGCCTGCGCCTGCTCGACGCCGCGCGTGCGTGAACTACTGGGGAGACGGCACCGCGCCGGGTGCGATCGGGGTCGTCATCGGCGGCAACGGCGTCGCGGGGGGAAGCGGACGGGTCACGATGCGCTCGTTGATCGGACGTTCGCCGAGAACGGCGGCGACGTCGCCGTCCTGCGTGCGCCGTGCGCCGATCGTTGCGCCGATGCGCTTCACCACGTCGGGTGCGGTGGCGTAGGTGCCGTGGCCGATCAACGATGTCTCGTCGCCGGCGAGATCGTAAACCTTGACGCCCAGGCGGTCGAGCACCGCCTTGTCGGCTGGGTTCTTGGGGTTGAGCGCACCGACGCGCGGGCGGTCGCCGGCGAGGCGGCGCGACAGAGACAGCGCCCGGTCGTTCACGGACACCAGAACGGAAACGTGGGAAGGATCAAGCTTGGCGATCTGGTTGCGGAACACGCTGACGTCGATGTCGGGGGCGGCGAGCATCACGTCGCCGAGCTTGCCATTGAGGTCGGGCCTCCCGGCGATGGCGTCCTCGCGCAGCGCTTCCATCGTCAGCCACGTTCCCATGGAGTGGGCAAGGATGTGGATGCGGCCGACGTCGGGCACGTTGCCGAGCTCGAGCAGCGCCTGCGCCAGCGCGTCTCGCGACGCGGATGCGCTCTCCTTGGCCGCCTCGTAGTCGAACAGGCTGCCCGAGGCCGGCCAGGTGAACAGCACGGGCACGCCGCCGAAGCGACCGTCGGTGACGATCTGCGCCAAGCGGAAACGCGCCTCGTCATAGCTGTTGTTGAAGCCATGGACGTAGACGAGGACGTCGCGATTGGAGCCGATCCGCCCCGACAGGTGCGATGCCATCTCGGCCTTGAACTCGCCCTCGTCGAGCCCGCGATAGGCGGACACGGTGAAGTGGTGCTCGGGGTCGTTGCTGCCGAAGCGCGCCCGCTCGATCTCGCCGGCGGCATGGCCGGGCGGCACGGTGATCGTTTGCAGGGAATTGCGCACGCTGTCGGCAAGCTCGTTGGCGTCGCCGGTCTTCCCCTTGCGGGTCGACACCACGAAAAGCGGCACGCGCCGCGCCGCCTGCGGCTCCGCGGTCGCGAATACGTCGCCGACGGACGAGGTCACTTCGGACACCTTGTCCGTGACGCAGCCGGCAAGACACAGTCCTGCTGCCAGACAGGCGAGCCGGACCAACGTGTTGCCGTCGATACGCTTCATCGCGTCATACCTGCCCGCGCGACAACGAACAAACCGCCGAGCCGGCGCGGTCCCCGGACCCGTACCCCAGCGGCTTACGCTGTGCCGGTCAAACATGTCGTTATGGCGGCGCCGCAGCGCAAGCGCCGCTCACGGCCCGGCAGTGGCGCGGGCACGCCGCCTGGCGTCACGCCGACGCACGAAAGCCAGCACAGCAGCCGCCAGCAGCACGAGCACCGCACCGCCGACCTTGGCCCAGGGCCGGATGTCGGGGGTTGCGGTGCCGAGCAGACCCCCGGCGAGGGGGTCGGCGACCATGATCTCGCCGGCGACCCAGCCGAGCAGCGCCGCGCCGGCGACGCCGATGACAGGATAGCGCTGCAACACGGGCAGGATCAGCGTCGAGCCCAGCACGATCATCGGAACAGACAGGGCGATGCCGACGATGATCAGCGGCAGGGACCGCTCCGCGGCCGCGGCGACGGCGACGACGTTGTCCAGCGACATCACGGCGTCGGCGATGGCGATTGTGCGGATCGCACCCCAGATCGAGCCGGCCGCGGCGACGTCGCTGGCCGCATGCTGGCTGCGCATGAGGTCGAACGCGATCCACAGCAGCAGCGCGCCGCTGAGCAGGGCGACCCCCGGCAGGTCGAGCAGCGAAACCACGGCGAAGGTAAGCACGATGCGCAGCAGGATCGCGGCTCCGGCACCGAACAGGATGGCCCACCTGCGGCGCCGCCGGTCGAGGTTGCGGCAGGCGAGCGCGATGACGACGGCGTTGTCGCCCGACAGCAGGACGTTGATCCAGACGATCTGCAGCGACTGGACGGCGAGGGTCCAGGAATTGGCCCAAAAATCATGGATCGGGATCGGTGCGGCGCTCCCTGCGCGAACTCGTCACGGGATCACATACATGCCGCAGCGGGCGCCGGGAGCAAAGGGCAACGGCGCGACGGCCCGCATCGCGCCGGGCCGCGGCAAGCATTTCTTCACCGTCGCCGCTTACATTCGGTGACCGTGTTTCGAAAGCCGCGCGCGGCCGCGCCCGGCGCGGGGACGTGGCTTGAAGCAGGCGCCTCAAGCCATGTCCCCGACCCGTTCCAGCGTCGGAGTTCTCGCGTGAAAGCGCCTTGTCGTCTCGCGCGCCGTGCCGGCGCCGCATCCTGCCTCCTCGGTTGTCTCGCCGCCTCGGTCGCGTTCGCGCAGCCGGCGCCTGACGCGACTAGTCCGGAGGGCGGCGGTGGCGGCAGGCCGGCACGCGCCTTCTCGCCGCAGGCCATCTCGGACCTGCTGAAGCAGGGCAGCGCTCAGACGGGTACCCCGCCGCGCATCCTCGACGTGCCGGTGCCGTTGCAGCGCGCCGCACCGGAGGGCGGCGGAGCGCGCCTGACGCCCGGCCTGACACCCGACGCGGTCAACGCGGTCCGCTTTTCCCGCCCGAGCGAAACATCGCGCCTGGTCGACCCCGTGGTGCTCAAGGCCGAGATCCTGCTCGACCGCGCCCACGCTCCACCGGGCGTCATCGACGGGCGCTACGGCGCGAACTTCGTCAAGGCGGTCACCACCTTCGAGTTGCTGCGCGGGCTGCCGGTCGACGGCAGGCTGACGCGCCGGGTTTGGGACGAACTCGGCGGCGATACGGCGCCACCCGTGCTTGGAACCCACGAAATTCGGCCGGCCGACGTGGTCGGTCCGTTCTACCCCGACCTGTCGGCGGATTACGCGGAGCAGGCGCGGATGCCCGACCTCGGCTACCGCTCGGCAGAGGAAATGTTCGGCGAGCGCTTCCACATGGACCGCAAGTTCCTGCGCGCGCTGAACCCCGGCGTGGACATGACGGTGCCCGGCAGCCGCATCGTGGTGGCCGAGATCGCCGCCCTGCCGATCGCGGCGCAGATCGCCCGTATCGACGTCGACAAGGGCCGAGGTCAGGTCCAGGCCTACGACGCGACCGGCAACCTCGTCGTCGCCTATCCCGCCACCATCGGCTCGGACGAGCTGCCCTCGCCCTCGGGCTCCTACATCGTGCGCGGGGTCGCCCCGCACCCGACCTACACCTACGACCCCAAGAAGAACTTCCAGCAGGGGTCGAACACGCAGAAGCTGATCCTGCCGCCGGGTCCGAACAACCCTGTGGGCGCGGCCTTCATCGCGCTCTCCAAGCCGACCTACGGCATCCACGGCACGCCCGACCCGTCCAAGATCGACAAAACGCGCTCGCACGGCTGCGTCCGGCTGACGAACTGGAATGCGGTGGAGCTGGCCTCCCTCGTCAAGGTCGGCGTGCCCGTGAACTTCATCGACAAGCCCGGCGCGGAACCGCCGCCGGAGCCCGACATCGCGTCCGTGCTCGGCCTCGATCCGAAGCCGCGCTGAGGCCAGTCGGGAAACCGGCGGAAAGACGGCGACGTCGCACGATGCTCGTTCGACCGTCCGCTGAACCGGCAGCCGCGACACGAGAATCTCGGCCGACCAAGTCTTCGCGTGCTCGGGCAAGCCGGCAGTGCCCGACTCCTCCGATCCAGCCTCCAAGGGCGACCCGTCGCGGTGGAACCCGGAAGAACTTCTGCCGCCGCGCTGCCGGACTGGCATCAGCTCCGAAACATCCACCTTTGCACCATGGACGGGTTGGTCGTCCTCAACTAGTGGGACCAGGCGGCGACTTGATCGGGGAGAGAGCGGACGGGACGGGAAAGTTCACCTCGACTGTGCGGAAGCCGAGCGCCGCCAAGGCGCGCGATGGGCATAACCCGGCCTATGGGGCAACGGCGGTTTCCCTAGTACAACCCACCGGTGCCCGAGCCGACGACCTGGTCGGCATCGGCGCCGACGGCGCGCGGCGCCGCCTCGCTCGACGCGTAGCCTTCCGGCGGCGCGGTTCCGGGCTTGAACGCTTCAAGGATGGCGCCGGAGCCGGAGGAGCGCTGGCCGGAGCGCGCGTCGACGGAGATGAGCTTGATGCCCGGCGGCACGCGGAACGGGATGTCGGGCTTGTTCTTCAACGCCATCGTCATGAAGTCGCGGAAGATCGGTGCGGTGTAGAGCGCCGCCTGGGCCGAGTCGCCGAGCGAGCGCGGCCTGTCGTAGCCCATGAACACGCCAACGGTGAGATCGGGCGAGTAGCCGACGAACCACAGGTCCTTGGCGTCGTTGGTGGTCCCGGTCTTGCCGGCGAGGTGCTTGCCGACCGAGCGGATGACCTGGCCGGTGCCACGCTGGATCACTCCCTCCATGATGGAGGTGATCTGGTAGGCTGTGAGCGGATCGAGCACCTGCTCGCGCTTGTCGACAAGCGCCGGCTCGGCTTGGTCGGACGACCATTTCTCGACGTTGCAGTTCTGGCAGTTGCGCTCGTCGTGCCGGTAGATGGTGTGACCCCAGCGGTCCTGGATGCGGTCGATCAGCGTCGACTTGATCTTGCGGCCGCCGTTGGCGAGCATGGAATAGGCGGTGGCCATGCGCATCAAGGTGGTCTCACCCGAGCCGAGCGACATCGACAGGTAGGGCGGCAGGTCGTCATAGATGCCGAAGCGCTTGGCGTATTCGGCGATGAGCGGCATGCCGACGTCGCGAGCGAGGCGCACCGTCATCTGGTTGATCGAGTGCTCGATGCCGTAGCGCAGCGTGTGGGGGCCGCCGGACTTGCCTTCGAAGTTCTGCGGCGACCACACGCCGAGGCCGGGCCCCTGATCGATCGCGATCGGCTCGTCGAGCACGATGGAGGACGGGGTGTAGCCGTTGTCGAGCGCGGTGGCGTAGACCACCGGCTTGAACGACGAGCCCGGCTGGCGCATCGCCTGCGTCGCGCGGTTGAATTCGGACTGGTCGAAGGAGAAGCCGCCCACCATGGCGAAGACGCGGCCGGTGTAGGGGTCCATGGCGACGATGGCGCCGCCGACCTCGGGGATCTGGCGCAGGCGGTATTGGCCGGGATGGGCGTCGACCGCCTCGACATAAACCACGTCGCCCGGCGTCAGCCCGTTGCGGCCGGTGCCGCGGCTCCAGTGCAGGCCGGTCTGCACCATTGTAGCGGTTTCGCGCTCGCGGTTGACGCGGTTATCGGGGTCGCGCTTGGGCTGCAAACCGATCTGCGCGTCGTTGCCGTTCATGTCGACCACAACGGCGAGACGCCAGGGCTTGACGTCGCCGAGCGCGGGCACGTCGGCGAGCGGCGGGCCCCAGTCGCCGGCGATGTCGATGTGGCGCATCGGCCCGCGGAAGCCGTGCGCCTCGTCGTAGCGCACGAGGCCGTCGACCAGCGCCTTGCGGGCGAGGCCCTGCATCTTCGGGTCGAGCGTGGTGCGCACCGAGAGTCCGCCCTCGTAGAGCTTCTTCTCGCCGTACTTTTCGCCGAGCTCGCGACGCACCTCCTCGGCGAAGAAGCCGCCATAGTAGGTGTTGGGCGAAAGCACGCGCGGCGTCACGCCGAGGGGCTGCTGCTTGGCCTTGTCGCCGTCGGCCTTCGACACGTAGCCGTTCTCGACCATGCGGTCGACGACCCAGTTGCGCCGGTCGACCGCCTTCTCGCGGTGCAGGAAGGGATGGTAGTTGTTCGGACCTTTGGGCAGCGCGGCAAGATAGGCGACCTCGGCCACCGACAGCTCGTGGACCGACTTGCCGAAGTAGTTCAGCGCGGCAGCGGCGACGCCGTAATTGCCGAGCCCGAGATAAATCTCGTTGAGGTAGAGTTCGAGGATCTTCTCCTTGGAATAGGCCGACTCGATCCGGAAGGAGAGCAGCGCCTCCTTGATCTTGCGGTCGTAGGAGCGCTCGTTGGTCAGGAGGAAGTTCTTCGCGACCTGCTGGGTGATCGTCGAGGCGCCCTGGACGTGGCCGCCTTCGAGCTGCACGAAGACGGCGCGCACGATACCCTGCGGGTCGACGCCGTTGTGGGTGTAGAAGCTCTTGTCCTCGGCGCTGATGAAAGCCTCCTTCATCAGCGCGGGGATCGCGGAAGACGGCAGGTAAAGCCGGCGCTCGCGCGCGTACTCCGCGAGCACGGTGCCGTCGCCGGCGTGGACGCGCGTCATCACCGGCGGCTCGTAGTTCTTGAGCTGCGTGTAGTCCGGCAATTCCTGCTCGTACTTCCACACGACGCCGCAGGCCGCCACCGCCGCCACGACGAAGACGATCGCCCCCGTGGCGAAGACCAGGCCGAGAAGGCGGGCAATCAGGCGCATGCGTGGGGTTAGCCTTTCGAAGAGCCGGTCCGCGTGGGCGGGGAACGACGCAAGCCGTCCTCCGCCGCGAGGCGCTGTCGTGGTCCGACTCGCACCTGCGATCGGCTCCGTTGCTCGCGATGGCTAGCGTCGCACTGTGCCCATGTTGTGGCACGCCGGGGCGACGCGCCGGCTTTCACGCACCTATCTGGCCGTCGCCGCGGCGGCGCTCGCCTGGTGCAGCGGCGCCTCGGGGATCGCCACGCCGGCGGCGGCCTTCGCCGGGCCGCGCTGGTCGGCGAAGTAGGCGTCGATCGCGTCCGCCATGCGCGCCGCCGCCGTGGCGCGCCACTCGTCCGACACCAGGTTGGCGGCGTCGCCCGCGTTGGACAGGTAGCCGAGCTCGAGCAGCACGGAGGGGACGTCGGGCGCCTTGAGCACGACGAAGCCGGCGGCGCGGCGCGGGTTCTTGTTCAAGCGCCCGGCGAGCTTCCAGTAATTGACCAGTGTGCGGGCGAAGACGTGGCTGTAGGCGCGGGTTTCCTGGCGGGTCAGGTCGAACAGGATGTCGTTGACGTCGGCCATGTCGGCCTGACCCGCAGCACCGACGGCGGCGTCGGCCGCGTTCTCCTTGGCCGCGACGGTGGCGGCATAGGCGTCGGACGCCCTGTCGGACACGGTGTACACGGTGGCGCCGCCGACATCGGCCGTTTCGGTCAGGGTGTCGGCATGGACGGAGATCATCAGCGCGGCCGCAGCCCCGCGCGCGATGCGCACGCGCTCGCTCAGCGGAATGAACACGTCGCTCGCACGCGTCATCACCACGTTGAAGCGGCCGCTTGCTTCCAGCCTGCCCGCGAGCACCCTTGCGAAGGCCAGCGTGACGTCCTTCTCGACGACGCCGTTGACGCTGGCGCCGGTGTCCGGCCCACCGTGCCCGGGGTCGATCACCACGGTCGCCCGGCTCGGACCCCGTGGCGCGATGCTGGCGGTCGGCGTCGCATCCGGCACGGCGGTGCTGCGCAGGGCGGCGCCGATGCCCACGCCGTCGCGTCCAATGCCGTCGAACATCAGCTGCGTGGTTCGTGACTCATCGGTTCGGGGCTGATCGGGCTTGGTGCCGTCGGTCTTGGCGAGGCTGACGACGAGCTTGGCGGCGGCGCCGTCGGCGCGGATGGCGGCGCTCACGATCCGGGCCGGCCGGGCGAGGTCGATGACGATGCGCGATCGTCCCGGCGCGAGCAGGCCGAAGCGGAAGGATTTGACGAGGTCGCGGCCCTCGTGCTGACTTCCGTGCCCGCCCCTGTGCCGACCGCCGTGCGGAACGCCGGCCTGGGGGTCGAGGGCGAAGCCGACCTGTTGGAGATCGATGATCGCGCGGTCGGGGTTGGCGAGCACGAAGGTGGTGAGGGCGACCGGCCGCGTGAGGTCGAAGACGAGGTCGGCCGCGTCCACCCGGTTGGCGAGTTTGACGGCGGTCACCGTTGCGTCCGTCCGCGACGTGCCGGGCTGGACGGCGTCAAGCTGGGCGGCGTCGGGCTGGAGAGTTTGCAGCGCGGCGCGCGCGCCGACAAGGCCGTTCGCCGCCGCGACCCCGCCGCCGGCCGCAACGAGGCCGAGCCCGGCGACGCAGGCCAGTTCGCCGGCGGTCCGGAACGCCGTGCGCATCGCGCCGCGCAGTCCCTTGATCCGACGCCGCATGTTTCGCCCCCGCCGTCCGGCGCCGTACCCGCTGCCCACCGGTCTGGATCTCTCAGGATTACGGCTTTAGTCGCATCGCGTGAACGCTTCATAAAACATGGACGACGTTGACCAACGTCCTGTGACACGAGCGACACAGGACCGCTTGCCAACACTGTCGCATATCCGTTATGGCAAACGCGTGTTTGGTTTCGGCGAGAACGGTGCAAGCCGTTGGTCAGGCTCGTTGAGCTGCGGGTTTGCTTGCAAGGCTTCGCCCGTCGCCATCGAAAGCGGATCGCCGACGGCGCATCGCCGCATGCCGAACCCTTCCGGCGCCCAACGGCGCCGCGCACAGGGCTTGAAGGGCATGTTGTCCTCGCAGGATAGGGTGTCGGACGATTGGGGGACGCCGGCCTTGGCCGGACCCGGCGCTCGCTTCCCTTTTTCGCATCGCGATCCGCTTCGCGCGCGCCCCGGCTTGCCGGGCGGCGTGCGGCTCCGCGCATATGTCACGCCGCGCTCCGTTCCCGGACCGCATGTTTCCCTCCTTTCCAGCGAACGACCGGCGCGCCCGATGGGGCGGCGCCGGCCTGCGCTCCGACGAGTTCCCTATGGCAAACAAGATGCTCATCGATGCGACGCATCCGGAAGAAACCCGGGTCGTCGTTCTCCGCGGCAACCGGATTGACGAGTTCGACTTCGAGTCTGCCTCCAAGAAACAGCTTCGTGGCAACATCTATCTGGCGAAGGTCATAAGGGTCGAGCCGTCGCTGCAGGCGGCCTTCGTCGATTACGGCGGCAACCGCCATGGTTTCCTCGCCTTCTCCGAAATCCATCCGGATTATTATCAGATCCCGATGAGCGACCGTCAGGCGCTCCTCGAGGACGAAGAACAAGACGAGCACGAGGAAGAAGAGGAGCGCCGGCCGCGGCGCAGCCGCAGGAGGCGCGGCGATCGCCACGCCGCCGCGGCGGCCCACGGCACCGACGAGACGATCAGCGACGCGGATGGCGACGAGGAAGCCGGCGACCAGGCAGCCGGAAACGAGGCAGCCGGCCCCGATGCGTCCGGCGATGACGTGCTTGCCCCCGACTCGCCTAGCGCTGAGTTCTCGGGCGATGCCACCCCCGGAGCGGTCGCCGCGAAGGACGCGCCTGCCCCGACGAGCGTTCTTGCGTCGCATGACGATCCCACCGCCGACCTCATCCGCCATGCCAGCGAAATGCACGATGTGCCGGCCGACGAGGCGCCGTCCGGCATGATGCCAGCCGAAGCGGCGGTGCCGACCCACGATGCGGTCGCCTCCCCCGACACATCGGCCGCGTCGACCCATCCCGCGCCGGCGCACGATGGCATCGCCGCATTCGACGACGCGTCGCCGGCGACCGGCGCCGCGGACGAGCCAACCCCGAGCGATGCCGCCGTGGATACGGGTTCATCGCTGACATCGACGGACGACGATGCGCCGGGCGAGCGTGCGTCCGCCGCCGATGACGGTGGCGACGCGGACGAGGAGCACGTCGATCATGTCGGCGGTGGCGACGCGCTGGAGGAGGTGCCGCGCCGCGTTCACAGGCCGCGCCGGCAGTACAAGATCCAGGAAGTGATCAAGCGTCGACAAGTCTTGCTCGTGCAGGTCGTGAAGGAGGAGCGCGGCAACAAGGGGGCGGCGATCACGACCTACCTGTCGCTCGCCGGACGCTACTCCGTGCTGATGCCCAACACGGCGCGCGGCGGCGGCATTTCCCGCAAGATCACGGACGCCGGCGACCGGCAGCGCTTGAAGTCCATCGCCCAAGACCTTGAGGTGCCGCAGGGCATGGGCGTGATCCTGCGCACCGCCGGCGCGTCGCGCTCAAAGCCTGAGGTGAAGCGCGATTTCGAATACCTGATGCGCATGTGGGAGACCGTGCGCGAAACAACGCTCGCATCCAGTGCCCCGACCCTGGTCTACGAGGAAGGATCGTTGATCAAGCGCTCCATCCGCGACCTTTACAACGAGGACATCGACGAGATCGTCGTTGCCGGTGACGATGGCTATCGCGAAGCGAAGGAGTTCATGCGGCTCCTCACGCCGACCCAGGTCAAGAGCGTCCAGCCCTGGCGCGACCCGGCGCCGCTCTTCACCAAGGCCGGCGCCGAGGCGCAGCTCGACGCCATGTTCTCCAGCCACGTCACCCTGAAGTCGGGCGGTACCCTCGTCATCAACCAGACCGAGGCGCTCGTCGCCATCGACGTGAACTCCGGCCGATCCACCCGCGAGCACAACATCGAGGACACGGCGCTGCGCACCAACCTCGAAGCGTCCGACGAAGTGGCGCGGCAACTGCGCCTGCGCGACCTCGCCGGCTTGATCGTGGTCGACTTCATCGACATGGAGGAAACGCGCAACAATCGCGCGGTCGAGCGCCGCCTCAAGGAAGCGCTGAAGGACGACCGCGCCCGCCTCCAGATCGGGCGCATTTCGCATTTCGGCCTGCTGGAGATGAGCCGTCAGCGCATGCGCACCGGCGTGCTCGAAGGCTCGACGGAAGTGTGCCCGCATTGCGCCGGCGCCGGCACGGTGCGCTCGACCGCCTCCATCGCCCTTCACGTGCTGCGCGTGCTCGAGGACGCGCTGATCGCCGACGCCTCGCGCGACACGGTGGTGCGCACGCGCGGCACGGTTGCGCTCTACGTCCTCAATTACAAGCGCCGTCACATCGACGAACTCGAAGGCCGGTTCGGCGTCGCGATCGCGTTCGAGGGCGACGAGCAGCTGACGGGCATGACCTATTGCGCGGTCGAGCGCGGGCAGCCGGCGAGCGGGACGGTGCGCCCGCACCAACAGGTCGCGTTCGACGAGCAGGCCGACGACGACATGGAGGAGCTTGCCGACGAGGTCGTTGCCGAGACGGGTGCGATCGACGAGCAAGCCTCCGACGAGCCGCCAAGCGGCGACGAGGGACGTCGGCGCCGCCGTCGGCGCGGACGCGGCCGCGACCGCGCCACCGTGGCGGAGGACGCACCGCAGCCGTCGGACGACGCACTCGTTCTTGTGGCCGCCGCGGAGGAGGACGCAATCGCGGACGAGGATGTGGCTTCACCCCCCGGAGACGGTGAGGCCGCTCAGGACGAGAACCGCAGCCGTCGCCGTCGATCGCGTCGTGGCGGACGGCGGAGCCGCGGCCCCGGCCAAGTCGATGCCGGCGAGACAACGGTGCCGTCACCGCTTCCGAGCGTGCTTGCCGATGACGGATTTTCCGTCGCGCCCAGCGCCGCGGACGAGACAGCGTCGCCGCTCGCGACCGCGCATGACGGGAGCATCGCGCAGCCGATTGTTGCGACGGACGGATTGCATGCCGAGGTTGTGCCGGCGCTCGATCAACCCGTCCCGATCGAGCCGGCGTCGACGCACGAGGAGTTGCTTCAGGCAGGCTTAGAGCAACCGGCCCTGGCCGACGTGCCGGCGGTTCCGCTGCCGGACGACGCACATGGGCGCGACGTCCCGATGGTGGAAACATCCATTGCCGCGTCGTCCGCCGCGCCCGTTCATCCCGACGCGGCTGCGCCGGCGACGATACCCGCCGACAAGTCGGATGACGGTTCGGCCGAAGCGCGTGCGCGTCGCGCCGAACCGGTCTCGTCGGAACTCGACCCGTCGCGACCGAAAAGGTCGGGATGGTGGCAGCGGGCCAAGGCCACGCTCGGCAATTGATTTCCGCAACGAGGAGATCGGGCCGTTTCCGACGGCCCGTGTCCAAGCCGTCGTTCCTTCGTCACAGCTTGCGCCGGTAGCGCTTGGAGCCGACCCTTGTGCGCCTCCGAACGGCGGCCGAGCGTTCACGATCAGCTCTATCGTGGCAGCAGGTCGAGCGCGCGGGCGCCGGTGAAGGGCGACGCGTCGCCGAACGCGGCGGGGCGCGCCACCGCCTGCGCCAGCATGGCGTGGTAAGCCTGCTTTGGTACGGCGAGGGCACCCATCGACGCTAAATGGTCCGTGACGAACTGCGTGTCGAGCAGCCTGAAGCCGCCGGCCCGCAACCGCGCCACCAGATGAACCAACGCCACCTTGGACGCGTCGCGCGAACGGTGGAACATGCTTTCCCCGAAAAAGGCCGCTCCGATCGCCACGCCGTACAGTCCGCCGACGAGGCGGTCGTTCTCCCACGCTTCCACCGTGTGGACGCTGCCGATCTCGAACAGGGCGCGGTACAGCGTGCGGATGCGCCCGTTGATCCAGGTTCCCTCGCGCCCGGGCGCACGTTCGGCGCAGCCGTCGAGCACGCCGTCGAAATCCGTGTCGACGCGAACGGTGAAGCGGTCGGAGCGGACCGTCTTGGCCAGGCTGCGCGACACGATCAGGCCGTCGAGCGGAAACACGCCGCGCTGCTCCGGATCCACCCAAAAGAGGTTGGGATCGGTCGCGCTTTCAGCCATGGGGAACAGTCCGACGGAATAGGCGCGCAGCAAGATATCGGGGG
>CAXTFM010000009.1:39509-52027 GCA_964243435.1 uncultured Beijerinckiaceae bacterium
CGGCTCGGAGAAGACCGCCTGGACCGCCTGGCGGGTGATCTCGTTGCGGTCGCGGGCGCGTGCCATGACTAAGGGTACGTCACCCCCGGGCCCGGTCAAGTCGCGACGTTTCCCCGGACGCTTCATGGCTCCAGGACGATCTCGTCGGAATGTTCGGCGAGGAAGCGTTCAAGCCAATGGATGTCGTACTTGCCGTCGAGAACGTCGGTGTTGCGCACCAGCGTGCGATAAAGCGGCAGGGTCGTGGCGATGCCGTCGACGACGAACTCGTCGAGCGAACGCCGCAGCCGCATCAACGCCTCCGTGCGGGTGCGGCCATGCACGATCAGCTTGCCGACGAGCGAGTCGTAGTTCGGCGGGATCACGTAGCCGGCATACACAGCGCTGTCGACGCGCACGCCCAGGCCGCCGGGTGGATGATAGTAGGTGATCTTGCCGGGCGAGGGCCGGAAGCTCGTCGGGTGCTCGGCATTGATGCGGCACTCGATGGCGTGGCCCCGCAGCACCACGTCCTCCTGGCTGAAGGACAGCGGCGAGCCGCTCGCGATCTTGATCTGCTCGTGGACGAGGTCGAAGCCGGTGATCATCTCCGTTACGGGATGTTCGACCTGGATGCGTGTGTTCATCTCGATGAAGAAGAACTCGCCGTTCTCGTACAGGAACTCGATGGTGCCGGCGCCGGAATAGCCGAGGTCGCGCATCGCCTTGGCGCAGATGCCGCCGATGCGTTCGCGGTCGGCGTCGTTGATGGCGGGGGAGGGGCTTTCCTCCCACACCTTCTGGTGACGGCGCTGGAGGGAACAGTCGCGCTCGCCGAGGTGAACGGCGTTGCCCTGCCCGTCGCCGAGGATCTGGATCTCGATGTGGCGCGGCTGCTGAAGGTAGCGTTCGAGGTAGACGGCGTCGTCGCCGAACGCCGCCAGCGCCTCGCTGCGCGCCATCGCGAGCGCGTCCGGCAGGTCTTGTGCGGTGAGGGCCACCTTCATTCCGCGCCCCCCACCGCCCGCCGCCGCCTTGACCAGCACGGGGAATCCGATGTCATGGGCGATGCGTAGCGCCTCGTCGTCCTCGGTGACGGCGCCGCCCGAACCCGGCACGCAGGGGATGCCGAGGCGCCGCGCCGTCCGCTTCGCCTCGATCTTGTCGCCCATGATGCGGATGTGCTCCGCCTTGGGACCGATGAAGCCGATGCCGTGGTCCGACAGGATTTCGGCGAAGCGCGCGTTCTCCGACAGGAATCCATAGCCGGGATGAACCGCCTCGGCGCCGGTGATCTCGCAGGCAGCGAGCAGCGAGGGGATGTTGAGGTAAGAGTGCCGGGCGGCGGGTGGACCGAGGCACACCGATTCATCGGCGAGCCTGACGTGCATCGCGTCGGCGTCTGCGGTGGAATGGACGGCGACGGTGGCGATGCCAAGCTCCTTGGCCGCGCGCAGGATGCGCAGGGCGATCTCCCCGCGGTTGGCGATGAGGATCTTGTCAAACATCGCGGATCCGCGTCACTCGATCACGAACAGGGCTTGGCCGTACTCGACCGGCTCGCCGTCGCCGACAAGGATCTGGGTCACCGTCCCGCCCTTGGGCGCGATGATCTCGTTGAAGGTCTTCATCGCCTCAATGAGAAGGATCTTGTCGCCGGCCCTCACGGTTGAGCCGACGTCGACGAAGGCGGGCGATTCCGGCGCCGGCCGGAGGTAGGCCGTGCCGACCATCGGAGATTTGACAGTGCCGGGATGTTCGGCGCTGGCGACGCTTGCGGGAACGACGGTCGCGGCGCGCGCGTCCGGCGCCGCCGCGAGCACCATGGTCTGCACCATCTGCCGGGCCACGCGAATGCGCAGGTCGCCCACCTGATACTCGATCTCGCTCAGGTCGAGGCGCTTGGCGATGTCGGCCAGATCCTCGACAAGTTCGGTGTGGCCAGGCGTCTGGCCGGGCGCCTCGCTTTTCGTCTCGCTCATGACGCCGGTCGATCGGGCAGGTTGTCCAGCAGCGCCTGCAGGGCGAGGTCGTAGGAGGCGGCGCCGAAGCCGCAGATCACGCCGCGCGCGACGCCGGCGATCATTGAGCGGTGGCGGAAGCCCTCGCGCGCGTGAATGTTCGATAGATGCACTTCGATGACCGTGGCTCCCGTCCCGGTGATCGCGTCGCGCAGCGCGATCGAGGTGTGCGTGTACGCACCGGCGTTCAGGATCACCGGCTCGCCGGCGAGCCCGGCCTCCTGGATCCAGGAAACGAGGTCTCCTTCCCGGTTGCTTTGCGCGAAACGCAGGGTGACGCCATGTGCACCGGCGCGCGCGGCAAGTCCAGCCTCGATGTCGGCCAGGGTATGCCGGCCGTAGGTGCCGGGTTCGCGCGTCCCGAGCAGGTTGAGGTTTGGCCCGTTCAGGACGTGGATGGTGCGCGGCACGGGGACGACGCGGGACAAACCCAATTCCGCGTCAGTCGGCACAACGGCACTCCGGCCGCGTCAGGAGCACATCGCCTTGCCGCACTTGCGCACGTTGTCGAGCCGCTTCGAGATCTCGTCGTAGCCCTGGGCGCCGACGATGGCGTCGTCGCCGACGATGTAGGACGGCGTCCCGTTCAGAGCCAGCGACTGCGCCGCGCTCAAGGACTGCTGGATGGCGGCGCGCGTCTTGGGATCTGCCGCATCCCTGCCGAGCCTGTCCATGTCGACCCCCATGGACTTCGCGACATCCATCGCCTGTTGGCGCCCGATGGACCCGCGCATGCCAAGGAGCTTGCGGTGGTACTCCCAATAGGCGTCGCCGGTGAGCTGGTTGTGGACGGCAAGTGCCACGAGCGCAGCGTCCACCGAGCCGCTGGACAGGATGGGGAAGTCGCGCAGAACCACGCGCAGGTCCTTGTTGGCCTTCATCAAGCGATCAAGGTCGGTAAGCGCCCGCTTGCAATAGCCGCAGTTGTAATCGAAAAACTCGACCAGAGTCACCGTGCCGACCGGGTTGCCGATGACGAGGCTGTCCGGCTCCTCGGCGAGCTTGCTGCCGATCTCGGCTAGCGCCTTGCGGCGTGACTCCGCTTCCGCGAGCTTTTCGCGGTCGTCGAGTTCGGTGATGGCGTCCCGCAGCACCTCGGGATGCGCCATGATGTAATCCTTGATGATCCCGCCCATCTCGGTCTTCTGGTCGGGCGTGAACTGGGCGGCCGGAGCCGGTGCGGGTGCTACGGCGATGGACAGGCCGAGCGCCATCGCGCCAAGGGCGCCGCGCAGCTTCACCATGTGCAGAACTCCTGTGTCGGACGCGGCGTCTCGTCGAGCCGCACCGTGGCACGCCTCGTTCACGTCTTGCGTGGAATCGTGGTGACATCAAGTCGTGTGCGCCGACGCCTCGCCTCCGCCGCAGCCAGTCCGTCGAACGCGGATCGTATAGTAGCAGGGCGTCCGTCGGCTGACACGGGCGTCGGTGCGCGGCGCCTGTGCCGCTCGGAAGCCGCCGATCAGACGTTCAGGGCGGCGGCGTCGAGCAGGGCGCGGACCAGCACCTGCTTGCCGAGAGGGACCTTGTATGCATTGTGTTCGCGCGTCCTGGCGCCGGCGAAGGCCGCATCGGCGGCCGCGGTCGCTGTCTCCTCCGTCAGCGGCTTGCCTTGAAGCACGCGCTCGGCGTCACTGGCACGCCACGGCACGGTGGCGACACCGCCCAGCGCGATGCGGGCGCGCCGCACGGTGCCCTCCGCCATGTCGAGCACCACCGCGGCGGAGGCGAGCGCGAAGGCGTAGGACGCGCGGTCGCGCACCTTGACGTAAACCGAGCGCCGGGTGTCCGGCGAGGCCGGTACGTTGATCGCGGTGATGAGTTCGCCCTGCTTAAGCGTCGTCTCGACGTCGGGCGTGGTGCCTGGACCGACGTGGAGGTCGGCGAAGCGCATCGCCCGCGGGCCCAACGGACCCTGGACCTCGAGCACCGCATCGAGCGCGATCAACGCCTGGGCGAAGTCGCCGGGGTAGGCGGCAATGCACTGGTCGCTGGCGCCGAGCACGGCATGGGCGCGGTTGACGCCGTCGAGTGCCGCGCATCCGCTGCCGGGGTTGCGCTTGTTGCACCGGGCGAAGGATGTTTCGCGGAAGTAGTTGCATCGCGTGCGCTGGAGCATGTTGCCCCCCAGGCTCGCCATGTTGCGCAGGCCGGAACTCGCCGCCAGCGACAAGGTCTGCGCAATGACGGGGTAGTCGCGCTTGACCGCATCATGGCCGGCCGCATCGGCCATGCGCACCAGCGTGCCGAAACGCAGCCCCTTGTCCGTTGCGACGATGCGGCTCGCATGCGGGTCGGCGGCGAGTGGGTTGACGTCGATCACGCGCTCGGGACGCATCACGTCGAGCTTCATCAAGTCGAGGAGCGTCGTGCCGCCGGCAAGGTACTGCGCGGTCGAGGTCGCGTGCGAAGTGCCGGTGGCGCCGCGTGCGGCGGCAAACGCGTCGGCGGTGCTGCGCGCCGTGGCATAGGTGAAGGGACGCATCGGCTCAGGCCCCCATCTTCGATTTCGCGTCGACGATCGCCGACACGATGTTGGGGTAGGCGGCGCAGCGGCACAGGTTGCCGCTCATGTATTCGCGGACCGCGTCCTCGTCTGCGGCGTGCCCGCTGGCGATGCAGGCGACGCCGGACATGATCTGCCCCGAGGTGCAATAGCCGCACTGGAATGCGTCGTGGTCGATGAAGGCCTGCTGCAACGGGTGGAGGTCGCCGTTCGGCCCGGCAAGGCCCTCGATCGTGGTGACCTCGCGGCCCTGCACGGAAACGGCGAGCATCAGGCAGGAGTTCACGCCGCGGCCGTCGACGTGGACGGTGCAGGCGCCGCATTGCCCGTGGTCGCAGCCCTTCTTGGAACCGGTCAGGCCCACGTGCTCACGCAGGGCGTCGAGCAGGCTGGTGCGCGGGTCGAGCGCCAGGTCCTGCCTGCGCCCGTTGACCTTCAGCGTCACCGGCATCAGCGACGATGCCGTCGGAGGTGTTGCGGCCTCGGCGCCACCGAAACGATCCGAAACAAGGGGTAGCGCCGCGCCGGTCGCCGACGCACGGAGGAAGTTGCGACGGTTGAACCCGGTCGCGTCGCCCAAATCGGTCATCTCATCCTCGCTTCAGCCACATGCCGACAGCTGTGGAAGAATGCCGCCACGATCGGAACCGTTCCAACCTAGCCGACGTGGCACCCTACCCGACGTGGCACGATCGCTTGTGCGGCGGAGCAAAAACATCGGCAGCCTCACGCCTCCGCGCGGTGCGGCCTCACGCCTCCGCGCGGTACAGCCAGCACGCGCCGCCCATCTCGACCGCTCCAGCACCCGCGCGTTCATGCAGCTTCGCACGCAGCAGCGCGCGGGCCGCCCGGCGATGGGGCTCGTCGGCGTCGCGCATCAGGGCCGCCGCAGGACCGGTGTCGGCGAGCATGGCGACGGCGTCGTCGACATCGCAGCCGATCAGCAGCGGCGCGTCGATGGGCTTGCAGGCGACGTCGCGGAACCCCGCCTGGGCCAAGGTGGCGCAGGTCGCGGTGGGGTCGGCAAGGGCGAACGGCCCGACCGCGCCGTCGGCTGGCTCCGGCTGCGGCAGCAACGGCGCGAGCCAGTCGGTGGGCGCCTGCATCCACTCGACCTCGCCGCGGCTGCGCCAGGCGAGGACAACGAAACGGCCCCCCGGGCGCAGCGCCCGACGCAGGTTGGCGAAGGCGCGCAAGCGGTCGGCGAAGAACATGACGCCGAAGCGCGACGCGACAAGGTCGTGGTCCGGCGCGAAGGCATGCTCGGCGGCATCGGCGCGCTGCCACACGATCGGACAGGCGGTCGGGGCGTGCTCCGTCGCGTGCTCCCGCGTCCGCGCGTGCTCGAGCATCGGCGCCGACACGTCGACGGCGAGCACCCGGCCGTCGACGCCAACCGCGTCGGCAAGCCGCAGCGAAAGCTCGCCGCAGCCGCAGCCGACATCGACCACCGCCTCGCCGCGGTGAACGGCGGCACCCTCGAGCAGATGTCGGGTGAGGGGTGCCATCAGCCGATCGAGCCGGCGCTGGTTCGCCACCCATTTCGGCCCCGCCGTGTCGTTCCAGTAGGCGATCTGATCGGCGTTGGCGGCGCTCACGGCATGTCCTCCGGCGGTCCAAGCACGCCCTGCGCGGCGGTCGCGACCCTTCGCATCAGCGTCGGCAAGGCTTCCGCGGCGAGCGTGGTCTCGCGCACCCAGCGACAGCCGTTCGGCGCGGCGCAGGTTCCGTCGATCCTGGCGGCATGCACGGTCAGGTAAAGCGTGAAATGCGTGAAACCATGCGCGATGGGCGCGTCGGCGCGTCGATAGTCGGCGGCAACGGGGCAGGCGTCGCCGCGCGGATCGCCGTCGGCGTCCCAGGCGCTACCTGGGAACTCCGTCATCCCGCCGAGCAAACCGCTGGCGGGACGCGTGCGCACCAGCACGTCGCCGCCGCGGCGGACGAAGAACACCGAGCCGTGGCGCATCGGCCGTACCGCGCGCGTGGCGCGCACCGGCAACTCGTCCTGGCGCCCTTGCTGCCGGGCGACGCATTCCGCGGCAAGGGGGCACAAAACGCAGGCCGGACGGCGCGGGGTGCAGATCGTGGCGCCGAGGTCCATCATGGCTTGGGCATAGTCGCCGCAGCGCCACGCGGGTGTCCGCGCCGCGGCGTGGCGCCGGATCGCCGGCCTGTTGTCGCGGATCGGCGCAGCCAGGGCGTGGAGACGGGTGACGACGCGCTCGACGTTGCCGTCCACGACGCAGGCGTGGCGGTCGTAGGCGATCGCCGCCACCGCCGCCGCCGTGTAGGCACCGATGCCGGGCAGCGCGCGCAGGCCCTCCTCCGTTTCGGGGAACGCGCCGCCCATCGCCGCCACGGCGCGCGCGCAGGCGTGGAGGTTGCGCGCCCTCGAATAGTAGCCGAGGCCGGCCCACCCGCGCATCACGTCCTCGACCGGCGCCGCCGCGAGATCGGTCACGCGCGGCCATCGGCGGAGGAAGGCGGCGTAGTAATCCTTCACCACGGCCACCGTGGTTTGTTGCAGCATCACCTCGGACAACCACACGGCGTAGGGGTCGGCGACCGCGCCCGGCGGGGCACGCCAGGGCAGGCGACGGCGGTGGACGTCGTACCAGGCGAGGAGGCGCGCAGCCGCCGCTCCCGCCTCATCCGGTCCGCACCCGTCCCGAAGGGCTTGGCCCGGCGCCGCCGTCTTGCTACCCCTTTGCGCCGATGCCCGCAAAACGCCCTCCCCGCACGCGACCGCTCGCGGACCTCGTCGGTCAGGCGATCGATCCGGTGCTCGCCCGCCAGGGCTTTTCCGAATCGGACCTCATCCTGAACTGGGATGATATCGTGGGCGAACGCCTCGCCGCCAACTCGCGCCCGATCAAGTTGCAATGGCCGGCGCGTCCGGCGAAGCGCATCGACACGCCCATGCAGCCGGCGACCCTGGTCATCCGCGTCGAGGGGGGCTTCGCGCTGGACATGCAGCACATGAGCGAACAGGTGCTCGCCCGCGTCAACGGCCACCTCGGCTGGCGCTGCGTCGGGCGTCTCAGCTTCAAGCAAGGCCCGATCGAACGGGCGGAGCCGGTCGCGCGGCGCGGGCGTGCCCCGTCGGCCGACCGCGTCCGCGCCGTGGGACGGCGCCTCGACGGCATCGGCGACGACGGGTTGAAGGCGGCCCTGTCCCGGCTCGGCGCCCACATCCTGAAGTAGGACGTGTCGCCGGAGCGGGGGAAAGTCGGCGCACGCCGTCGGCCGCGGCCGCCTTGCCCGCAGCGTCGATCCGGCTATGGTGCGTGAAACGAAAATCCCCGTGCTCCGGTGTCCGCCATGCCCGTCCCCACGCCCTTTCCGTCCCGCGCCTTCCGGCGTTTCGCCGCAGCCTATCTCGCCGTCGCGGTGCTCGCTGGCGGCGCGCTCAGCCCCGCCTTGGCGGCAGCGGATGCGGGCAAGGTGCCGGTTGGCGAACTGATGGCGCCGGAAGCCTTGCCCGACATCGTGCAGGGCAAGGCCGACGCCCCCGTGACCATCGTGGAATACGCGTCCATGACGTGCACGCACTGCGCGCACTTCCACAAGGCGACCTATCCCTCGCTCATCAAGAACTATGTCGACACCGGCAAGGCGAAGTTCATCCTGCGCGAGTTCCCACTCGATCCGCTGGCCACCGCAGGCTTCATGCTGGCGCGCTGCGAAGGGGCCGACAAGCGCACGGCGGTCACCGACCTGCTGTTCGACACGCAGGCGAACTGGGCCTTCGTCGACAAGCCGCTGGCGGCGCTCGAAGGCATCATCAAGCAGACCGGCATGGGCAAGGAAAGCTTCGAGGCTTGCTTGAGCGACCAGAAGCTGCTCGACCAGGTCAACGCGGTGAGGGAACGCGGCGCGGACAAGTTCGGGGTGAACGCCACGCCGACCTTCTACGTCAACGGGACCAAGGTCACGGGCGAGGTCACGCCTGAGTCGCTCGCCAAGATACTCGACCCGCTGGTTGCCCCTCGGAAAAGCTGATGCGCGCCAAGTCCCGGCCCACCGGACGGCGTGCATCGCGAATGTTCATCCAAGCCTTTGGCGGCGCTGTTCTTTCCCGGTCCGCCGGTTTGTGGCGGAAGCTTGACAGGCATGGGAGCGGCCGCTAGAAGCCGCGTCCTGGACGCCATCGCGTGAACGGAGACGTCCTTGGCCGCAGGCCCGAACGACAGTTCCGACGATGCTGCGCTGCGCGCCCGCCTGGACACGCTGTCGCGCTCGCTCGACGCTGAAAAGGCGCCGGTCGAGGAACGGTCGCCGGCCGACGACACGACGCTGGCAAGCGCGATGGGCCTCGGCGCCCGCGTGCTCACCGAGTTCGTGGCGGGCATCGGCGTCGGAGCGCTCGTCGGGTGGCAGCTCGACAAGTGGCTGAACACCTCCCCTGCCCTGCTGATCGTCTTCCTGGCGCTCGGCACGGCAGCGGGGTTCTGGAACGTGTATCGCATCGCCGTCAAGCCGACGGCGGGCGGGCGGCGGCGCGGTCCGCTCTAGGGCGCGGCAGAGGTTGGCAAAGGCGCGAGCCGGCGCCGGAACGATGGGGATGTTGGCTAGGTGGCGGTTCAGGAAGCGATCGACCCGATCTCGCAGTTCGAGATCAAGGATCTCGTGCCGATCCATCTCGGCAGCCTCGATCTGTCCTTCACCAACTCCGCCCTCTTCATGGTCATCGTGACGGCGCTGTGCTTCGGCCTGATGGTGCTCGGCACCGCCGGGCACGCGCTTGTGCCCGGGCGCATCCAGTCGGCGGCGGAGATGAGTTACGAGTTCACGGCCAACATGATCCGGCAAACCGCGGGGCGGGACGGGATGCGCTTCTTCCCCTTCGTGTTCGCCATCTTCATCTTCGTGCTGTTCTCCAACGTGCTGGGACTGCTGCCCTACGGTTACGCCATCACCAGCCAGATCGTGGTGACGGCCTGCCTCGCCCTGCTCGTCAACGGGCTGGTGGTGGTGTACGGGGTGATGAAGCACGGGGCCGGCTGGCTGCGCCTGTTCGTGCCGCACGGCGTCAACCCGATCCTGTTGCCCTTCATCTCGCTCATCGAGGTGATCTCCTTCATCTCGCGGCCGATCAGCCTGTCGGTCCGCTTGTTCGCCAACATGCTCGCCGGGCACATCACGCTGAAGGTGTTCGGCGCGTTCGTGGCCTCGCTGCTCGGCGCCGGCGCCTTTGCCGTGCTCGCGCCCCTGCCTTTCGTGATGACGGTGATCCTCAGCGCCTTCGAGATGCTGGTCGCCGGCCTGCAGGCCTACGTCTTCGCGATCCTCACTTGCGTCTATCTCAACGACGCAATTCATCCGGGCCACTGAATAAACATCCAACAACAGATCAGCGCCCGTTCAATCAGCCGCCTGGAGTTTCCATGAATCCCGAAGCAGCCAAATACATCGGCGCGGGCCTTGCCGCGATCGGCATGGGCGCCGCCGCAATCGGCGTCGGCCAGATTTTCGGCCCGTTCCTGTCGGGCGCGCTCCGCAACCCGTCCGCTTCCGATGCCCAGTTCGGTCGCGCCTTCATCGGCGCGGCGCTCGCCGAAGGTCTCGGCATCTTCGCCTTCCTCGTCGCGATCCTGCTGCTGTTCGTGAAGTAAACGCATCGCAGCCGGAGGGAGACGGCCCGCTGTCTCCCTCCGCCATCGCCGATCGATCCCAGGTGAAACCGAGATCCCATGGCCGCCGAACTCCAAACCGGAACGGAGCACCCCGCTCAGGGCGCCTTTCCGCCGTTCGATCCCAAGACCTATCCGTCGACGATCTTCTGGCTGATCGTCACCTTCGGCCTGCTGTACTACGCGATGGCGCGCTTCGCGCTGCCGCGCGTGCATGGCATCCTGAAGACGCGGTCGGACCGCATCCACGGCGACATCGCGGCGGCGAACAAGCTGCGTAACGAGGCACGCGAGGCCTCCGCCGCCTACGACAAGACGCTGGGCGAAGCCCGCGCCCGCTCGCAGGAACTCGCGGCCGAAACCCGCCGCTCCGTGAAGCTCGAACAGGACAACAGGCGGCAGGCGCTCGAGGGAAGCCTCAACACCAAGTTGATGGCGGCTGAGCAGCGCATCGCCGACATGAAAGCCGACGCGATGTCCAACGTCGGGCAGATCGCGACGGAGGCGGCATCCGCCATCGTCGAGCACGTCACGGGCAGGCCGGCCGACGCGGACGCCGTCGTCCGCGCCATCGCCGACGCGAGGGTTTGAGCATGGACGCGGAAGCTTGGGTCGCCGTCGGGTTCTTGTGCTTCGTCGGCGTCGTCGTCTACCTCGGCGCCCACACGCGCATTGGAGCCACGTTGGACGCGCGCGGGCAGCGCATCCGCGGCGAACTGGACGAAGCCGAACGCCTGCGCAAGGAGGCGGCGGACCTGCTCGCCTCCTTTGAAGGCAAGCGCGTTCAGGCCGAGCGCGAGGCGGCGGCCATCGTCGAACAGGCCCGCACGGAGGCCAAGCTCATCGCGGACGAGGCCGAAACGCGGATGGGTGACTTTGTTACGCGCCGCACCGCGCAGGCGGAAGCCAAGATCGCCAATGCGGAAACGCAGGCGATGTCCGAGGTCCGCGCGACCGCCGCCGACGCCGCCGTGGCAGCGGCGCGCGTGGTGTTGCGCAACGCGGTCGGCGCAAACGGCAACGCTGCGACAGACGAACCCGGCGCGGGTCTCGCCGACAGGCTGTTCGACCAGGGCATCGGCGACATCAAGCGCCTCGCGCACTGAGCCGCGTTGGACGGGTAAGGCGCTAGTTCTCGCCGCTCGCGCTCTCGGTCGCCGCCGCCGGTTTGCGCTTGCGGGCGCGCTTGGTGGCGCCCGTATCCGCACCACCGCCTTTGCCCGCGTCGATGCCGACCTTGATGCTGTACTCGGCCGAGCGGCCAGGCGGGATCGCCACCGTCAATCCCTGCGACACGAAGTCGAAAGGCGCCGCCGCCTGACCGGCGTTGAGCGCCACGGGGACCTTGAACAGGCGACTCTCGACCGCCCGGTGCTGCGCTTCGCTGAACACGGCGACACGGATCGGCACGTCGAAACGGCCGGCCGCCCCGGCGGGGCCGAGCAGCACGCGCCCGTCGGCGCCGACCTTGATGGTCACGCGGTCGCCGGACACCGCGCATTCGCGCCCGACGTTCAGCAGGGAGTACTGGTACTTCAGGCTTTGGTTGCCGGTGCCGCCCGGCGCCATCACCCGCTGAACCTCCGTTCCCGGGAGGATGGCGATCGTCGGGCAACCGGAGGAGGTTTCGGAGGGCGGCGGCGCCGGCGGCTTGCCGATGCCGATCTTTTTGCCGGCGTTGCCGAAGCTTTCCTTGACGGTGTTCTCCATGCGCGTCGCCCAATTGTTGCTTTCGATGACGTCGTCGTCATCTTTCTCGTCCGCCGCCCGAGCCGCGAGTCCGGCGGACAACACCACCGACGCGAGCACGACGGCGCGAAGCAGCGTCCGGCCGGCATGGCGCCCATAGTTTGCGGACTGAACGCGGACAACGCGCATGGCAGGGTCTCCTCAACGAACGACGATCAAGGGAGATCGTCGAAGGCTTCCTTGAACCCCTGGAGGGTCAGCGGAATGCCGATGCCCTCCTCGGGGGTTTGCGAGATGATGAAGACGGCCGTCTTGCCCGTCCTGAACTGGTCCAGCAACTTGTCCTCCATCACCACCTCGGCGATGCAGCCCGACGGCTGACAGCGCACGAAGCCGGCATGACCGATGTCGACCTGGTCGATCTTGAGCCCGAGCCCGGACGGCAGCAGCACGCCGAGCGGCGCGATCACGCGCAGGAGACGGTTCTTGCCGTCCGCCGTTTTCAGAACGATGATCACCAGCCCGATGTTCGGACGGTCGTCGGCGACGATGCTTTGGATCAGCGCGCACATTTCCTTTTGCGCGCCGGGCGGCGTTTCGCACCGCACCTGCCAATCCCCGTGCTTGGCCTTGACCACGCCCTGCGCGGCGGCCGGCGCCGCCGGCGCGGCGAGCGCCGCCGCAGCC
>CAXTFM010000010.1:0-50782 GCA_964243435.1 uncultured Beijerinckiaceae bacterium
GCACGTCGCTGAAGGGCGTGCTCAAGGGCATGCCGATCTTCTGGAACGTCGAGCGGGCATGACCACGGCGGCAGGCGCGCTCGACCCCGGCGCCCGCCAAGCCATCGGCGATGCCGCGGCGGCGTTGGCCGACGATACGGTGGCGCTGCTCCAGCGCCTCGTCCGCCACGCAAGCCTGCTCGGGGACGAAGCCTCCTGCCTCGACGAGATGGAGGCGGTTTACGCCGAAGCCGGCCTCGAACCGCGGCGCATCCCCGTCGACCTCGACGCGCTGCGCGACCATCCCGGCCTGTCGCCGCCCCTCATCGGCTATGCCGGCCGCGACAACGTCGCCGCCCTCCACGCGCCGCGCGAGGCGCGCGGCCGCAGCCTGATGCTGCAGGGTCATGTTGACGTGGTGCCGGCAGGGGCAGCCGAGCTGTGGACCAGTCCGCCCTTCGAGCCGCGGGTCGCGGAGGGGCGCATGTACGGCCGCGGCGCCGGCGACATGAAGGCCGGCCTGGCGGCCATCGTCACCGCCTGGCGCGCGCTGCGCCTCGCCGGCCTCCAGCCCGCCGCCCCCGTGCAGTTCGCCGCCGTGATCGAGGAGGAATGCACCGGCAACGGCGCCTTGGCGGTGATGGAGGCGCTACCGCGCGTTGACGCGTGCGTGATCCCGGAGCCGGGGCCGGGCTACCCCGCGCTCTACGTCGCCGAGGTCGGCGTGGTGTGGGCCTGGGTGACCGTCACCGGCCGCCCGACCCACGTCCGCGAGATGAAGGCCGGGGTCAACGCCATCGACGCCGCCTACGTGCTCGCCGCGCACTTCCGCGCCTACGAGGAGCGGATGAACCGCGCCGAGCACCGCCACCCCGCCTTCGCCGGCGACAACCATCCCATCAATGTCAACCTCGGCACTATCGAGGGCGGCGAATGGAACAGCTCGGTCCCCACCCGCGCCCGCATCGGCGTGCGCGTCGGCGTCATGCCCGGCCGCTCCTGCCGCACGGTGAGGGTCGACATCGAGCGCCTCGTCGCGGAGGCCGCGGACGACCCGGCGCTGCGCGGCGCCCACCTCGCCGTCGCGTTCAAGGGTTTCATGGCGGACGGCGCGGTGTTCCCCGCCGAGCAGCCCATCGCGCGCACCGTCAGCGCGCTGCATCGCGCGGTCACCGGCGACGAACTGCGGCACTGGGCGGTGCCGGCGCTCACCGATGCGCGCTTCTACACGCTCTACGGCGGCGCCGAGGCGACCTGCTACGGCCCGGAAGCGGACATGATCCACGGCATCGACGAGAGCGTCGGGCTGGCCTCCGTTCACCACACCACGCGCGTGCTTGCCCTGACGATGGCGGAATGGTGCGGCGTCGAGCGGGTGTCGTAGCCCGCCGTCATGCCTGCGCGCCAGCGCGCCGGCTGCGCGTCGGTGATCCCCACCTGCGCGCTGTCCCCCCAGCCCCGGCACGATCGTGGCCGGGAAACGCCGGCAGGCTCACCCGATCGCGGACGACTGCCGGGCAACGGCGTGATCTTGATCGCCATGGACGGGAACAGGGGCAGCGTCGACACGATCGCGTGCGGTTCGTCGTGATCGGCCGCCTCGAAGACGCTGATGTTGGCGTAACGCCCCGCGACGCGCCACAGGTGGACCCAGCGCCCATCCCGCTGGAGGTCGCCGGCGGCGAGCCTTCTCCTCCGCCTTCAAGCGCTCAACCGTCACGGGGTCGGCGTCGGGCGGGAGGTGAACGTCCATGCCGACGCAGCACAGCGAGACGACCTCCCTGCGGTGAACGGCCCGGGGGCGCACGACGCCCCGCGGCTTGGCGCCGGCCATGGACGCTTCTATCACCTCCGAGCGGGAAACAGCGCGAACGCGCCGCGACGGTGCGGAGGGAGGACACCATGACGAGCAAGCCAGCCGACGCGGAGACGGGCTGGGGCGCGCTGGCCGGGCTGCGGGTGCTCGATGTCGGCAACTTCATCGCCGCCCCCTTCGCCGCGACCCTGCTCGCCGAGCAGGGCGCCGAGGTGCTCAAGGTGGAGCTGCCCGGCACCGGCGACCACGCCCGGCGCCTCGGCACGCCGAGCGAGGCCGGCGACACCTTCGTGTGGCTGAGCGAGGGGCGCAACAAGAAGTCGGTGACGCTGGACCTTCGCAAGCCCGAGGGCGCCGCCCTTTTCAAGTCGCTGGTCGCGCGCAGCGACGTGGTGTGCGAGAACTTCAAGACCGGCACGCTGGAGCGCTGGGGGCTGGGCTGGGACGCGCTGTCGGCCGCAAACCCGCGCCTCGTCCTGCTGCGCATCTCCGGCTACGGGCAGACCGGCCCCTATGCCGGGCGGCCCTGCTTCGGCCGCATCGCCAACGCCTTTGGCGGCATCTCCTTCCTGTCGGGCGAGCCGGACCGACCGCCGGCGCAGCCGGGTTCGGCGACGCTGTCGGACTACATGGCCGGCCTGTTCGGCGCCTTTGCCGTGACGATGGCGCTACGCGCGCGGGACACGACCGGCAAAGGACAGGTGATCGACGTCGCCTTGTACGACGGCATCTTCCGCATCCTCGACGAGGTCGCCCCCGCCTTCCACAAGACCGGCTTCGTGCGCCAGCGCGACGGGGCGGAAACGCCAATCGTGGTGCCGCACAGCCATTACCCCACAGCCGACGGGCGCTGGGTCGCGATCGCTTGCACCAACGACCGCATCTTCGCCCGCCTCGCCGGCGCGATGGATCAGCCCGGCCTCGTCACCGATCCGCGCACCGCGACCAACGCCGCCCGCCTCAAGCATCGCGGCATGGTCAACGGCATCGTCGCCGACTGGACGGCGACGATGCACCGCGACGTGCTGCTCGCGCGCTGCGCTGCGGCGGAGGTACCCTGCGGCCCCGTTTACGGCATCGACGAGATCTTCGACGACCCGCACTACGCCGCGCGCGGCAGCATCCTGCGCGTCGAGGACCCCCGCGTCGGCGAGGTCGCCATCCCCAACGTGGTACCGCGGCTGCTGGGCACGCCGGGCAAGGTCACGGGGCTGGGGCCGGCGCTCGGCGCCCATACGGAGGAGGTACTGCGCGACCTGCTCGACCTGTCGCCCGACGACATCGCGGCTCTGCGGGCGGAGGGCGTGGTATGACGCCAGCCCCGCGAGCCGCGTCGCAAGATTTGACTTGCATCGGCGCCGGCTCGAGGCTTGCTGGGCGCTGCTTGCGGGACATCGCCCGCGGGCGCGTGAGGGAGGGTGGCGGGTGACCGCATCGACCGCGGAAGTCGAACCGGCGGGGCCGACCTTTCTCACCCTGTTCCCGTCGATCATGCTGCCCATGTTCCTGGCGGTGCTCGACCAGACCATCGTCGCCACGGCCCTGCCAGGCATCGTCGGCGATCTCGGCGAGGTGGAGCGCACCTCGTGGATCATCGTGTCCTATTTGGTGGCGGCGACGATCGCGGCGCCGATCTACGGCCGCTTCGGCGACTATTTCGGCCGCCGCCGCGTCATGCTGGTCGCGCTCGCCGTCTTCATCGCGGCCTCGCTGTGGTGCGCCGCGGCGTCCTCCATCCCGGCGCTGACGGCGGCGCGGGTGCTGCAGGGATTGGGCGGCGGCGGCCTGATGACCTCGTCGCAGGCGCTCATCGGCGAAGCGCTGCGCCCGCGCGACCGCGCCCGCTACCAGGGCTACCTCGCCGCGGTGGCCGTCAGCGCCAACGCCTTCGGCCCCGTCGCGGGCGGCTACCTGACGCAACACTTCGGCTGGCGCTCGGTGTTCCTGGTCAACCTGCCGCTCGGCCTGCTCGCGGGGGCGCTGCTCACCCGCCTGCCGGCGCGGCGCAGCGTCGCGAGCGGGTTCCATTTCGACGCGCTCGGCCTCGGCGTCTTCGTGTGCTGCGTCGTGCCCGCCCTGATGGCGCTCCAGCTGATCCAGCGCTTCGATCCGGCGCGGCTCGCCCAAACCCTCGGCCTGCTCGCGGTCGCGGCCGTGTCCGTCGCCCTGCTCGTCCGCGTCGAGCGGCGGGTGCGCGCGCCGCTCATCCCCGTGGCGCTGCTCGGCCAGGGGTCGATCTGGCGCTGCGACGCGCTCGCCGCCTGTCACGGGGCGACGCTGGTGTCGCTGCTGTCGTTCCTTCCCATGTACCTCCATGTCGTGCGCGGCAGCACCATCTCGCAGATCGGCCTGCTGCTGCTGCCGCTCACCGGGGGCATCGGCATCGGCTCCCTGGTCACCGGCCGGCTGGTGAGCCGGACGGGGCTCACCGCGATCTTCCCCTCGGTGGGGATGAGCCTCGTCGCGGTCCTGCTCGTCGGCTTCGCGCTCCTCGCCGGCTCTCTCGCCGATGCGTCGCTGATGGCGCTGCTGCTGCTGATCTCGGTGCTGATGGGCACCGTCATGGCCGTGGTTCAGGTCACGGTGCAAAGCGTGGCCGGGGCGGCGATGATCGGCGCCGCCGCCGGGTCGGTGCAGTTCTCGCGCTCCATCGGCGCGGCGCTTGGCACGTCGGTGGTGTCGGCCGTGCTGTTCGTCGCCCTGGTCCACGCCGACCCCGACGCGGCGCAACAGTTCGGCCACCTGGTCGAACTCGGCCCCGGAGCCGTGGCGACCCTGTCGCCCGCGCGCATGGGCGTGATCCGGGTCGAGGTGGCGGACGCGTTCCGCGCCGCCTTTCTCGCCATCTGCGGCTTCGCCGCGGTCGCGGCCAGCCTCGCCTGGACGATCCCGCTGCGCCGCCTTTGAGGCGCGGCCCGCGTCAGCGCGGCCGTTCGATCTGCCAAGCGAGGTGCGAGCGCACCGCCGGCCATTCCGGCTGCACGATGCTGTACACGCAGGTGTCGCGGATCGAGCCGTCCTTGGCGCGCTGGTGCCCCCGCAGGATGCCGTCGAGCCTCGCCCCGAGCCGTTCGATCGCGCGCCGGCTTTGCTGGTTGAGCACGTGGGTCCGCAGTTCGACCGCGAGGCAGCCGAGCGCGTCGAAGGCGTGGGCGAGCAGGAGCAGCTTGGCTTCCGTGTTGAGGGCCGAGCGCTGGACGCGCCGGGCGTACCAGGTCGAACCGATCTCGACGCGCGGCGCGGCGGCGTCGACGTTCATGTAGGTGGTCATGCCGACGATCCGGCCGCCCGGCCCGTCGAGCACGGTGAAGGGCAGCATGGCGCCCGCCCGCCCCAGCGCGAGGCGACGCTCGATCTCCTCGGCCATCCCGTCGGGGTCCGGGACGCTGGTGTACCACAGGCGCCACGCCTCGCCGTCGCGGACGGCCTCGACCAGCCCGTCGCGATGCGCGGCCGACAGGGGCACGAGTTCGACATGGCGTCCCGTCAGGGTCACGGGGCCGATGGTGCTGCGTGCGACGTGGCTCATCGCGTGGGGTTCCCTTCACGCGGGGTGGCCGCTTTCGCTTGCCAACACCCGACAAACTCGCCGATGGAGGACGGCGCGCGGCGAACCAGGACACCCGCGCGGCAAAGGCGACACATGGCGGCTGATACAGCAGGGTACCCGGCCGTGGAAGCCCCCGCCCCGCGCGACGGCTCCGCCCATTGGCGCCGCAACCTCGCCGTCTGCACCTTCGGCTCCTTCACCACCATCGTGGCGATGACGCTGCTGCTGCCGTTCCTGCCGCTCTACGTGGAACAGCTCGGGGTCACGGACCGCGCCGCGGTGGTGCAATGGTCGGGCATCGCCTACGGCGCCACCTTTCTCGCCGCAGCCCTGGTGGCACCGGCCTGGGGGCGCCTCGCCGACCGCTACGGCCGCAAGCTCATGCTGGTGCGCGCGAGCCTCGGCATGGCCGTCGCGATGCCGCTGATCGGCATGGCCGACAACGTGTGGCATCTCGTGGCGCTGCGCCTGCTGGCCGGTTTCCTCGGCGGCTACTCGTCCGGCTCGACCCTGCTGGTGGCGACGCAAACCCCCCGGCACCGCTCGGGCTGGGCGCTGGGCTGCCTGTCCTCCGGCATCATGGCCGGCAACCTCGCCGGACCGCTGATCGGTGGCGCGCTGCCCCCGCTGATCGGCATCCGCGCCACCTTCCTCGCCTCCGGCGCCGTCATCTTCGTGGCCTTCCTGGCGACGGTTCTCCTCATCAAGGAGGAGCCGCGACCGCGTCCGGCGGTCGGCGCGGCCGCGCGCGGCGGCTGGGCCGACATTCCCGATACCCGGCCCGTGGTCGCCATGCTGATCACCGGCACCCTTCTGATGTTCGCCAACATGTCGATCGAGCCGATCATCACCGTCTACGTCGCGCAGTTCGTCGCGGCGGCACGGGTCACCTTCGTGTCCGGGCTGGTGATGTCGGCGGCGGCGCTGGGCAGCATCCTGTCGGCGACGCCCCTCGGCCGGCTCGCCGACCGCGTCGGGCACTGGAGCGTGATCACCGGCTGCCTCGCCGCCTCCGCCGTGCTGCTCGTCCCCCAGGCCTTCGTCACCGCCGGCTGGCAGATCGTGGTCCTGCGCTTCCTCATGGGACTGGCGCTCGGCGGGCTGCTGCCCTGCGTCGCCAGCGTCATCCGCCACGCCGTGCCGGAACGGATCGCCGGCAGGGTGCTCGGCTATTCCGTGTCCGCGCAGTTCGCCGGCCAGGTCCTGGGGCCGCTCGCCGGCGGCTATGCCGGCGGCCATCTCGGCATGCGCGCTGTCTTCCTCGGAACCTGCCTGCTGATGGCGGCCGGCGCGGCGGCGAACCGGCTCGCCCAGCGTACGGCGCGCTTGCCGGCTGCGGTCAGCGGACGGGCGGCGCCGCGGTGATGTCGGCCGTGCGGCCGTAGTCCTTCTCGTAGCGCGCCGCATCGGCCCGCGTCGCGAAGTCGAGGCCGTCCTTGGTTTCGAGGAGGAGCCGTTCGCCGCGGTGGAACGCCGCGTAATGGCAATGCCGGCAGGGGTCCTCCCACCGGTTCTTGACCTTCCGGCTGACGTGAAACGACAGCAGCGCCGTCGCCAGCACCGCCGCGACGCCCATCGTCCGCGCGACCGTCACCGCCGCCTCGACGCAACCGGTGCCATGTTCCACTCCGTCGCCGTGCAGTCCGGCGCGCCCCATGCCGACGCCACCCTAGCACGCGTCCGCCACCGAACGACCATCGCGGCGCGCGACAGTTATGTTCGTGCGGCGCGCGGCACGAGTTTTGTCCCGGTGTCCGCCGCCCTACCACGCACGCCGGAGCACGCCCGTGCCGCATCCCGCCCTCACCATCGCCGACATCCGCGCCGGCTACGCCGCCGGCCGCAGTCCGGCCGAGGTGATCGACGCCGTGTACCGGCGGATGGACGAGGTCGACGACCCCGGCATCTTCATCACCCGCGTCGCGCGGAGCGACGCCGCGGCGGCGGCAGCGGCGCTCGGCTCCTACGATCCCGCGCGGCCGTTGTGGGGCGTGCCCTTCGCGGTCAAGGACAACATCGACGTCGCCGGCCTGCCGACCACCGCCGCCTGCCCCGCCTTCGCCTACGCGCCGCAGCGCTCAGCCCCCGTCGTCGCGCGCCTGCTCGCCGCCGGCGCGATCCTGGTCGGCAAGACCAACCTCGACCAGTTCGCGACCGGTCTCGTTGGCGTGCGCACGCCCTACCCGGTGCCGCGCAACGCCTATGACCCGGCGGTCGTGCCAGGTGGGTCGAGTTCCGGCTCGGCGATCGCCGTCGCCCACGGCATCGTCGGCTTCGCGCTGGGAACCGACACGGCCGGCTCCGGGCGCGTTCCCGCGGCGCTCAACAACCTCGTCGGCCTCAAGCCCTCGCTCGGCGCCGTGCCGGGGACCGGACTGGTGCCGGCGTGCCGCTCGCTCGACACCATCTCCGTCTTCGCCAACGGCGTCGACGACGCCTGGGCCGCATACCGGGCGATCGCCGGCGACGACCCCGACGACGCCTTCTCCCGGCCGCTCGCGCTCGGCGACCTCGACGCCCTGCCCCATCCCCTGCGCATCGGCGTCCCGCGCCCCGCCGACCTCGAATGGTTTGGCGACGCCGCCGCCGCGACGGCATGGCGCGCCGCACTCGACCTGTACCGCGCCCTGCCGGCGACCCTCGTCGAGGTTGACATGCGCCCCTTCCTAGCGACAGCGGCGCTGCTCTACGACGGACCCTGGGTCGCCGAACGCCACGCGGCGCTGCGCGCCTTCCTCGCGAACAACCGCGACGACGTGCTCCCGGTCACGCGCGACATCGTCGAGGGCGCCCTGCGCTTTTCCGCCACCGACGCCTTCGAGGGCTTGTACGCCCTGATGGCGCGCCGCCGCGAGACGGCGCCGCTGCTGGCGTCGGTCGACGCGCTGTGCGTCCCGTCGCTGCCGCGGGTCCCGACGCTCGCCGAGGTCGCCGCAGACCCGCTCGGCCACAACGCGCGGCTCGGTCGCTGGACCAACTTCGTCAATCTGCTCGACCTCGCCGCGCTCGCCGTGCCCGGACCGTTCCGTCTTGACGGGCGGCCGGCCGGCGTCACCCTGATCGCCGCGCGCGGGCGTGACCGGCAGCTCGCCACGATCGGCCGGGCTCTGCACGCCGCCGCCGATCCGGCCGCCGTCATCCGGGCGATAGCGCCCGCGGCGCCGCGCCCGGCCGGCGACGAGCTGATCGAACTCGCCGTCGTCGGCGCCCACATGTCCGGCATGTCGCTCAACGGCGACCTCGTCGCCGCCGGCGGCGTGTTCCGCCGCCTCGCGACCACCAAGGCGGAGTACCGGTTCTGCGCCCTGCCCGGCCCGCCGCCGGTACGGCCGGGCCTGTACCGGATCGAGGGAACCGGCTTCGCCATCGAGGCCGAAGTGTGGGCCCTGCCGGCGGAAGCCTTCGGGCGCCTCGTCGCATCGGTCCCGGCGCCGCTCTCGATCGGCACGGTGCGCCTCGCCGACGGCACGCGGCCGAAGGGCTTCCTCGCCGAGGCCAGCGCGGCGGCGGACGCGGAGGACATTTCCATCCTCGGCAGCTGGCGCAACTACCCCCACGCATAGAAGGGCCTTGGCCGGGCGCCGGATCCGCCGCCCGCCCCCCTCGATGCCGGCCCTAGTCGTGGTTGACGACGGGGTCGTCGCCGCACGGGTCGGCCGGCTTGGCGGCGAGGCGCTTGCGCAGGTTGCGCCGCAGCGGGTCCTCGGGGCGGTAGTGCTTGGCCTCGTGCCAATCCTCCTCGAACTGCTGCTTCAACCGCTTGACGGCGGCGGGGTCGTCGAAGGCGAGGCCCAGCTCCCGGCGGCGGTCGAAGGCCTGCGCGTCGATGTTCATGGAGCCGACCAGCGCCTGCGTTCCGTCCGCCACGATGAGCTTGGCGTGGCAGCGCAGGTGATGCTGCCTGCGCAGCCGCACCCCGGCACGCGCCAGGATGCGCTGGCTGCTGAGATTGGCCATCAGGTCCCACTCCTCGATGCCGTGATGGCCGCCGCACAGATAGCGCACGCGTACGCGGCGGGCGGCGGCGGCGAGCACGCGGTCGAGGATCGCCCCGTCGTTGAACTTGGGGTGCTGGATCAGGAGGTGCCTGGTCGTCCCATCGATCATGGCGGCAACGGTTGCGCGCGCGTTGCCGTTGCCCCAGGCGAGGGGTCCGCCGCCGTCGAACGGCACCCTCGACCGGTCGGCCTCGAAGCACGCCCGGATCGCGCCGACCGCATCGGGGTCGTCCACCACAAGCCCGTAGTCCCGCGTCCGCGCGAAGTACTTCGGGGAAAAATTGAACGTCGCGATCAGCGCGAGGCGGTCGTCGACCACCATCGACTTCTCATGGGTGACGACGAAGTCCGGGCTGGTCCAGCCGACGTCGATCCCGTGCCGCTCGAAGGTCGCGAAGGTGGCGTCGTTCATGCGCAGGCCGCTGAACTTGGCAGGGTTGAGCAGGACGGATACGGCGACGCCGCGCCCCTGGGCGGCGAGCACGGCCTCGACCAGCTGCGGCTCGTCGAAGGTGAACATCTTGATGGCGAGGCTGCACCGCGCCGATGCCATGAGGTCCAGCACCGGCGCGAGCCCGTCCTCGGGCATGGTCACGACGCGGGCGACGCGGTTCAAGAGCCGGAATGCGATGACCTGTCCCCGTCCCTGGCGAGCCGATCCACACCGACCTTAAACGCAACCGCGCTGGTCGGACAGGATCGTGGCGGGACGGCGACCCCGGATGATCGTCCCGGGGTGGCGCGCCTCTCGCGACAATCTATCGCCAGCACGACGCGATACGGAACAACAGTGGGCCTGTAACACCTTGGTGCCGGCATTCCACGCAAGTTTCCCAGACCTGGCGGCACTGGATTTATAACGTTTGTGCTCGTGCAATCGGCATTTGCCCGGCGAACCCGGCTTTTCCTGCCTTTTGCGATATACGGCGCCGCATCACGGCGCTTCTATGGATCGGGTGATTTCGTGATGGGCCTATGACCACTTTCATTCGACGGCTGCTGTTCGGTTCCTGTGCCTTCGCGGCCGCGCTGCTGCTCGCGGGATGCGATGGCAACGTGCTCGAACCCAAGGGTCCGATCGCGGCGGCCGAGAGCAGCATCCTGATCCTCGCCAGTGCGATCATGCTGGCGATCATCGTGCCCACCATGATCGCCACGGTCGCGTTCGCCTGGTGGTTCCGCTCCGGCAACGAGAAGGCGGTGTACCGGCCGGACTTCGCCTACTCCGGCCGCGTCGAGCTGGTGATATGGTCGGTGCCCCTCCTCACCATCATCTTCCTCGGCGGCATCGCCTGGATCGGATCGCACGAGCTTGACCCGGCGCTGCCCATCGCGTCGAGCAAGAAGGCGGTGGAGGTAGAGGTCGTTTCCCTCGATTGGAAATGGCTGTTCATCTACCCCGAGCAGCACGTCGCCGCGGTCAATCAGCTCGTGGTGCCGGCCGGCACCCCCGTGCACTTCAAGCTGACCTCGTCGGGCGTATGGGACTCGTTCTTCGTGCCGCAGCTCGGCAGCCAGATCTACACCATGAAGGGCATGACCACGCAGCTCAGCCTCATGAGCGACGCGGAGGGCACCTTCCACGGCCTGTCCACCCACTTCAGCGGCGACGGCTTTTCCGACATGAACTTCGTCCTCAAGGCGGTGTCGGACGACGCCTTCGCGGACTGGGTCAAGGGCGCTCAGGGCAAGGGACCAGCGCTCGACGAGGCGTCCTACGGGCAGCTCGTCAAGCAGAGCATCGCCGACGCCCCCTCGACCTATGCCTCCATCGACTCCGAACTGTTCAACAAGATCGTGTCGGAAAAGGTGCCACCGAGCCCGGGCCCGACCAAGGGCGCGACCGGCGCGCCCGAGATCACCCCCAAGGGAGGCAGCTGACCCATGCGCAACCCCTCGATTGTGCGGACCTCATGATCCCCTTCGCAAAGCTGCCACTCGCCATGACCGTGTTCGGCGCACCGGTGCTCGGCAAGCTGTCGCTCGCCGCCATCCCCTTCGACCAGCCGGTTCCGCTCATCGCCTCGGGCGTCGTCGGGCTCATCCTCGCCAGCGTCATCGGCTGGGTCGTGTTCGCCGGCCACCTGCCCTACATCTGGCGCGAGTGGATCACTTCCGTCGACCACAAGCGCATCGGCGTCATGTACGCCATCCTCGGTCTGGTGATGCTGATCCGCGGCTTTTCCGACGTCATCCTGATGCGCACGCAGCAGGACCTCGCCTACCGCGCCCCGGGCTACCTGCCGCCCGAGCACTACAACCAGATCTTCTCCGCCCACGGCACCATCATGATCTTCTTCGGTGCCATGCCCTTCATCATCGGGCTGATGAACTTCGCCGTGCCGCTCCAGCTCGGCGTGCGCGACGTCGCCTTCCCCACGCTGAACTCGGTGTCGTTCTGGCTGACCGCGACGGGCGCCCTGCTGTGCAACGTGTCGCTCGTCGTCGGCGAGTTCTCGCGCACCGGCTGGCTGCCCTATCCGCCGCTGTCCGAGCTGAAGTACTCGCCCGGCGTCGGCGTCGACTATTACCTGTGGGCGATCCAGATCTCGGGGATCGGCACGCTGCTCAGCGGCGTGAACCTCACCACGACCATCCTGAAGATGCGCGCGCCGGGCATGAGCTACCTGCGCATGCCGATGTTCTGCTGGACGTCGCTCGCGTCCAACCTCCTCATCATCGCCGCCTTCCCCATCCTCACCGCCACCCTGGCGATGCTGACGCTCGACCGCTACCTCGGCTTCCACTTCTTCACCGACGAGTCCGGCGGCAACTCCATGATGTTCATGAACCTCGCCTGGGCGTGGGGACATCCGGAGGTGTACATCCTCGCCCTGCCCTCCTACGGCATCTTCTCGGAGGTGATCTCGACCTTCTCGGGCAAGCCGCTGTTCGGCTACCGCTCCATGGTCGCCGCCACCATGGCGATCTTCGTGCTCGCCTTCATGGTCTGGCTCCACCACTTCTTCACCATGGGGGCCGGCGGCGACGTCAACGGCATCTTCGGCATCACCTCCATGATCATCGCCGTGCCGACCGGCGTGAAGGTGTTCGACTGGCTCGCCACCATGTACGGCGGGCGCTTGCGCTTCACCACGCCGATGCTGTGGTCCATCGGCTTCATCCTGACCTTCGTGGTCGGCGGCGCGACGGGCGTGCTGCTCGCCGTGCCCCCCGCCGACTTCGTGCTCCACAACTCGCTGTTCCTGGTGGCGCACTTCCACAACGTCATGGTGTCGTCGGTGCTCTTCGCCGCCTTCGCCGGCTATTCCTACTGGTTCCCCAAGGCGTTCGGCTTCAAGCTCCACGAGGGCTGGGGCAAGGCGGCCGTGTACCTCGCGGTGGCCGGTGCCGTCGGCGTGTTCGGGCCCATGTACGTGCTGGGACTGCTCGGCATGACCCGGCGCATGCAGCACTACGACATGCCGGGCTGGCACCCCTGGGTGATCGCCGCCGGTTTCGGCGTGGGGATCCTCATCGCCAGCGTGGTGTGCCAGATCACCCAGCTCGTGGTCTCGATCCGCGACCGCGAGGCGCTGCGCGACGAGACCGGTGACCCGTGGGACGGGCGCTCGCTCGAATGGGCGACGTCCTCGCCGCCGCCGGTGTTCAACTTCGCCGTGATGCCGGAGGTGCATGGCGAGGAAGCCTATTGGTCGGTCAAGCAGCGCGCCCGCGAGCAGGCGCAGCTGCGCGAGGAGCCGGATTACGATCACATCGAGATGCCGCTCAACAGCCCGACGGGCGTCACCTGCGCCTTCTTCGCCACCGTGATCGGCTTCGCGATGATCTGGCACATCTGGTGGCTGGCCATACTGGGCGGGCTCGGTGCCTTCGCCACCTTCGTGGTCTTCGCTTGGCGCAACAAGGACGAGTACGAGATCCCCGGCGACGTGGTGGCGAGGATCGACCGGGAGAACCGGGCGACGCGCAGCAAGGCGCTGACCGGCATGCGGCGCAAGGTGGCGGCATGAGGACCGTGGCATGAGCGACACCACAGCCGTCCCGCCCTTTGCCGCGCCCAGGCCAGGGGGCAGGCCGCAGATCGTGCCCAACCGCACCGACCCGAACCACCTCGGCCACACCGACGGCGACGGCTCCAAGGCGACGGGCCGCGGCACGGGCGGCCCGTCGTCGAAGCGCATCGTGGTCGGTTACGGCTTCTGGCTGTTCATCCTCAGCGACATCGTCATGTTCGCCGCCTTTTTCGCCAGCTACGCCGTGCTGCAGGGCGGCACGGCGAACGGTCCGACCGGCCGCGACGTCTTCGACCTTACCAACACGGCGATCGAGACCGGCTGCCTGCTGCTGTCGAGCTTCACCTGCGGCATGGCGAGCCTGGCGCTTTCCGCCCGCAACGCGCGCTGGTTCTACCTCGCCATGGCGGTCACCTTCCTGTTCGGCGCCGCATTCCTGGCCCTCGAACTCCGCGAGTTCGCCGACCTCGTCGCGCGCGGCGCGGGGCCGACCCGCTCGGCCTTCCTCACCGCCTTCTTCACCCTCGTCGGCTGCCACGGCCTCCATGTCACCGCCGGCCTGATGTGGCTCCTCACCATGATGGCCCAGATCTTCGCCAAGGGCTTCCGCCCCGACACCATGCGCCGCACCATGTGCTTCGCCCTGTTCTGGCACGCCCTCGACATCATTTGGGTGGCGCTGTTCACCGTCGTCTACCTGCTGGGAGTGATCGCGTGAGCGAAGTGACGGTCGACGGCTCGGACGGCCAGGACGAGCGCGACCACGATGCGCGCCGCCACACCGACACCGCGCCCGGCGACGAGTTCGGCGGCGAGAACATCGCGGTCGGCGTCCGCGGCTACCTGATCGGCCTCGGGCTCGCGTCCCTGCTCACCGTGGCCTCCTTCGCCGTGCTGCGCACCCATTTCGTGTGGACGCCGGCCATTCCCCTCGCCCTCATCGTTTTCGCCATCGCGCAGATGGGCGTCCACCTCGTCTTCTTCCTCCACATCACCACCGGCCCCGACAACACCAACAACGTCATGGCGCTGGCCTTCGGCATCTTGATCGTCATGTTGCTGTTTGGCGGCTCGCTGTGGATCATGGCGCATCTCAACGGCAACATGACGGTGAACCCTGCCGGCATGCCGATGCAGATGCAGCGGTGACCGACGCGCATCCGGCGATGGGCGCGAAAAAGGGTTGAAGCACGGGGTTTGGCATGCGGGCCGGTGCCCGCCGCACCCGTGACCGATCGATCCATCCGGCAACCTTGGCGGCGGTGTCTTGTTTAGACCTGCTCAAACCTGCTCGATCGGGATATGCCTGATGACCCATGACCTCGCACCCGCCGGTGCGACCGTTCCGTTGCGGCTTCATGTCAACGGACGGGAGAACACCCTCTCTCTCGACCCCCGCACCACCCTGCTCGACGCTCTGCGCGAGCACCTCGGCCTGACGGGTACCAAGGTCGGCTGCAACCACGGCACGTGCGGCGCCTGCACCGTGCACATCGACGGCCGTCGATATCTCGCCTGTCTCGTCCTCGCCGCGATGGCGGAAGGGCGCGAGGTCGTCACCATCGAGGGGCTCGCCGATGTCAACGGCACGCCGCACCCGATGCAGGCGGCCTTCGCTCAGCATGACGCCCTCCAGTGCGGCTACTGCACTCCGGGGCAGATCATGGCCGCGGTCGCTTGCGTCGACGAGGGCCACGCCCGTTCGGACGACGAGATCCGCGAGTACATGAGCGGCAACCTGTGCCGCTGCGGCGCCTATCCCAACATCGTGTCCGCCATTCGCGAGGTCGCGGCGAACCAGGCTGCGGCGGGAAAGGGCGCCTGACCATGCACCCCTTCACCTATCACCGCGCGACCAGCGTGGACGACGCCCTGCGCGCGGCCGCCCTGCCCGGTGCCGCGCTCCTCGCCGGCGGCACCACCATGGTCGACCTCATGCGCGGCGAACTGACCGCGCCTTCAAGCGTCGTCGACATCGGCCGGCTCGCCGAACTGTCCGGATTCGACACCGGCGGCAAGACCCTGCGCTTCGGCGCCCTCGCCCGCATGGCGGACGTCGCCGAGGACGCCAGGCTGAAGGCGCACTATCCCGCACTGGCGGAAAGCCTGCAGCTCGCCGCCTCGCAGCAGCTGCGAATCGCCGCCACGGTCGGCGGCAACATCCTGCAGCGCACCCGCTGCTCCTACTTCCGCGACGGCACGTCGGCCTGCAACAAGCGCCAGCCCGGCAGCGGTTGCGCCGCGCTTCATGGCGACACCCGCGACATGGCGCTGTTCGGCGCGTCGCAGCAGTGCATCGCAACCTACCCCGGCGACTGGGGGGCGACGCTGGCCGCCTTCGACACCTCCGTGGAGATCGCATCGGGCGAAGGGCGGCGCACGATCCCCTTCGCCGAGCTGCACCGGCCCTACGGCGACGACCCCGCGCGCGAAACGGTCCTTCAACAGGGCGAGATCATCACCGCGATCCTCGTCGAGGCCACCCCGGCCGGGCGCCGCTCGACCTACCTCAAGGTCCGTGACCGGCGCTCCTACGCCTATGCCGTGGTGTCGGCGGCCGTGGCGCTCGACATGGATGGCGACACGATCACCGAGGCCCGGGTCGCGCTTGGCGGCGTCGCCTCCAAACCGTGGCGCTCGACCGCCGCCGGCGACCTGCTCAAGGGACAGAAGCTCACGCGCGACCTCGCCTTCGCCGCCGGCACCGCCGCCTTCCGCGACGCCCAGCCCCGTGGCGACAACGCCTTCAAGATCGAACTCGGCCGCAACGCGGTTGCCAAGGCGGTGCTCGTCGCCGCGCAAAGGATCTAATTCCGTGACCGCAACCTCAGCCTCAATCCAGGCGACCGGCGTGGTACGCCGCGACGCTTCCCTCAAGGCCGCCGGCAACGCACGCTACGCCGCTGACTTCCCTCATCCCGGCACGGCCTATGCCGCGCTGACTCGCAGCACCGTGCCGCGCGGCCGCATCACCGCCGTCGATACCACGGCCGCCGAAGCGTTGCCCGGCGTCGTGAGCGTGCTCACCCATCGCGACTTCAACCGCGGCCTGGGCGATGAAACCTTCGCCATGAAGGGCGGGCACATGCAGTCCTCCTTCATGCCGCTGTCATCCGATGCGGTGCATTACGACGGGCAGATCGTCGCCCTGGTGCTTGCCGACACGCAGGAAGCGGCCGAGCGGGCCGCCGCTGCCGTTGGGGTGAGCTACGCCGCCGAGCCCGCGGCGGGAAACATGGACAAGCCGCGCCGCGCGCCGGAGGTGAACGAGAAAGCGGCGGAAACGAAGGGCGACGCCGACGCCGCCTACGCCGCTGCGCCCGTCACGATCGATGCGCGCTACGAGACCCCGGCGCAGCACCACAACCCCATCGAGCTCTACGCCACCACCGCGTCGTGGCAGGGCGACAAGCTCACGGTCCACGTGCCGTGCCAATGGGTGGTCGGCAACCAGGCTGGCCTCGCCAAGATCTTCGGCATCCCCATGGCCAACATCCACGTCGAATGCCCCTACGTCGGCGGCGGCTTCGGCTCCAAGGCGACCATCCTGCCCCACGTCGTGCTGGTGGCGGAAGCGGCACGTCGGCTCGGGCGGCCGGTCAAGCTGGTGGTGCCGCGCGACGCCATGTGGACGGTGGGCTCGTTCCGTCCGGCGACGCGCGCCCGGGTAATGCTCGGTGCCGAGCGCGACGGCACGCTGCGCTCCATCATTTTCGAGGAATACGGGCAAAGCTCGGAGATCGACCACGTCGCCTTCCCCGGCTCCACCGCCGTGACGCGCATGTACGACTCCACCGCCGTGCGCACCAAGCAGGGCACCGTGGCGACCGACGTCAACACGCCGGGCTTCCAGCGTGCGCCGGCCGAGGCCTCCTCGTTCTTCGGCTTCGAAAGCGCGATGGACGAGCTCGCGGTGGCGCTCGACATGGACCCGATCGCGTTGCGCCTGAAGAACGAGCCGGCGGTCGACCCGATGTCCGGCGCGCGGTGGTCGAGCCGTTCGCTCAAGCAGTGCTTCGAGCGTGGCGCCACCCTGTTCGGTTGGGACAAGCGCGCGGCCAAGCCCGGCATGACCACCCTGCCCGATGGCACGCTGGTCGGCTACGGCTGCGCCACCGCGACCTATCCCTCGGCGATGGCGCCCGCCGCCGCCCGCGTCACGCTACGCCGCGACGGGTCGCTTCTCGTCGAAACCTCGGCGCACGACCTCGGCACCGGCGCCTACACCGTGCTGGGCCAGGTCGCCGCCACCGTACTCGGCGTCCCCGACGCGGCGGTCACCGTGAAGCTCGGCGACACCAACCTGCCGTCGGGACCGATGGCTGGCGGCTCCATCACCACCGGCTCGGCCGGCTCTGCGATCCACAAGGCTGCGACCGCGCTCAAGGTGCGCCTGCTCGCTGCCGCGACGGGGGCCGGCGGGCCGCTCGCGGGCGTCGACGCTTCCGCCGTCGCGCTCGATGGCGGCAGGATCACGGTTCCCGGCGGCAAGACGCAGAGCCTGCCGGAGGTGATGCTGGCGCTCGGCTGGGGCGACACGGTCGAGGCGGCGGAATGGAAGCCGCGCGGCATGAACGACAAGAAGATGAGGGCCGGCCTCGACGACGGGGCGATGGCGATGACCGGGCCGGTGACGCCCGACGCGGCATGCTTCTCCTTCGGGGCGCAGTTCGCCGAAGTCCACGTCGATCCGATCCTGCGCACCGTCCGCCTCGCCCGCATGGTGGGCGTGTTCGCCTGCGGCAAGATCATCAACGAGCGCACGGCGCACTCCAACCTCGCCGGCGGCATGATCTGGGGGGCGAGCTTCGCCCTTCTTGAGGAAAGCAAGGTCGATGGCCCGCGCGCCAAGTTCACCAACGCCGACCTCGCGAACTACCACGTCGCCACCAGCGCCGACATCGGCGACGTGGTGGTGGAAACGCTGGACGAGGTCGATGATGTCGTGAACCTGATCGGCGCCAAGGCAGTCGGCGAGATCGGCATCGTCGGCATGCCGGCGGCGATTGCCAACGCGGTCTACAACGCCACCGGTATCCGCGTCCGCAAGACCCCGATCATGGTCGAGGACCTGCTGGGGAGCTGATGCTCCTCGGCCCGCAACCCCTAAGCGGCGGCGAGATGGCCGCCGCTTGTCGGCCCGACAGCCTTGTCGGCAAGGTCGTGGTCGACGCGGGGTGTGGTTGGCACCAGGTCGCAGGCGACCCTGGCAACGACGTCGAGGATGGTGATCGCGATATCCGACAGGCCGAGCGGTAGCGGTGTCGTGAGCAACCGATCGGCATCGCGCACGACGCGAAGGTCGTGCATGGCATGGCCGGCGTCGGGACCGACGGGGAGACCGAAGCTGCCCTGGCCCGCCATCATGGTGAGATCGACCCAGCGTCGACGATCGACAGGATGCCGCGGGTGGTAATGTTGGCCACTTCGGCCTTCGATCGACGCTTGCCGATGATGAAGGGTCGGGGTCGCACTTAGCGACATGCCGGCGATGCCGAGCCGACGTCGAAACTGCGGTGGCCCTGCGTCCCGTTCGCCGCGCCGAGCGTCGTTGCGGGCTACTAGACCGCCGCGCCTCCATCTTTATGTCGCATCGGCGATTTCAGCCGTCGGGTATGGATGCAGCCGGGACGATGCACCTGTTTTCGACGCTCCCAGATGGCATGACGGCGCTTGCGGAAGGCGTGGCGGCGTGCGTAAACTACCGTTCGGTATGTTTGAGGTTTGCGAGGAGGCCGCGATGTCGGGACATATGGACATGACGCCGGAGAAGGCGTCGGAGCAGACGCATCCCATCGCCATCGCGCCCAAGGGCAAGCGGGTGGTCCTGTCCTATGCCGGCAAGATCGTTGCCGACACGGAGGACGCGCTGGTGCTGCGCGAGGCCGACTACCCGGCCGTGCTCTACATCCCGCGCCGCGACGTCGACATGAGCGTCTTCGAGCGGAGCAGCACGTCGAGCTACTGCCCGCACAAGGGCGATTGCGCGTACTTCACCATCGCGGTCGACGGCAAGCGAGCAACCAACGCCGCCTGGACCTACGAGGCGCCCTACCCAACGGTGATCGCCATTCGCGACCACCTCGCCTTCTACCCCGACCGGGTCGATATCATCGAGGAGCGGGCGGGCGCCTAGGCGTCGCAGGCAAAGGGATGGGACGCCCCCGCGCATTCTGCATCGAAGCCGCGCTGGAGCAGGCGCTGCTCGTGTTCTGGCGCCACGGCTTCGAGGGCGCCTCGCTGAGCGATCTCACGGCGGCGATGGGCATCACGCGCCCGAGCCTTTACGCCACCTACGGCAACAAGGAGGCGCTGTTCGGTAAGGCGCTCGACCTGTACGACCGCAAGTACATCGGCTTCATGCGTGACGCGCTGGACGAGCCCACCGCGCGCGCGGTGGTGGCCCGCATTCTTGGCGGCATCGTGGAGTTGGGCACGGAAGGCGACCGCCCGCTCGGCTGCATGAGCACCAACGGCGCGCTGGCCTGCTCGACGACGGGCGATCCGGTCAGGGCCGCCGTGGTGAAGCGCCGCGCCGAGTTCGAGGTGGCGCTGTGCCGACGGCTGCACGTGGCCGAGGGGCAAGGCGACCTGCCGCGCGGCGCGGAGCCGGCCGACCTCGCCCGCTACGTGATGACGGTTGCCGCCGGCCTCGCCGTCCACGCGGCGGGCGGGGCGTCCCGCGCCGCCCTGCAACGTTCCGCCGAGCTTGCGCTGCGCATGTGGGCGCCCGACGCCTGAACCGCTGCGGCGCGCGCGTCTACCCTCGCGCGCGCAGCGGCAGCACGTTGCTGCGCTTCACCTGACCGAGCGCGAAGCTCGACTCGATCGACGACACCCCGTCGAGCCGGGTCAGCTTGTCCTTGAGGAAGCGTTCGTAGGCGGCGAGGTCGCGCGCCACGACGCGCAGGAGGAAGTCGCGCTGCCCGGTCATCAGGTAGCAATCGAGCACTTCGGGCCACTGTGCCACGGCGCGCGCGAAGCGATCGAGCTCCTCCTCGCGCTGCCGTTCCAACTTGATGGACACGAACACGCTGACCGGCAGCCCGACGCGCGCCTGGTCGATCACCGCCGCGTAGCCGGCGATCACCCCCGCCGCTTCCAGAAGGCGCACGCGCCTTGCGCAGGGTGAGGGCGACAAGCCGACCCGCTCGGCGAGTTGCAGCCCCGTCAAGCGGCCGTCCGCCTGAAGCGCGGCGATGATCTTCCAGTCCAGCTCGTCCAACGGCCGGTCTGGCAAGGTTGTCGCTCCATGCGGCTGCGAGTGGCGAGTTCTGCCAATTTGGTGCCTCGTAGGAATGTTCTTCGCCGAACGTCGCCGCTGCGTCCAGCCTATGCTGACCCACGCAACGCTCTATTCATGGGTCAGCTTCCATGTCCGATCCCCGCCTGCCCGCCCTCGCCGCGATCGAGCGCAAGGCGCTGTGGCTTTCGACCTGGATGATCCACCATGCCAACCACCTCCGCGATGGGGGCGACGGCATGAAGGTCGGCGGCCACCAGTCCTCATCCTCCTCGCTGGCCACGGTGATGACCGCGCTCTACGTCGCCGTGCTGCGCCCGGAGGACCGCGTCGCGGTGAAGCCCCACGCCAGCCCGATCTTTCACGCGCTGCAATACATGTTCGGCCGCCTGTCCGTTGGGCGGATGAAGAACTTCCGCGGCTATGGCGGCGTGCAGTCCTACCCCTCGCGCACCAAGGACGGCGACGACGTCGACTTTTCCACCGGCTCCGTCGGCCTCGGCGTCGCGCAGACGCTGTTCGCCTCGCTGGTGCAGGACTACGTCAGCGCGAAGTCCTTCGCCGACGAACGGGCGGAAGGGCGCATGGTGGCGCTCATCGGCGATGCCGAAATGGACGAGGGCAACATCTTCGAAGCGCTGCTGGAAGGCTGGAAGCACGGGCTGCGCAACACGTGGTGGATCGTCGATTACAACCGGCAAAGCCTCGACGCCGTGGTGCGCGAGGGGCTGTGGGCCAAGTTCGAGTCGATGTTCCGCAACTTCGGCTGGGAGGTTGTGGTGCTGCGCCACGGTCGGCTCCAGGAAGCGGCCTTCGCCGAACCCGGTGGCGGCCGGCTGAAGGCATGGATCGAGAATTGCCCCAACCAGCTCTACGCCGCCTTGACCTTCCAGGGCGGGGCGGCTTGGCGCCGCCGGCTCACCGACGAACTCGGCGACCAGGGCGACGTGTCGGCGCTCATCGAGCGGCGCAGCGACGACGACCTCGCGAGCCTGATGAGCAACCTCGGCGGCCACGACCTGCCCTCGCTGCTCCAGGCCTTCGAGGCGGCGCGCGCCCACGACCGCCCGGTGTGCTTCATCGCCTACACGGTGAAGGGCCACGGCCTGCCGCTGCGTGGGCACAAGGACAACCATGCCGGCCTGATGACGCCGGCGCAGGTCGAGGCGTTGCGAAGCGCGATGGGCATCCGTCCCGGCCGGGAGTGGGAACCCTTCGAGGGCATGGACGACCCAGCCGGCGTCAAGGCGCTGATGGCGGCGGCGCCCTTCTTCAAGCAATGGCCGCGGCGCACGGCGGCGGCGCCCGTGCCGGTGCCGGAAACGCTTGCCGTGACGCTTCAGCCGCTGATGTCGACGCAGGCCGGCTTCGGCCTCCTCATGCACGAGATCGCCAAGGGCGACACGGAGTTCGCCCGCCGCGTCGTGACGACATCGCCCGACGTCACCGTGTCCACCAACCTCGGCGCTTTCGTGAACCGCCGCGGCCTGTTCGCCCGCGAGGAGATGGCCGACCTGTTCAAGCGCGAGCGCATTCCTTCCACCTTCACCTGGGAATTCTCGCCGCGCGGCCAGCACCTCGAACTCGGCATCGCCGAGATGAACCTGTTCCTGATGCTTTCCGCCCTCGGCCTGTCGCACGAACTATTCGGCACGCGGCTGCTGCCGGTCGGCACGCTCTACGACCCCTTCATCGAGCGCGGCCTGGATGCGCTGAACTATGCCTGCTACCAGGATGCCCGCTTCATCGTGGTGGCGACGCCGTCGGGCATCACCCTGGCGCCGGAAGGCGGCGCCCACCAGTCCATCGCCACGCCGCTGATCGGCATGGCGCAGGACGGGCTCGCCAGCTTCGAGCCGGCTTTCGTTGACGAACTCGCCGTCCTGCTGCGCTTCGCGTTCGACCACATGCAGCGCTCGGGCGACGACCGGCCGGACAAACGCAACGGGTTGCGCGACGCCGCCGGCGGTTCCGCGTATTTCCGGCTGTCGACGCGCACGGTCGAGCAGCCGTCGCGCGCGATGACGCCCGCCCTCGCCGCCGACATGATCGATGGCGGCTACTGGCTGCGCCGGCCCGGTCCCAACGCCGAGGTGGTGGTGGCCTACACCGGGGCGGTCGCGCCCGAGGCGATCGACGCCATCGGCCTGATGGCCGAGGACCGCCGCGACGTCGGCCTCCTCGCCGTCACTTCCGCCGACCGGCTCCATGGCGGCTGGACGGCCGCGCAGCGCGCCCGCGAGGAGGGGCGGACCGAGGCGACGAGCCACGTCGAGCGCCTGCTGGCGGAAATGTCCCCGCAGTGCCGGCTCGTCACCGTGCTCGACGGTCACCCGGCGACGCTGGCCTGGCTCGGCGGCGTCGGCGGCCACCGCACGCGGGCGCTCGGCGTTGAGCGCTTCGGGCAGACGGGGACGGTGGCCGAGCTGTACCGCCACCATGGCGTCGACGCGCAGGCCATCGCCGCTGCGGCGCAGGCGATCGCGCCGGGCCGGCGCATCCGCCACGTCGCGCCGCGCCGGGTCGGCGGGCTCAACTGAAAAGCACCCGGACGACGCGCCAACGCGCCTTTGAAAACGGTGGAGCGAGCGGCTACAGCTAGCGCGGGATCACCGATATCGAAGGGTTCGCATGAACAAGGACCAGCTCACCAAAGTGGCGCAGGCGATGGTCGCGCCGGGCAAGGGCCTCCTCGCCGCCGACGAAAGCTCCTCCACCATCAAGAAGCGCTTCGACGCGATCAAGGTCGCGTCCACGGAGGACACCCGCCGCGACTACCGCGAGTTCATGTTCCGCGCCAATGGAGCGATGAGCGAGCACATTTCCGGCGTCATCCTTTACGACGAGACGATCCGGCAGAAGGCCAAGGACGGCACGCCGCTTGTCAGGATCATCGAGGAAATGGGCTCGATTCCCGGCATCAAGGTCGACCAGGGCGCCAAGCCGATGCCGATGTTCCCCGGCGAAACGATCACCGAGGGGCTCGACGGCCTGCCCGGGCGCATGAAGGAGTATTACGAACTCGGCGCACGCTTCGCCAAGTGGCGGGCGGTCATCACCATCGCCGACGACGGCCGCCCCACGGAAGGCTCGATCACCGCCAACATGGCCGCGCTCGCCCGCTACGCGGCGATCTGCCAGGAGGCGGACATCGTCCCGATCGTCGAGCCGGAGGTGCTGATGGACGGCGCCCATACCATCGAGAAGAACTACGAGGTGACGCGCTTCGTGCTCAACACCCTCTATGCCGAGCTGTACCGGCACCGCGTGTTCCTGGAGGGCACGATCCTCAAGCCCAACATGGTCATCCCCGGCGAGGACGCGGCCAAGGCCTCGCCCGCCGAGATCGCCCGCTGGACGGTGAAGTTGTTCAAGAACTGCGTGCCGCTCGCCGTGCCGGGCATCGCCTTCCTTTCGGGCGGGCAGTCCGACGTGGAAGCCACCGCCAACCTCGACGCCATCGCTCGCCTCGGGCCGCACCCGTGGAGCATCACCTTCTCCTACGGCCGCGCGTTGCAGGCGGCGGCGCAGCATGCCTGGTCGGGCGTCAAGGAGCAGGAGCGCGCGGGGCAGGCCGCGTTCGTCCACCGCGCGCGGATGAACGGCCTCGCCCAGCTCGGGCGATGGTCGGACGGCACGGAAAAGGCGGCGGCCTGATCTTGGAGCGACGCGGTGGTCGCAGGCTCGCGACAACCGCGCCGCATCTGAGGTTTGGGCAATGGCGGGACCGGCGCCATCGGCGCATATCAGGGGCAACGGTCGGGATCGGCCGCGATGCCGGACCCTATGAATGCCGGCCCTAGCAGGACACCGGCGTCCGGGAGCACGACGACAAGGGAGATGATTTATGCCGGCATCAACGGCTGAATGCGCGCCCGCCGCCAGGCGGCACGCGCGCGACCACGACGCCATCATCATCGGCGCGGGCTTCTCCGGCCTTTACCAGCTCCACCTGCTGCGCGACCACCACGGGCTGTCGACCCTGGTGATCGAGGCCGGCGAGGAGGTCGGCGGCACCTGGTACTGGAACCGCTATCCCGGGGCGCGCTGCGATTCAGAAAGCTATTACTACTCCTATTCCTTCTCGAAGGAGCTGCAGGAGGATTGGGACTGGAGCGAGCGCTACCCCGAGCACGGGGAGATCCGCCGCTACCTCAACCACGTCGCCGACCGCTTCGCCCTGCGCAGCGACATCCTGCTCGGCACCCGCGTCAAGTCCGCCATCTTCGACGAGGCCACCGAATCCTGGGTGGTGACGACGGACACGGGTGAGCGCTTCACGGCACAGTTCCTGATCACCGCCGTCGGTTGCCTGTCCTCGGCCAACGTGCCGAAGCTCGACGGGCTCGACAGCTTCGCCGGGCAATGGTTTCACACCGGGCACTGGCCCAAGGAGACGGTGGACTTCGCCGGCAAGCGCGTCGGCCTGATCGGCACGGGGTCGACCGGCATCCAGGCGACGCCCGTGCTCGCCGAAGCGGCGGCGCACCTCACCGTGTTCCAGCGCACCGCCAACTACAGCGTGCCGGCGCGCAACGGCCCCGTCGACCAGGCCTTCCGCGACGAGGTCAGGGCGAACTACGCCGCCATCCGCGATAAGGCGCGCGCCTCGACCAACGGCCATCCCTTCGAGGTCCACGACGTGTCCGCCCTGTCCGTGTCGGAGGAGGAGCGGATGCGTCGCTACGAGGACGCGTGGGAAGCGGGCGGGCTGCGCTTCCGCGCCGCCTTCAACGACATCCTGCGCGACAAGGAAGCCAACGAGACCGCCTCCGCCTTCATCCGCGCGAAGATCAAGCAGGTGGTGAAGGACCCGGCCGTGGCGGAGATGCTGACGCCGACCGACCACCCCTTCGCCACCAAGCGCCCGCCGATCGACAGCAACTACTTCGAAACCTTCAACCGCGACAACGTCACCCTCGTCGACCTCAAGGCCACGCCCGTCGTGGCGATCACGCCGGTGGGCATCCGCACCACGGCGGGCGAGCACCCGCTCGACGTCATCGTCTTCGCGACCGGGTTCGACGCGCTGACCGGCCCGCTGCTCGCGATCGACATCCGCGGGCGCGGCGGGCGGCTGCTACGCGACGACTGGGCGGCGGGGCCGCGCACCTATCTCGGCCTGCAGACCGCCGGCTACCCCAACATGTTCACCATCACCGGGCCGGGCAGCCCGTCGGTGCTGACCAACATGCCGGTCGCCATCGAACAGCACGCGCAATGGATCGCCGACTGCATCAGCCACCTGCGCGCGCATGGCCTGCACCACATCGAGGCCGAGCCGGAGGCGGCGGACGCCTGGGTCAAGCACGTCAACGAGGCGGCGGAGGCGACGCTGCTGCCGATGGCCAGCAGCTCCTGGTACCTCGGCGCCAACGTACCGGGGAAGCCGCGGGTGTTCATGCCCTATGCCGGGGGCATGGCGCATTACGCCGCCACCTGCGACGCCGTCGCCGCCGAGGGATATCGCGGCTTCGCCCTGAGCTGACATGCGGGCCGTCAACCCCGATGTCACCGCGCTGCTCGTCGCGGCCCGCGCCGCCGGGGCGCCCGCGTTCGACACGCTGCCGGTCGACGAGATGCGGCGCGCCTACGTCGCCAGCCGGGCGGCGTTGCAGGCGCCGTTCGCGCCGGTCGCCGCCGTGCGCGACCTCGCCATCCCCGGGCCGGGCGGCACGCTGCCGCTGCGGCTGTACCGCGGCGCGCCCGCCGGGCCGACGCTACCCTGCCTCGTGGTCCTGCACGGCGGCGGCTGGGTGCTCGGCAACATCGCGACGCATGAAGGGCTGTGCCGGCGCTTCGCGGCGCTGGGGGAATGCTGCGTCGTGTCCGTCGAGTACCGGCTGGCGCCGGAGCACCCTTATCCGGCCGCGGTGGAGGACGGGGCGGCGGCGCTGCGCTGGGTCGTCGAGCACGCCGCCGAACTCGGCATCGACGCCGGCCGCATCGCCGTCGGTGGCGACAGCGCCGGCGGCAACCTCGCGGCCGTCCTCGCCCTGATGGGGCGCGACGGCACGGTGCCGGCGCCGTGCTTTCAGCTCCTGCTCTACCCCGCGGTGGACCTGCGCATGACCGGCACGAGCTACGACACGGTCGCGCCCGGCATGCCGCTCACCGCAGCGGCAATGCGCCGTTTCGTCGAGCTTTACGCGCCCGACGTCGACGACTGGCGCGCGTCGCCATTGCGCGCGGCGAGCCTCGCCGGCACGGCCCCCGCCCTGGTGCTGACCTGCGGCCACGACCCGCTGTGCCACGAGGGCCGGATGTATGCCGAGCGGCTGGAACGGGAAGGCGTCGCGGTGACGGCGCTGCACCTCAGCGACCAGACCCATGGCGTCCTCACCATGGACGGCGCGGTCGGCGCCGTGCCATCGGTGCTCGGCTATGCCGCCGCGGTCCTGCGCGACGCGTGGCGCGCGGCGTAGGACGTCGGCAGGCGTAGCCGCGGCGGCGCGACGATCCGAGGAGCGACAGCCATGCCCGACCCGTTCGCGTCCGACGCCGGCAGGATCGTGCACTCTCGCGACCCCTACAACGCCGAGCCGCCGCTCGACCTGCTGCGCGCCGCCTTCCTGACCCCTGCGGCGCACTTCTACGTCCGCAGCCACGGCACGATCCCGCAGCTCGACGGCGTCGCGCACCACCTGCGCGTCGCTGGCTTGGTCGCCATGCCACTCGACCTCACCGTGGCCGAACTCGCGGCGCGCTTCCCGCACCGCCGCGTCACCGCCGCGATGCAATGCGCGGGCAACCGGCGCGCCGACATGCAGCAGGTCCGCCCGACGACCGGCGATCCTTGGGCGCCGGGGGCGATCGGCAATGCCGAGTGGGGAGGGGTCGCCCTCGCCGACGTGCTGCGCGCCGCCGGCGCCGATGGCGACGGCCACGTCGCCTTCACCTCCTGCGACACGGTCGAGATGGCCGGCGAGGGGCGCTTCGCCTACGGCGTCTCCATCCCCATGGCGAAGGCGCTGTCGCCGGAGGTGCTGCTCGCCACGACCATGAACGGCGAACCGCTGACGCCGGAACACGGCTTCCCGCTCCGCGTCGTAGTCCCCGGATTCGCCGGCGTCCGCAGCCCGAAATGGCTTGCCGCCGTCACCGTTCAGGACGCGCCGTCCGACAACCACATGCAGCAGCGTGATTACAAGCTGCTGCCGCCCGACGTCACGCCCGACGCGGTGGACTGGCGCAAGGGCATCACCATTAACGAGATGCCGTTGAACGCCGCGATCTGCGAACCGGCCGCGTCGGCGGCGCTCACGGCCGGCCCGGTCACGCTGACGGGCTACGCGATCGCGACCGCCCGCGCGGTGGTGCGGGTCGACGTGTCGGGCGATGGCGGGCGGAGCTGGCGGCAGGCGGAACTCGAAGCGCACGGGCCGGCGGCGCCGTGGGCCTGGTCGTTCTGGCGGGCGACGCTTGACCTCGCGCCGGGCGAGCACGAACTCGCCGTTCGCGCCTGGGACAGCGCCGGGCAAACCCAGCCGGCGCTGCCCGACGACACCTGGAACTGCAAGGGCTACCTCAGCGCCGCCTGGCACAGGGTGCGCGTGCGCGCGGCATAGGGCGGCGCCCTGCCGCTCACGCCGCCTTCGTCAGGTCCGCGAGGCGCTTGCGCAGTTCGCGCATCTCCTCGAACCGGCGCGTCACGTCGCGCAGCACCGCCGCCATGCCTTCCACCTTGCCGGACGCATCGTGGAGCATGGCGATGGTGAACTCGACGGAGATGCGGTGCCCGTCCTTGTGCAGGCCGGGAACGGCGAGGATGTCACCGGCGCCGTAGCGGCTCTGCCCGCTGGCGACGGTGGTGACGTAGCCGTCCCAATGTCGGCTGCGCAACGAGTCCGGGACGATGATGTCGAGCGGGCGGCCCAGGGCCTCCGCTTCCGTGAACCCGAAGATGCGCTCCGCCCCGGGATTCCACATCGTGATCGTGCCGTCGCGGTCGCTGACGATGACGGCATCGGAACAACCGGTGAGCAGGGCCTCGGCGACCTTTTCGCGCAACACGGGCGCAACGGACGTCCCGGGGCCCTGCGAAGCCCGCGGCACCGTGTCGGCGGCCACTCCCAGGTCTCGCGCCTCGGGCCAGGCGTCCGCGAGGTCGGCGCCGGCGCCGAAGAACTCGTAACGGACGCGCTCGCGCGGAACGCCGCTTTCGGCCAGCCCGGTGACCAGATCGCGAATGAAGGAGATCGGCCCGCACACGTAGTAGTCGGCCTCGGCGATCGGCGTTTCGTCGCGCAGCCACGCCGTGTCGAGGCGCCCGGCACGCTCATAGGCGGTGCCGGGGACATCGCTATCGCGCGGGCGTGTGTAGAAGGTCGTGACGCGGGCGTGCGGCAGGCGGTCGGCGGCGGCGCGGACCTGGGCGCCGAAGGCATGGGTCGAACCATCGGTCGCGCTGTGCACGTAATGGGTTTCGAGTTCGGGGTTCTCGACGGCGATGGTGTCGAGCATGCTGACCATCGGCGTCGCGCCGACGCCGGCGCTGAGCAGCACGACAGGGCGCGCGGGCGCGTCCGGCAGGACGAAGCGGCCGGTCGGGGCGGCCACGTCGAGTTCGCATCCCACGGCCGCCTCGTCGTGGAGCCAGCGCGACGCCGTGCCCTGCGGCTCGCGCTTGACCGAGATGCGGTAGGCTTCGTCGTCGGGGCCGCAGGAAATCGTGTACGGCCGCGTGACCTCGCCCTCGCCGGGGATCGTGGCCCGAAGGGTGAGGTATTGCCCGGCGCGGTGGCGGAGCACCGGTCCCCCATCGACCGGGCGCAGGTGGAACGAGGTGATGACGGCGCTTTCCCGCGTGCGGCGCACGACCGCGAAGCGGCGCCACCCGCTCCAAGCGGCCTTGTTCGACCGGACCGTCGTCGCGTCCAACGTGTCAGCCATTCCGCCTCTCAACTTCATGCACGCCATTGGTCGCCCGCGCGGCTCACGGCCTCCTCGGCACATCGGGTAAGCCACGGCGCGACAGCGGGTAAACCCGCCGGGTCACGTGATGGCTCCGGACCGGGACGAGATTTCCCACTGTGAGGCCAACGTTCCCGTGCCGCGCGGCAGCGCGCGCGGTTAACGAATCGTCAACTATTTTCTGAACTGTTCGTTGACGAGCGGCTATTCTATTTAACCGCGCGCGATCCACCAACTGTGTTCCGGCAAGTGTTTCCGACGCCAATCGACGCCGGGATCACAACCTAAGCGGCTGAAGTCATATCAGCTGAGCTTTCACCATCATTCGACGCTCACGCCGATTTACACCTCGACGAGGTGAAGAGTTTGCATCAGGTAGTGCCATCAGGCCCTGCCTGTGCCGGTCGTCGCGCGATGGATGCACCTGCGAAGGGCGAACGGTGTTCCGACACGACCCGCCTCCGCGACCGCTAGCGTGTTTCGCCCTGGTCGAGGGCGACCCGGCCAAGAGACGGTGATCGACAAGATTCGGTCGTCAGTCGCGCGCCAGGAGCAGACTTTGGTCGCCTGCCCGGAAACGGACGGTCCGTTGCGCGCCTGTAAAAGCGTTCACGAGTGCTGGATGGCTCGCCCGAGAGCAAATGTTCGTTGTGCAGCATTGGTGCGCAAATTCTACAAACCAGCCGTTGTCCGATCCTGCGCGGATCACTTCTGCATTGCATCATCCACGATGGCGACCGCCGCCGTGGACACCTTCCGCTTCCAGGCCTCGATCGGCGCCGCTGCGCCCTGCTTGAGCGTCGCCAGCACGGAAGCGGGAGCAGGCTCCGCGATGATGACGCCGTTCTCGCGCATCCGCGCGTAGTTTTCCGCGACGCGGCTGCCGAGCAGCGCGAACTGGCTCGCCTCGGTGTCGGCCGCAGCCGCCAGCACCTCTTCCCGCTGCTGCTGCGGCAGCGCCTCGAAGGCATCGGTCCGGATGAAGGTGATCGAGATCGGGATGGCGTAGTTGATCGAGGTGAAATGCCGAAGCTCGTCCCACAGCCTGCGCCCGGCACCGCCGTCGCCGGAGGTGAGGATGGCATTCAGTTCGTGCGTCTTCAGCTTGGCGATGGCCTCGTTGAAGGGGAGGTAAGCGGCCTTTGCGCCCGCGGCTCGCAGAACCTCGGCCGAGTTGTAATCGTAGCTCCGGGCGGAGATCGTGCGGAGGTCGCTGGCGTTCGCCAGCGGCTGCGCCGTCCAAAGGCCGGTCGAGGGCCAGATCGTCTCGTAAAGGAGCTTGAGGCCGCGCTTGGCCAAGGCGGCCTCGTAGAGCGGCCGAGCCCGCGCGTTGACCGCCCGAGCGGCCTCGACCGACTGGACGACGAATGGCAGCGACGCCAGCCCGAAGATCGGGTCGGTGGCTTCGAGCGGCCCGGCAAAGGCGTCACCGCCGGCGATGCGTTCGTCCTGGGCGGCGCGCACCATGTCTCCGGACGAGATCTTCAACTCGTTGTCGAGCGCGGGGGCGATCGTCACCGCCCCGTTCGTGCGCTGCGCGACGGAGCGCGCAAAGGTCGTCAAGCCGACACCTGAGATGTTGCTCGCCGGGTATTCGGTCGCCATCACCCATCTCACCTGCGCAAGGGCGGGCGCGGCGAGCGCCGTCGCGGTGATCCAAGCAGCGACGCAAGCGGCGATACGCGCCACGGTTGCCCGGCGTACGGCCCGCGATGTCGGCCATGGTTGAAGCGAGAGCATGGATGACGGCCCCAGTTTTATGATGCTCAGCAAGCGCGATGCCCGCATTCACCCCAGCAGCGCGGGGAGCGGCACGACCGCGATGCCGGCGGCATCGAGCGCCGCGCGGACCGCCCGCATCACCGGCACGGCCGTAGGTTCGTCGCCGTGGACGCAAAAGGTGTGGATCTCGCCAGGTATCTTGCGGCCGGAGGTCGAAACGATGGCCTTCTCCTCCAGAAAGCGGAGGACTTGATCGGCGGCCTGCTTCGGATCGCGGATCACCGCGTCGGCCCGGTCCCGCGACGCCATCCGGCCGTCGTCGTCGTAGACGCGGTCCACGTAAGACTCGCCCGCGACCCTGAGGCCGAGCCGCTCGGCGGCCCTGGCCATCTCGGAGCCGACATTTGCGACATAGATCAACAAAGGATCCGCGGCCTTGATGCCGCGCCCGATCGCCATCGCGTAATCCGCCTCGACGTGGGCCATGTTGTTGAGGGCGCCGTGCGCCTTGACGTGGGTCACGCTCGCGCCCTGTCCCCGCGCCAGGGCCTGAAGGGCACCGATCTGGTAGGTGACGAGGTACTCGAGATCGGTTGGCCGCATCCGGATCTGGCGGCGGCCGAAGCCCCAGATGTCGTTGAAGCCCGGGTGGGCGCCGACCGACACGCCGTTCGCCAACGCGGCGCGCACGGTCTGCACCATAATCGTCGGGTCACCGGCATGGGCGCCGCACGCGACGTTGGCAGAGCCGATCAGCGGCATCAGCGCCTCGTCCTGGCCGATGGTGTACTTGCCGAAGCTTTCGCCAATGTCGGCGTTGATGTTGATGCGCATGGCTGGTGCTGTCCTTATGGGTCGGAGAGATGCGGATGGCGACGCGCCAAGACGGGTTCTGGGACGAGGTTCGATTGCTCAGCCGGGCGTGGCTTCGGTCACGAGCAGCAATACGCGGCTCGTCGGGCCGAGGTCGAGGGAGCGCGCGAGCGCCGGTTCGGCGAGGACATGGCGCAGCCCGGCCAGCCCGGCAGCGCCGGAGGGCGTCGTCCGCGGGCCGCCATGGGCCAGGAGGAAGCTTGGCGCTTCCCGCAACGATGATTCCGCAACGGCCACCGCCGCCGCCCGATGCCGCTGGAGGATGGCGAGGGCCGCAGCGGAGGCTTCGCCGCAGCTCAGCATGCCCGCAACCGTGTCGAGGTCACCAAGCACCGCCACGGGTCGCCCGGCCGCGAGCGCCGCCGCGACGCAGGCCGCCGTGTCCGGCTCGACCACGACCACGCGGGCGGGTTGCGCCATGACGGCGCGCAATCCATCCGCCATCGCCGCGGCAAGGCCGCCGACGCCCGCCTGCACGAACAGATGGGTGGGTGCGCCCGACCAACCTGTGTCAATGAGTTGCGCCCTGATTTCCGCCGTTACAACGGCGTACCCGGCCATCACGTCTGCCACGACCGGATCGTTGCCGTCCGTGGCAGTGTCGGCGATCAGCAGCGCCAGCCCGGGCCGCGCGGCGGCGGCGGCGGCGCGGACGGCGTCGTCGTAAGTGCCAGGCACGCGCACGACCTCGGCGCCCTTGGCCGCAATCCGGGCTGCGCGGTCTTCAGGCACGACGGTGGGCAGGAACACGCGCGCCATCGTACCGGCGAGGCGCGCCGCGGCGGCGACGGCGAGGCCGTGGTTGCCATCGCTGGCGCACACCAGGGCGGGCAGACCCATGCGGGGCAGCGCCGGATCAAGCAGCGCGGCGACAGGCAGCGCCGATGCGCGGGCGAGCGCGCGAAGGCCGGCGTAAACGCCTCCTAGAGCTTTGAAGCTGCCGAGCGGGCGCCGCCCCTCGTCCTTGGCCAGCACCGCCGCAACGCCGAGTGCCGCGGCGAGATCGGGCAAGGACGACAACGGCGTCGGCGCGTAGGCCGGGCAGCTGCGCAGCAGCGCGGCGGGGGTGTCCGTGGCAGCCCGGGGGGATGTCGACGTGTTCTGCATGGCCTCCACCATGCCGCGCCGCAGGTGCCGGGTGGCGCCAAATATCGGTGTCATCGTGCCAATTCACGGCGTAGATTGGCTCGCATATGCCGGAATCTTTCGCACCGCTCGACCACCTCGACGTCGCGCTGCTCGACCTCGTGCAGCGGGATAACCAGCTCCCCGCGCGCGCCTTGGCCGAGCGCGTCGGCGGCCTGTCCGAGAGCGCAGCCTTGCGCCGGCTGCGCCGGCTGCGCCGCGATGGCATCATCGCGGCCGACGTCGCCGTGGTGCGCCCAGCCGCGGTGGGTTTGGCCCTCACCGTGGTGGCGCTTGTCTCGCTGGAGCGTGAAAGCGCACAGGCGCTCGACCTCTTCGCCCGGCGCGTGCGGGCACGGCCGGAGGTGAGGCAATGCTGGTACGTGACGGGCGAGGCCGATTGGGTGCTGGTGCTGCGCCTTCCTGACATGGAAGCCTACGAGGCGCTCACCCGCGAGCTGTTCCTGGCCGACGCGAACGTGCGCGGCTTCCGCACGCTGGTCGCCATGCGCGAGATCGTCGGCGAGGCGGACGCGAAACCGCTCGCCCGGCATCAGCGTACGAAAGCGGGCGGGAATGCCGAACCGGCGTCGTAACGCGGTCGTCGCGACGCACGTCTACTCTACAGATGGTCACGCTGGAAACTGTATGGTCTACAGCACGCCACGGCTCGACAGGCCCGCAAGCGCAGACATCAGCTTCGGGTCGTCGTGGCGGGCAAAGCTCAGGGCGCGCGCATAAGCCGGGCGTTCGGCGTCTGCCGCCCAGGCGGCGCACACCGCGCCGGTCGCACAGGCAGCCATAGTGCCGAAGCCGGAAAGTGCGCCGGCCACGTATGCGCCCGGCGTGCGCATCGGGCCGACGAGCGGCCAGTTTTCCGCCGTCATCGCGTAGTAGCCGCCGTAGTGATGCATCCCTCGAGGCAACCGGCCGAGGTACGTGTTGAGCGCCGGATGCAGGCGAGACGCACCGCGCAGGACGATGTCAGGAAAATGCGGGTCTGTCGGTTCCTGCCCGTGCGGGTCGCCTTGCTGTTCGTTGTAGGCCCATCCAAGCTTGATCCACTTGCCGTCCGCGGCCCCGTCCGGGCGGCAATGGATGCCGCCCGGCATGCGCGCCAGCAGGCGCGCCGCCGCTGGATCCTCGGACAGGATTTCGCGGTCCTCATCCGACCAGGCTAGCTGCTGGCCGTCGAGGTCGATGGTGAAGGGCATGTCACGGGGGATCGCGCGCTCGCGGTCTTCGAAGGAGATCTTTTGCTGGTAGATGCAGGACACGGGCAGCTCTTCTCCGAGAAGCGCGGCGACATCCTTGACGAACGGTCCGGCGGCGTTGACCAGGCGGTCGGCACGGAGGGTGATGGCGCCGTCCGGCGTCGCGACGTGCAGCACGAAGGGGTTCACCTCCTCGACCGCGGCGAGCGAGCCCCTTGCGAGCCGGCCACCCGCCTTCGTGATCGTCTCCAGCATGTATTGCCCGAGTTGCTGGCCGCTGATGGAGCCCGCGCGACGGATGTGCAGCACGGTCGCGACGTCGGACGCAAAGCCCGGAAAGGTCGTCCGGATCAGAGCGGGATCGCACAGCACGTCGACACCCTGCAGCGCGTCTCGCCAAGCGGCGGACGCTGGCGGGACGTAGCCCGCGCCGGCTCCGTTTTCGTGCACGCGGATGGTCTGACCCGGGCTCGAGGCGTAGCCGCTGTATAGGTCGTCGATAAGGTCGCTCGGCTTGGGCCGACGTGTCACGAGCGCGTAGCCGCGCCTCGTCATGTTGATGCGGTTTCCGCTCGCGTGGGCGATGCTTTCCATTAGATCGATGCTGTGGTCAGTGAAGGCCGTCATGATCGGGTGTGGCCACCAGTTCCGGTAGTTCTCACCCGACTGCGCGGAGGTGAGGCTCATGGGGTCGCGCGGGTCGACAAGGACGATGTCGGTGATGCCATGGTCGACGACGAGGTAGTAGGCGACGGCGAGACCGACGACCCCGGCCCCGACCACCACCGTGTCGACCGAGTTAGCATTGCTACTTTTCACGCCCATTCTCCGCAGTCCATCGGTCGTCGCGGTGACGGCAAGGTCGGACGCCGTGGCCGACCGCTAAAAGCGCTCCGGTGATGCCCACACCATCGGACAGATTATACATTCGACCTCGATCATATCCAATTCGGAGTTTTCCGTGAGCGTGATCCACCATGTTGTCGATGGGCTCCCGCCGTCGGTGTCGCCGAGCAGCCATGCGGTCGAGATCGACGGCTTCGTCTACCTGACGGGGCAGTTTGGACGCGACCTCGATCAGCCGGAAGCGCCGTTGCCGGCCGGGATCCGCGCGCAAACCGCCCGCACGCTCGAGAACCTTTCGACCGTCCTGGGCAAGCTCGGCCTTGGTCTCGGTCACATCGTCAGCATGCGCGTCTACCTCGTTCACTTCGAACAGGACTACGCCGACATGAACGGGGTTTACGGCAGCGTCTTCCCCGAAGGGAAACGCCCGGTCCGCACCTGCATCGGTGTCGCGGGCCTGGTTCGGGGCGCTCTGATCGAAATGGAGGCCGTTGCCCACCGCCGTGCATTCTGACGATCGGGGTCGCCGGTTACTCAGTCGCCTTTGAGCTCGGGGATGCGGAACAGGTGAAAGCCGCGCAGGAACTCCCTGGTGCGCTCCTGCCGAGGCTCAACCAATACCTGAGCCGGTGGACCGGCCTCATGAACGACGCCACCGTGTAGAAAGACGACCTTGTCGGCGACGTTGTAGGCGAAGCCGAGCTCGTGCGTCACGACCACCATGGTCATGCGTTGCCGGCTCAGCTCGCGCATCACGAGCAGCACCTCGCCGACGAGTTCGGGGTCGAGTGCCGAGGTCGCCTCGTCGAACAGCATGACGCTAGGATCCATGGCGAGCGCCCGGGCGATGGCGACCCGTTGCTGCTGGCCTCCCGACAAGCGCGATGGGTACTGCGTCGCCTTTTCCGCGATGCCGACCCGCATCAACTGGAAGCGCGCCCGCTCGCGGGCCTCGGTCCGGCTCAGGCCCTTTAGCTTCATCGGGCCGACCATGATGTTCTGCTCGGCGGTGAGGTGCGGAAACAAGTTGAACTGCTGGAACACCATGCCGATGTGCGTTCTGAGTTGATTCAGGTCGCGCTGCCGGTAGACCGTCCGGCTTCCGTCGACCCGGCCAACGGCCTCGCCCTGCAGGTAGATGCGGCCGCCGGTCGGCACTTCCAGAAAGTTGATGCAGCGAAGGAGCGTGCTCTTGCCGGAACCGCTCGCCCCGAGCAGGACCACAGTCTCGCCTTGCTGAATCGTGAGATCGATTCCCCGCAGGACCTCGTGGTCGCCGAAGCTCTTCCGCAGGCCCTCGATCCGCAGGATTTCGGGGCCGTTCGCAGCATCCTTCCGTTCGCCAGCCATGCTTGTCATCGGCTTGCGTCGAACCCGCGCTCGACCCAGCGCGAGGCAAGGCTCAGCAAGAACAAGAGCACGATGAAGAGCCCGGCGATGAAGGTGTAGGACTCGACCGGCCTGTACTCGATGTCGCTCAACAGCTTGGCGTCGTAGAGCAGTTCGGTGTAGGCGATCGTGGACGCGATCGCGGTGAGCTTCACGAGTTCGATCGCCTCGTTGGTGAAGGCGGGGACCATCCGGCGGATCGCCTGTGGCAGGACGACGTAGCGCATCTGGCCTAGGTAGCCGAAGCCGAGCGCCCGCGCCGCCTCCCACTGTCCCCGTTCCACCGACTGGATGCCGCTGCGGTAGATCTCGGCAAAATAAGCGCCGCCATAAACGGTCAGGGCCAGGAAGGCAGCCAGGAAACGGTCGTTTTGAATGCCTGCCAGGATTGGGACCGCGTAGAAGAACCAGAAGATCAGGACCATTGCCGGGATGTTGCGGAACAGTTCGACGTAGCAGGCGCCGATCAGGCGCAGCGGACGGGTCTGCGCGCTCCGTGCCGCGCCGGCCGCGAGGCCGATGGGAAGGCCGCAGGCGATGCTCGCGGCCGCAAGCTTCAGCGTATTCGCCAGTCCTGCGATGATGAGATTGCGGTGTGCGAGGAGGAACGAGAAGTCCCAGCTGTAAGCCATCGTGCCGTCTCAGCCTGACGCCGCGAGGCGTCGCTCCAGGAGGGCGATGGCACGCGACGCCGCGAAGATGACGGCGAAGAAGATCAACCCGACGATCGTGAAGGTCTCGATGGGACGGTATGTGTCCGACGAGATCCGGAAGGCCGCATAAACGAGGTCGGGGTAGGCGATCGCGGACGCGAGCGTCGTCGTCTTCAGCATCGCCGTGGCGCGAGTGAAGAACACGGGCAGCGTCCGGCGCACCGCCTGAGGCAGGATGATGTGGCGGAAGGCGATGGCGCGACTCATGCCGATGGCGCGCGCGGCCTCCCACTGGCCGCGGTCGATCGAGGCGATCCCGCCCCGGAAGACTTCGGCGAAGTAGGCCGCGCCCTGCAGGCCGATCGCCAGGAACGCCGCCGTGAACGCCCCGAAGTCGAGATCAACGAGGAGGGGGAGCGCGAAGAAGAACCAGAAGATGAGGACGAGCGACGCCGCCGTGCGGAAAAAATCGATGTAGACGAGGGCGAGTCCGGAAAGCCAACGGTTGCCGGAAAGCCTCAGGATCGCGAGGAGCAGCCCTACCGGGACGGCCAGCGCCAGGCAGGCGGCCGTGAGCCGAAGCGTCTGCAGCCCACCTACCGCAAGCGCATCGGCTTGGCGCCACACGACGGCAAAATCCCACTGGTAGGCCATGGCGGAGGCTTCGAGGCTACGATGTCAGCGCGGCCAGTTCTCCTTGACGATGGGCGTCGCGAGCGCCGGATCGAGCCCCCGCCACTTCATGTACTGATCGTAGATCTCCTGTGTCTTCCCGGTGTTGTAGTAGTAGCCGACCACCGTGGTCAGGTAGTTGCGCCAGCGCACGTCGTTCTCCTGCCTGAGCGCGGCGCCGGCAGAGACCGCATTGACGGGCTTTGGCAACAGCGTTTGGCCCGTTTTCAGCCGGCCGCGGGCAATATCGGCCGTCGGCGCCGTCAGGCAGCCGGCGTCCACGCGGTTCGCCTGAAAGGCCGCGATTACGGCGCCGTTGTCTTGAAAGCGCGTGATCGTCGCCTTCGGGATCACCCGGGAGATGTATTGATCCTGTGACGTGCCAAGCGCCACGCCGACTCGGACTTTCGGGTCGTCCAGCTCGGCCCAGGTGGTCGCCTTGAGGTCCGCCTTCGCCAGCAACGCCAAAGGATACCAGAGCACCGGCGCCGTCGAGAAATCGATCGACAGGGCACGCTGGGGCGTGGGATCGAGGATGAACATGAAATCGAACTGGTTCGACTGAAGACCGGCGACGGCGTTCGCCCAGGTAGTCTCGACGATCTGGAGCTTGACGCCCATCGCGTCGGCGATCTGCTTGGCGAGCAGCGGCGCGACCCCGCGCCAAACGTCGGATCCTACCTTGACCGTGCCGGCGTCCTCCGTGCCGCTGCCGTCCTTGAAGTACCACGGTTCGCTGATCGCGGCGCCCAAGCGCAGCGTCTTGGTTTCCATGACCTGGTCCCAAGTCGACTTGGCCTGGGCGAAGGCTGGACGGGGCGCGATTGATCCGGCGACAACCGCGCCTGTCAGGGCTAGTGCAAGCAGCGTTCGTTTCAGCACGGCGAACCCCCGATTGGATACAGAAGCAGGCAGATGGATAAACTTCTCCAACACGTGGCGATGCAAGCCCGGGGCCGCAGGCGATGTCTCGAAACGACGTGCCGCGGAACGGCGTCCCGAGCAAAGCATCCTTGCTGGTGACTCCACCCACTGTCGGCATCGTCAACGCGCCCGATCTGGACTGTTGATCTCGGCCGGCCGCTCTCCGGCCAGATCCGCGAGCATGCGGAGATCGGCGTCCGACACTTCCAAGCCGTCCGCTTGTGCACGTCGACGATGCGCGTAGCGCTTGTCGCCCGGAAGTCGCGCGGCGCCAGCGCCGCAGATCGCGCCGATCAGCGTCTCGATCCGGTCCGTGAAGTTCGCACCGCCGCGAGCCGGGTCGATCAGCAGCACGAACTGTCCTCCGAGCGATGTCGTAACCCCTGGCACCTCGCCCGAGCGGTCCTCGAAGGCGAAGCGCGACCCGGTGAGCCCAGCGGCGAGGACTTCGACCAGGAGCGCGATGGCAGCCCCTTTGTGGCCTGTGAAAGGCAGCAAGGACCCGCCATCCAGGATGGCCGACGGCGAGCGGCTCGGCCTTCCATCCCGGTCGAGGCCAATGCCGAGGTCGACCGGGCGGCCTTCCGCCGCTGCCAGCAGCAGGTCGCCTTGGGACATCACGCTGGAAGCCTGATCCCAGACGAGCGGCGGTCCGTTCGCGCGGGGTGTCCCAAACGCCATCGCGTTGGTGCCAAGTACGCGCTCGCGCCCGCCCCACACCGCCATGCGTTTCTTCGAGTTCGCGCAGGTCAGGGCCACGAGGCCCATCTCGCAGAAAGGCTCGACGTCGCACCATAGTGCCGCGAAGTGGTGCGAGTCGCGGATCAGCAATGCTGCGATGCCGGTGGCCCGAACCTTGTCCAGAAGCATCGTGCGTCCGGCCGCGAGCGCGACCTGCGCAAAGCCGTTCTGCGCGTCGACGTCGACGAGACCTGCCGATTGATCCGTGGCGCGGGGACAAGCGCCGCCGTCGGCCCAGCCCGTGCGCAGCGTGTTGACGTAGCCGGGAAGGCGAAGCAGGCCGTGGCTTCGCGCGCCGTCGCGCTCGGCTGCAACCACCGCACCGGCGACGAAGGGCACGCTGTCGGCCGCGAGCCCGGCATCGAGGAGAACTCGGCCGACCCGGTCCTCGAGGTCGCCCAACGAGAGCCGCATGCGTCTAGTCCCCTCCGTGCAGACGCGTCGTCCGATGAACGGAAACAACCGCGATCTGATCCTGGTCACGGTGGCCGCGGGCCAAGCAAGGTGTCCAGGCGGCCTCAGTGGCGGCCGTCATGCGCCGCCATGGGCGAGCCCGACCGGGGTACGCGCCCTTCGATTGGGTAATGCGGATCGTTGTAGCCGGGGGTCGAAGGGTGGCCGGCAGGAACCAGGCTGTCGACCAGCGCCTCGTCCTCGGCATCGAAGCGGTAGGAAAGTGCCGCCAGATAGTCATCGAGCTGCGCTTCCGTGCGCGGCCCCACGATCGCGCCACTGACGAGCGCGTTGTTCAGGACCCAGTTCAACGCGAAGCGGCTCGCGGTCGTGCCCTTCGCCTCGGCGTGGCGCTTCACCACCTGCGCGATCTCTAGCGATTCGGGCCGCCATTCCGCTTCCATCATGCGGCGGTCGTTGCGGCCGGCGCGGGTGTCCGCCGAGGGGGGCGTCTTCGGATCATACTTGCCGGTCAGGACCCCTCGCGCGAGCGGACTGTATGGCAGCACGCCGAGCCCTAGACCGGCGCAAGCGGGAAGGTGCTCCACCTCCGGCATCCGGTTCATGGCGTTGTAGTAGGGCTGGCTGGCGACCGGGCGATCGCTCCCCAGCCGATCGCAGATTGCGCAAATCCAGGCGAGCCGCCAAGCCCTGAAGTTCGACAGGCCGAAGCTGCGCACCTTGCCCGACCGGATCAGGTCGGCGACGGCCGAGACCGTCGCCTCCAGCGCCGTGTCGTGATCCTCGCGGTGGAGGAAGAGCACGTCGATGTGGTCGAGGCCGAGCCGCTGCAGGCTTCCGTCCACCGCCTGGAACATCCAGTGGCGGGACAAGCCCGACCGGTTCGGACCCGTGCCCATCGCGTTGGCGATCTTGGTCGCCACGATCCAGTGATCGCGGTCGGGTCGCACGGCTCGGCCTACGATCTCCTCGGAGCGCCCGGCATGATACTGGTCCGCCGTGTCGATCATGTTGAGGCCAGCCTCGCGCGCCTTGGCGATGATGCGGGCCGCCGTGACCTCGTCCGTCGGTCCGCCGAACATCATGGCGCCGAGGCAGAGCGGTGACACCTTGAGCCCGCTTCGTCCGAGAGTTTTGTACTCCATCGTCTCCCTCCGGCATCCCTTCGCCCGTCAAACGATGCCCAGTTCGGCGTAGGGCTCGTTGCGCAGGCAGCGGCCGTAATCCATCCGGCTGAGGTCCAGCGTCTCGAAACGCCCGGCGACGATGAGTTCGGCGAGGGCGTGACCAACGGCCGGCGCATGCATCAGGCCGTGGCCGGAAAAGCCGCACGCGACGTACAGGTTCTCGGCGTGGCCCGGCCAGTTGCCGAGCACCATGTTCCGGTCCAGGCGGTTGCGGTCGTAGTGACCAGACCAGGTCGCCTTGAGCTTCAAGGTTTCGAGCGCGGGAAAGCGCGTCGCCAGCGCCGGCCAGACCACCTCCTGAAACCAGTCGTGGTCGACCTCCCAGTTGTGCCCGGCGGCCGCGAAATGGTCGACGAGGCCGCCCGTGAAGCCGCGCCCGGTCTGCTGAAACCCCACCCCGCTCGGGTCCTTGATGAACGGAAGCGGTTCGATCGGCGTCGGACACTCGAAATAGTGGTCGTGGCGGCGCATCGGCTCGACGGGCAGCGGCATGTCGATCGTCGCGCACACGTCCGCGGACCACGTGCCGGCCGCGACCACGACGACGTCGGGGCGCAGCACCTCACCTGTTTCGAGGATGACGCGCGTGACGCGGTCGCGCTCGCGGGACAGGCCCGCGACGCGCACCTGTCGATAAACGGCCCCGAGTGCGCGCGCCTTGGCCCTGAACCCGCGCAACGCGGCGTTCGGATCGAAGACGCCGTCGTCCGGCGATAGCACGGCGGCGCCGACGTCGTCCGTCCGCATCGACGGGAAACGGGTGTAAAGCTGCCGGGCGTCGAGCAGGACGGCGTTCACGCCATGCGCGAGTTGCACCTGATGGTTTGCCTCGAGCGCAGCGACGCCGTTTTCCGGCGCGATGAACAGATAGCCCTTGCGTTCGAAGGCGATGTCGGGCGCCTCGCCGTCAACCGCCACGTGTTCGGCGAAGCGCTCGTAGAAAGCGAGGCTCCATTGCGACATGGCGATGTTCTCCGGGCGCGAGAACAGGCGCCGGATGCCGCCCGATGCCTTGGAGGTGGCCGCGCGCTCGTAGAGAGGGTCCGGCTCGATCACTGTGATCGACGATACGCCGGTTTTGGCCAGGAAAAAAGCCGCGCTCGACCCGATCACGCCGCCGCCAACGATCACCACATCGATAGCCATCGCGTCCCCGCCTCGATCCCGTGTAGGCTACAAGCAAATTGGATGCAATTTGGTGATTTTTGATCCAATCACCGGCAACGACAGCCTTCGCCCGTCGATGACGAGCCTTGGTGCGACAGGGATGACGATGACCATCAAGACCGCCCGCGCCTCAGCGCCCGAGTTGGTTCGACAAGGTTTGCGGGCGGCCATCGTCGACGGCACCTTCGCGAGCGGGGCGAAGCTCAGTCAGGACGAGATCGCGAACCGGTTCGGGACGAGCCGGATTCCCGTCCGCGAGGCGCTGAGGCAGCTCGAGTCGGAAGGGCTGGTGAACATTGTGCCGAACCGGGGCGCGGTGGTCGCCAGCTTGTCCTTCGGCGAGGCCGTTGAGGTCATGGACATCCGGATCGGTCTGGAGTGCCGCGCACTGCGCCTCGCTGTCCCGAACCTGCTCGACAGCGACTGCGAGGTCGCCGAGGCGATCCTCGCCGAGTACGATCGGGAGTCACGCCCGGAGCACTGGGGCGAGATGAATTGGCGCTTTCACCGCACCCTGTATGAGCCCTGCGACCGGCCGCGCCTCGTCGCGCTGATCGAGCAGAATTTTTCGCACATCAATCGCTTCACGAGGACGCATATCTCTCGCCTCACCGGCAAGGGCGTTCCCCAGCGCGATCACTACGACATCTTGGCCGCGTGCCGCCGCGGCGACCCGACTCGCGCGACGCGCGTGCTGGAAGATCATCTCATCCGGACGCAGAAGACGCTGATGGCCGCTGCACGGGCGTACGGCTGATGGGACGGCCGGCTTGATGCCCCGTCCTTCTCACCTTTTAACAGTGACCTAGTCGTCGGCTGCGCGCCAGGTGCGGAAGTCGGTCGCCCGCCCGAAAACGGACGTTCCGTTGTGCGCCCATGACAGTGGTTCGAGAGACATACATGCATCTTCAGGAGCGGACGTTCGCTCGGCCAGTACGTCCTGCCATCCGATGTGCCACCGCGGCCAAGTACGGGTGATGATCACGACCGTCGAGCGAGCACCACGCGCGAGATGACGCCCGCTTCGCGATCGTAGAACTCGGCCACCAAGAACGGCCCATAGCGACACTCAGGACGCCGGCCAATCGCGTCGCGCCGCCTCCGAGAACATCGGGCCGAAGATGCCGAGGAATTCCTCGGACGCAGCCGACATCGGTTTTTCGATGCGCCGCAAAAACCCAATTTTCCTTTTGATCGGAGGGTCCAGCGAGCAGATCCGCAGGTGAGGCAAGTTCTGAGGCGAGAGCGCCGAGGCCGGCACGATCGCGATGCCGAGTCCGCTCGACACGAACCCGAAAAGAGATTGGAACTGGTTGATCACCGTGCGGTGGTCCAGCGTCACGCCCTGCGCGGAAGCGGCGAGGTCGATGAGACGACGCAGGCCCGATTCGATCGGCATCGAAATGAAGGCGTCCCGGCTCAGGTCGCGCAAGGTGACCGTCGAGTGGGCGGCGAACGGATGCGCGCGCGGGAGCACGGCGTAGCAGGTTTCCTCGATTACGGACTGGATCGTGAGGCCCTGTCTGGGCGCGGGGGGGCTGCCAATTCCGAAGTCCGCGACTCCGCCCTGAACATCCTCCTGAACGCCGCTCTGGATGCCCTCGCGCAATCGAATGTGGATCTTCGGATAGCGCTGCCTGAAGGCGGTGAAGGCCGCCGGTAAGACGTGATGCGAGATCGACATCAACGACGAGATCACAAGCTGACCGCGCAGTTCCCCATCCAGGGCGCGGGCGTTGCGAACCTGTTGCAAGAGTTCCTCGAGGGCCCGCTCTGCCGCCGGCACAAAAATGCGTCCTGCCTCAGTCTGCACAACACTGCGCGTGCCCCGGACAAAAAGGGCGACGCCAAGCATGTCCTCGGCCTGCTGAATAATGCGGCTGAGGCCAGGCTGCGAGATGCCAAGCTCCGCCGCGGCCGCCGTGAACTTACCGCACCGGCTGAGGGCTCCGATCGCGCGGAGGTGCTTGATCGTCAGCTCGGGAAGCTCCTCCATGGCAGGCGCTCCATATGCAAGATCTGCATTGACCTACCGCATTCATCGTTCGTTGACATGTTGGACTGCCCCGGAAAATCTTCGGCAGGGATGCGCTGAACAACAAGCGCCCTGCGGAGGAACGCGGTTGGGCAGTGCCGGACATGGCAGGATCCTGGACGGGATCCGCGTCCTCGACCTGACGCGCTTCCTTTCGGGGCCGCAGGCCACGCTGTTCCTGGCGGGGCTCGGCGCCGAAGTCATCCGCATTGATGAACCGTCCGGCGATCCGACCGCGGCGGCGCCGCCGTTCCTTGGGCCCCACGGCGTCGCGCTTGATCGCAGGTCGCCCGACGACCTCGGCATTGCCTACCTCAAGCGGTCGCGCGGCAAGAAGGCGATCACCTTGAACCTGAAGGCGCCCGAGGGCTACGAGCTGTTCATGCGCCTCGTCGAGACGGCCGACGTTCTCGTCGAGAACTTCCGTGTCGGCGTCACGGATCGGCTCAATATCGCTTGGCCGGTGTTGCAGGCCCGCAACCCGCGTCTGGTGCATTGCCAGATCACCGGGTACGGCGCCACGGGTCCGGACGCGTCGGCAAAGGCGTTCGACCTGATGGTGCAGGCGGCGACGGGCCTGATGAGCATCACGGGAGAGCCCGAAGCCGCGCCGTCCAAGACCGGCTCTTCCCTGTCCGACGGCATCGCCGGCACGTTCGCCCTGTCCGGCGTGCTCGGCGCGCTGCTGCATCGCGAGCGGACAGGCGTCGGCCAGTCCATCGACGTGTCGATGGCCGACTGCCTGGTCTCGCTGATGATGGACGAGCCGTTCGACGTCTACGGTCGGATCGGTCTCACCTTGCGGCAGGGCAACCGCATCGCCCGCTTTTCGCCCTTCAACACGTACCCGACGCTGGACGGCCTCGTGGCGCTCGGCGCCGCAACCCCCGGGGACTGGGTGGCCCTGCTTCACGTCATCGAGCGCACCGATCTGTTGGCGTCGGACGACCACATGAACCTCAGCTGGCGGTTGGCCAACAGCCGGACCGTCGACGCGCTCGTCTCGTCCTGGACCGGTTCGCTCGCCACGGAACCGGCGCTGGAGCGGCTGCGGTCCCGGGATGTCCCGTGCAGCCCCGTGCGCTCGATCGATGCTTTGGCGGATTGGCCCCAGCTGCATCATCGCGAGATGCTGCAGCCCCTCAAGCATCCTCGCTGTTCGCCAGGCGATGATGTTCTAGCGCCGAACTTCCCAATGAAGTTCAGCGGGGCAGATGTCGAGTACGGGCCGGCTCCGACCGTCGCCCAACACAATACGGAAATCTACGCTCAACAGCTCGGCCTGACACAGACGGAGCTGGAAAGCCTGCATCGGCGCGGCATCGTCTAAGGTCGGGCACACGGCAGGGTCGCAGAACGAAGATGGGAGTGAGAATGGTTGCTGCGATGTTCACGAGCCGTGGGGTGGATGCGGCAGGCTTGACACTTCGTTCGTCCGGCGACGGCCGCCGACCCCGTGCGGCTGCGGTGCTCGCTCGACACCGTGCCTTCCCACACGCGCAACGCCTGCGTCCGAACCTTTCTCAAGAACTTCGAGGCGGTCGCGGCGGGCGCCATTAGCACGGCCACGTGCGGTCGGACGTCGGCCTGCGGCTCGTGCCGCCCGGCTCGCGACGCCTGCTCGACGTGTTCAACTGCGTCGTCGGCGTCGTGTTCTGTTCCGGGCTCGCCTTCTACGGGTGGCAAATCGTCGAGACCGGCTGGCTGCTGGACGAGCGCAGCTCCAGCGGCCTCAAGTTCCCGATGTGGCTCGACTACGCCGCCCTCCCCGCTGGCGCTGCCTCCATGGCTATCAGCTACGTCGTCCGCCTCGCCTACGTCGTGTGGCGCTATGACCCGGCGACGATGGCTGTCGCCCACGTGGCCGCGCACGAACTGCCGCTCGACGCGGCTCCGCGCATCGAGGCTTGAGGCACCGCGATGGCGACCTTAGGCTTTCTCATCCTGTTCTTCGGCTTACTGGCGGCGGGCACGCCGATCTTCCTCGTGCTGGGCGTGTGCAGGGCCGTGCTGTTCTGGCTATCGGGTGAGCGCCTCGTCGGGATGACGCAGGTCATCGTCGACCGCGTCAACTCGACCACGCTGATGGCTCTGCCCCTCTTCGTGATGGCGGCGGCGTTCATGCGCCAGGGCGGGGTCGCAAAGGCCTTGGTTGACCTTGCAGCGGCGTGGCTCGGCAGCGTGCGGGGTTCTCTCGGGCTGGTGACCGTCGTCGCCTGCACCCTGTTCGCGGCGGTTTGCGGGTCCTCGGTGGCCACGGCAATGGCGATGGGGACGATCCTGCTGCCGGCGATGCCGGAACGCGGCTACCCCCGCTCGTTCGCGCCCGGGATGATTGGCGCGTCGGACACCATCGGCATCGTGATCCCGCCGAGCCTGCCGCTGATCCTTTACGGCATCGTCGCCGAGCAGTCGGTCCCGCGCCTGTTCCTGGCGGGCATCGTGCCTGGCCTCTTAACAGGCGGCCGTGTTCTTCGCCTGGGACTGGTACGACGCTCGCCGGCGCAACTTTCCGATCGAGCCCGCGCTGCCGTTGGGCGAGCGCGTCCGAGTGACCTGGCACGCGCTGCCGGCGTTGTTCGTGCCCATCGTCGTGCTCGTCGGCATCTACGGGGGCGTCGTGACGGTCACGGAGGCCGCCGCGTTCGCCGCCGTCGTCGCCATGCTCGTCAGCCTCTTCGTGTATCGCGGCTTCCGGCCTTCGCAGACGATCGGCGTCGTCGCCGATGCAATCCGCAACGCGGCCAGCATCATGCTGATCGTCGTGACGGCCCCGGCTTTTGAGCACTGGATGACCCAGTCCGGCATTCCAGCCAAGCTCGTCCAGTGGACGCTGGATCATCAGCTGAGCACGTGGCAGTTCCTGCTCGTCATCAACGTCCTCCTCCTGGTGCTGGGCTGCTTCCTCGAGGTGACGGCGACGTTGCTCGTGGCGCTGCCGATCCTGGCGCCCGCCCTGAAGCCACTCGGCGTCGATCCCGTGCACTTCTCCATCATCTTCACCCACAACATGGAGATCGGGCTGCTTCATCCGCCGGTCGGGCTGAACCTGTCTGTCCTTTCCGCGATATCGGACCCGCCGATCGGCGAGGTGATCCACGGCATCCTGCCATTCCTGATCGTACTCTTGCTCGTCCTGATCTGCATCACCTATGTGCCGGGACTGAGCTTATGGTTGCCCAACCGCGTCATCGGGTGACTATGCGAGATGTGCATCAACTTTGCTGATTGAAAATCATTGTGAATGGCGGGAAGCGTTCACTAATATTACCTCCCAAGGGAGGACATGATGGTCGACGACTGCGCGGAGCTTCGCGAGATCAAGCTTTATTCCGACTTCAAGAGCCCGTACGCCTTCCTCGCCTTTGATCCCGTGATGGATCTGGAAAGGGAGTACAAGGTCAAGGTAACCTGGAAGCCTTTCCAGCTCCGCATCAAGGGCAAGGGCCAGCGCAGCGTTTATTCCGAGTTCAAGGTCAAGTACTCGTACATGGACGCGCGGCGCTGGGCCAATCGTCGAGGGGGCTTGATGCTTCGCGGGCCCTTGAAGATCTACGATACGACGCCGGCCCTGATCGGCAGCTTGTTCGCCGTGAAACACGGCAAGTTCGTCGAGTTTGGCCGCATCGTTTACGAGGAGTTCTTCCGCCGCGAACTGGAAATCGACGAGGTCGACGCCGTTGTCGGCGTGCTGACGCGGCTCGGGCTCGATGAGGTCGAGTTCCGCGCCTACCTCGCCGGCGAGGGCGTCGCCGAGTACGAGCGCATCCAGGAGGAATCGATGACGGACCAGATTTTCGGCGTGCCGATCATGGTGCTCGATGGCGAGCAGTTCTGGGGCTATGACCGCCTCGGCCTGCTCGAGACTTGCCTGAAGGAGAAGGGCCTGGAACGCTAGCGCCGTGATCGACGTCCACTTCTGGATGACGCCGAACGGCTACAAGGTCACGATCCTGCTCGAGGAGCTGGGCTGGGCTTACCGCACCGTGCCGGTGCACATCGGCAAGGGCGAGCAGTTCGCCCCGGACTTCCTGCGGATCAGCCCCAACGGCAAGATCCCGGCCATCGTCGACCACGAGGGGCCCGCCGGCGCGCCGCTGGCGATCTTCGAGTCCGGCGCCATCATGATCTACCTCGCCGACAAGGCGGGTGGCCGCTTCCTACCTCTCGACGTCCGCCGGCGCTACGATGTCCTGCAATGGCTGATGTTCCAGATGGGCGGCGTCGGTCCGATGCTGGGTCAAGCCCACCACTTCCGCCGCTACGCGCCTGAACCGATTGACTACGCCGTGGAGCGCTACACAAGGGAGGCAACGCGGCTCTACGGCGTGCTGGAACGCAGGCTCAACGAGGTGGAGTACCTCGCGGGCGCGTACTCGATCGCCGACATGGCGGTGTTCCCCTGGATCAGGCCCTACCGCTGGCAGGGCCAGGACCTCGCGGACTACCCCGCCATCCGGCGCTGGTACGACGCGATCAGGGAGCGGCCGGCCGTCGGGCGCGGGCTTGCCGTACTGTCGGAGCGTCTGGAGCGCAACCGCAAGAAGCCGGAAGGGGAGGCTTGGAAGGTGCTCTTCGGCCAGGGCAATTCTTCCGAGCAGAGCCCGACGCCAGCACTCGAAGGCGAATCCAGCGAGACCTCATCATGACGGCCGACAAGCATCCCATGCTGACGGGCTACCGCGTCCTCGACATCACCCAGATCGTCGCCGGACCGACCTGCACGCGCCTGCTCGCCGAAGCCGGCGCCGAGGTAATCAAGGTCGAGCTCGCGCCGGGTGGCGACCGCGGCCGCGCGAGCGGGCTGAAGCCGCGCGACGGCGCACGCGAGGGCAGCTCACAAAGCACGTACAACGTCCAGCACAACCATTCCAAGAAGAGCCTCGCGCTCGACCTCCGCCAGCCGCGCGCCCAGGAGCTGCTGCGGCACATGGTGCCCAAGGTGGACGTGGTGGTCGAGAACTTCGCGCCGGGCGTGATGGCGCGCTACGGGCTCGCCTACGAGCACCTCAGGCCGATCAACCCCCGCCTGGTGATGTGCTCGATCTCCATGGCCGGGCAGGAGGGGCCACTCAGCCAGGCGCCGGGCTTCGACTACATGGCCGCCGCCTATGCGGGGGCGACGGGCCTGTTCGGAGAGCCCGACCGTCCACCGACGCAGTTCGCGATGGCGATCGGCGACAGCTACACCGGCGTCGCCGCCGCCATGGCGATCGGCTTCGCCCTCCTGCACCGCGAGCGCACCGGGGAAGGCCAGTACCTCGAGGCGACCCTCCTCGACGCCTACTTCCACATGCAGGAGATCAACGTGCCTCGCGTGGCGCTGCGCGGTCCCGGAGGCGCGCCCGCGCGCAGCGGCTCGCTCCACCCCGACGGCGGGCCGACGGGGGTGTTCCGCTACGCCGAGGACGAGTTCATCTCCATCATGGTCCTCCCCCACCAATGGTCGCAGCTCGTCGCGGCGATGGCGATGCCCGAGCTGGCGCGCGATCCGCGGTTCAGCTCGCCGCGCGCGCGCCGCGACCACAAGGAGGACATGCGCCACATCCTCGAGGGCTGGCTCAGCCGCTTTGCGACGCGCGCGGACGCGGTTAAGGCGCTTGAAGCGCACCGCGTGCCCTGCGCGCCCGTGCTCAGCCTCCACGACGCGATGAACCATCCGCACATGCGCCAGCGCGGCAGCATCCGAAGCGTCGAGGATCGCCACCTCGGTCGCTTCGACATCCCGGGGCCGCCGGCGCGCTTCTCGGCATGGCCGCCGGCGACGGCCTTGAAGGCCGATCTGCTCGGCGAGCACAACGACGAGGTGCTGCGGGACGTCGCGGGGCTGAGCGACGACGACATTTCGTCCTTGTACGAGGGCGGCATACTCGTCCGCGACAAGGAATTGGACGCGTCGTGAACCCTCCGTCGCAGGCATTGCTCAAAACGGGATGCGGAGCGCGGCTGAAGTCGTCACGCACCCGCGCTCAAGGTGCTCTCGTCTCGCGGGGGATGTTTGATGAACGCTCCGGTCCGTCCGCCCGCCGGCAGCGCCAACCCGTCTGCTCCGCCCTCGGCGACCTTCGTCTGGGACGATTCCTTCCTCCTCAACGACCAGCTCACCGAGGACGAACGGGCCATCCGCGACGTGGCCCACGAGTTCGCCGAGGAGCGCCTACTGCCCGGGATCGTTGAGGCCTGTGCCGAGGAAAGGACCGATCCGGAGCTCTTCCGCAAAATGGGCGAGCTCGACCTTCTGGGCGTGACCTTCACCGGCGAGATCGTGATGGACGGCGTGGAGGTCGGCGTGGACGCGCTCCTGCCCAACGTTTCGGGCCTCAAAGGCCCGTTTGGCTGCCTTA
>CAXTFM010000011.1:0-18502 GCA_964243435.1 uncultured Beijerinckiaceae bacterium
CTCGCCGAGCCGGGCGCGGCGCGCGGCGGCGGCGATCTCCGCCTCGCTCGCGCCGAGTCGGCCGTAGGCGATGTTGTCGCGGATGGTGCCGCCGAACAGGAACACGTCCTGCTGCACGATGCCGATCTGCTGGCGCAGCGAGTCAAGCGTCAGCGCGCGGATGTCCGTGCCGTCGAGCGTGATGCGCCCGCACTCGACGTCGTAGAAGCGCGGCAGCAGCGAGCACAGCGTGGTCTTGCCGGAGCCGGACGGCCCGACGAAGGCGACCGTCTCCCCCTTGCGGATCGTGAGGTCGAAGCCGCGCAGAACCGGGCGCCCCGGCACGTAGCCGAAGCCCACCTTGTCGAAGCGGATGGCCTCGGCGAGCGGCTTGGCCGCCGCCGCGCCGGGCGCGTCCGCCACGTCCGGCAGGGTGGCGAGCAGCTCGCGGTAGCGGCGGAAGCCGGCGATGCCCTTGGGATAGCTCTCGATCACCGCGTTGATCTTGTCGAGCGGGCGGTAGAACACGCCGAGCAGCAGGAGAAAGCCGACGAAACCGCCCACCGTGAGGTCGCCGCGCACCACGAAGTAGGTGCCGGCGAGCATCACCACGACCTGCACGAAGCGCATGCCGAGATAGTTCAGGGTGGTTGCGCCGGCCATGATGCGGTACGCGTCGAGCTTGGCTTCCATGTAGAGGCGGTTGTCGGCGGCGAAAAGCGTGCGCTCGTGCTCCTCGTTGCCGAAAGCCTTCACCGCGCGGATGCCGCCGATGTTCTCCTCCAGGCGGGCGTTGAAGGCGGCGACGCGGGCGAACTGGGCGCGCCAGTTGCGCTCCATCGCGCCGCCGTAGCGGGCGCCGACGCCGAACACCAGCGGCAGCACGCTTGCCGTGACGAGGGCGAGCGGCCAATGCACCCACAGCATCAGCGCGAAGGCGCCGGCAAGCGTCATCACCGCGATGAACAGGTCCTCGGGGCCGTGGTGGGCGACCTCGCCGATCTCCTCGAGGTCCTTGGTGACGCGGGCGACGAGGTGTCCGGTCTTCTGCCCGTCGTAGAAGCGAAAGGAGAGCTTCTGGAGGTGGTCGAAGGCGCGCCGGCGCATTTCGGTCTCGATGGAAATGCCGAGCACATGGCCCCAGTAGGTCACCACCGCCATCAGGCCGGCGGCAAGGGCGTAGATGAGGACGAGGCCGGCCACGGCCAGCGCGATCAGCCCCCAATCGTGGCGAGGCAGCAGCACGTCGACGAAGGCCTTCACCGCCAGGGGGAAGCCGAGTTCGAGCAGCCCCGACGTGATGGCGCAGCCGAAGTCGAGCAGGAACAGGCCGCGATGGGGCTTGTAATAGGCGAAGAAGGCCTTGAGCACGCGTGAGGTCCGGGTTGATGGGGTGGCCGCCTCGCCGGCGATCGCACGGCCGGCTACGGGACGGCCGGGGTGCGGGCGGCGTCGCCGCGACGGCAGGTGCCCGGCTTACAGGCTCCGGCCGCCGCGCGCCAGCGTCGTCCCGCCGCGCCCCAGCCCGAGAAAGGCGTCGCGTCCGGGACAGATCGCAGGACAGGGCGCCATCCCCGATAGCTTCAAGCGCCCGCAGCAGATCCGCCGCTCGCGTCCGCCGTCGTGCGTCGGGCGGTAGGGCAGGGCGAGGCCCGGCGCATCGATGTCCCCGCCGGCAAGCAGCGCCAGCGCCTCGGCGCGCGCCGCCGGCACCGCCTCCGCGCCGACCGCGCCGACGACGTAGTCGAGGAGCACCGCCGCGTTGCTCCACAGGACGGCCGGGGCAAGGCCGGTGTGCCCGTCGAGCAACGCGACGAAGGGCGCGAGCTGTTCGCGCAGCAGCGGGGCGAAGCGCCGCACGCCGTCGCCGGCGGTCCGCCCCCCATCGCGCAGCCAAACCCGCGCCGGCAGGCCGCTGCGGTCGAGATCGAGGCCGACCGCGTCGAGCGCGACCGGCAGCACGAGGTCGCAGCACAGCAGCGCCGCCGCCGCCGGCGCGAGCACGGCGTCGAGGTAGAAGATCGACCACAGCGAGGCGAGGGCGAGCGGGTCCGGCGCACGGAAGCCGGCGGCAAAGCGCGCGAGCGCCTCCGCGACCAGCGCTTCCGACACCACGGTGCCCGCAGATCCCTCGCCGGGCGCGTCGGCGACGGCGAGCACGGCGCAGCGCGCCCGCAGCACCGGCGGCACGCGTCCGGCAAGGCCCGGCATCATGCCGGGTCGTCCTCCGCCCGTCCCGGCGGGATCGTGCCGCCCAGCGTCGCCGTCAACTCGTCGGCGGCGGCCCGCACCAGCTCGCCCAGGGTCCGCAGCCGTTCATCCGTCATGCGCGCGCTCAAGCCCGACACGGAGATGGCGGCCAGCGCTTCGCCCTGCGCATCGTAGACCGGCGCCGACACGCAGCGCAGCCCGGTGATGAATTCCTCGTCGTCGACGCCGTAGCCCTGCGCGCGGATCCGGCGCAGCGCCGTTTGCAGCACGCTCGCCCGCGTCAGCGACTTCGGCGTCATGCGCCGCATGCCGTAGCGCTGGATCACCGCCGCCACCGTGTCCTCGCCGTAGGTGGCGAGCATCACCTTGCCGAGGCCGGAGGTGACCATGGGCACGCGGCCGCCGACGCGGGTGATGGCGCGCATGATCTCGCGGCTCTCGACCTGGGCGAGGAACACCACTTCGCCCTCGTCGATGATGGCGAGGTTGGCCGTTTCCCGCGTCAGGTCGCGCAGGCGGCGCAGGATGGGCAGGGCGGGCGTGACGAAGCTGCGGCGGCGTACGAAGGCCGAGCCGACCTCGAAGGCGTGCCGCCCGACGTGCCACATGCTTTTCGTCGCGTCGTACTGCACGAAGCGCCGTCGTTCCAAAGTGGTCAACAGGCGGTGGACGGTGGAGGGCGACAGCCCCGTGCGCACGGCGAGGTCGGTAAGACGGTAGCCTTCCTCGTCCTCGCCGAGCAGTTCGAGCAGGCTCAGCGCCCGGTCCACCGACTGCACGCCGCCCGCGCGCGCGTCCTCGCCGGCCTTGGCGGGATCGGCGCGGATCGGCGCGGGCTTGCCGGGGGACGGGGGCCTACGCATGCGAAATGCGCCCGGACCATGCCGCGCGTGTCGACGGCGGGAAGCCGCCGCTCGCGGCGCGGTCGCCGATCCGCGCCGCCGCCAGGGTGAGACGTCCACCCCGGCCTTGACTCCGCGACGCGTCGCGGGCCGCTGATATTTTCCACTGCGAATTTACGTTAAGCATTTGTGTTTGCATACCAATTGCGCGAGCACGCCGCCAGGCGAAAACGCCAAAGGTCGGGCTTGTGCGACGGGGCCGGACGCCGAACTATGCCCGCCAACACAAGACGACCCGCCGGGAGGACAGCATGGCCAAGATGAGAGCCGTCGACGCCGCGATCCGCGTGCTCGAACGGGAGGGCGTGAACTGCGCTTTCGGCGTCCCCGGTGCCGCCATCAACCCGTTCTATTCCGCGATGAAGGCGCGTGGCTCGATCCGCCACATCCTCGCCCGCCACGTCGAAGGCGCCTCGCACATGGCGGACGGCTATTCCCGCGCCAAGGCCGGCAACGTCGGCGTGTGCATCGGCACCTCCGGCCCGGCCGGCACGGACATGATCACCGGCCTTTACGCCGCCGCCGCCGACTCCATCCCGATCCTGTGCATCACCGGGCAGGCGCCGCGCGCCAAGCTGTACAAGGAGGACTTCCAGGCCGTCGACATCGAGACCATCGCCAAGCCCGTCACCAAATGGGCGGTCACGGTGCGCGAGCCGGCGCTGGTGCCGATGGTGTTCCAGCAGGCCTTCCACGTCATGCGCTCCGGCCGTCCGGGCCCCGTGCTGATCGACCTGCCCATCGACGTGCAGATGGCCGAGATCGAGTTCGACGACGCGGTCTACGCGCCGCTGCCCGTGTACAAGCCGGCGGCGAACCGCGCGCAGATCGAGCGGGCGATGGAGATGCTGGACGCGGCCGAGCGTCCGCTCATCGTGGCTGGCGGCGGCGTCATCAACGCCGACGCCAGCGCCGAGCTCGTGCGGTTCGCCGAGCTGACCGGCATTCCCGTGATCCCCACGCTGATGGGCTGGGGGGCGATCGCCGACGACCATCCGCTGATGGTCGGCATGGTCGGGCTGCAGACCAGCCACCGCTACGGCAACCGCACCCTGCTCGAGTCCGACTTCGTGATCGGCATCGGCAACCGCTGGGCCAACCGCCATACCGGCTCGGTGGAAACCTACACCAAGGGCCGCAAATTCATCCACATCGACATCGAACCGACGCAGATCGGCCGAGTGTTCGGGCCGGATCTCGGCATCGTGTCCGATGCGCGCGCGGCGCTCGACCTGCTCAACACCGTCGCCGGCGAGCGCAAGGCCGCGGGCGACCTGAAGGACAGGACCGAGTGGGCCCGCGAATGCGAGCATCGCAAGAGGAGCATGCTGCGCAAGACGCATTTCGACCACGTACCTTTGAAGCCGCAGCGGGTCTACGAGGAGATGAACGACATCCTCGACCGCGACACCTGCTACGTGTCCACCATCGGCCTGTCGCAGATCGCCGGCGCGCAGTTTCTCCACGTCTACAAGCCGCGCAACTGGATCAACTGCGGCCAGGCCGGCCCGCTCGGCTGGACCATGCCGGCCGCGCTCGGCGTGCGCGCCGCCGATCCCGACCGCAAGATCGTGGCGCTCTCGGGCGACTACGATTTCCAGTTCATGCTGGAGGAACTGGCGGTCGGCGCCCAGCATAAGCTGCCCTACCTCCACATCGTGGTGAACAACTCTTACCTCGGCCTGATCCGGCAGTCGCAGCGCGGCTTCTCCATGGACTTCGAGGTGAGCCTCGCCTTTGACAACGTGAACGCCGCCGAGCTCGACGGCTACGGCGTCGACCACGTCGCCGTCGCCGAGGGGCTCGGCTGCAAGGCGATCCGGGTGAAAAGCCCCAACGAGTTCAAGGACGCCTTTGCCCGCGCCCACGACCTGATGGCCGAGCACAAGGTGCCGGTGGTGCTGGAGTTCATCCTGGAGCGCGTCACCAACATCGCGATGGGCACGGAGGTCGACAGCGTCAACGAGTTCGAGGACATCCTGTGCCTCGACCCCAGCCTGTCGATCGAGAAACGGGTCGACATGAAGGTACCGAAGGAGCAGGTAGCGGCGCCCGAACCGGTCGCCTGATCGTTTCCACGCCGTCACACTTCGGAGCCTCCCATGCCGCGGTTCAACGCCAACCTGACCATGCTGTTCACCGAGCTGCCGTTCCTCGACCGCTTCGCGGCGGCGCGGCAGGCCGGCTTCACTGCGGTGGAGTTCCTGTTCCCCTACGAGTTCGACGTCGCCGACCTCGCCGCGCGACTCGACGACAACGGGCTTGAAGTGGTGCTGCACAACCTGCCGGCCGGCGACTGGGCCGGCGGCGAGCGCGGCCTCGCCGTGCTGCCCGACCGGGTCGACGAGTTCCGCGACGGGGTCGGAAAGGCGATCGACTACGCCAAGCGGCTGAAGTGCCCCCAGGTCAACTGCCTCGTCGGGCTCCAGCCGGCCGGCGTCGACAGGGAGCGCTGCGACGCCCTGCTCGTCGAGAACGTCGGCTTCGCCGCGCGCGAACTGGAGCGCGAGGGCATCCGCCTGCTCATCGAGGCGGTGAATCCCGGCGACGTGCCGGGCTTCTACCTCAACCGCACCGACCAGGTGCTGGCGCTGATCGACAAGGTCGGGTCAGGCAACGTCTACGTGCAGTACGACATCTACCACATGCAGATCACGGAGGGCGACATCGCGCGCACCATCGAGCGCAACCTCGCCCGCATCCCGCACATCCAGCTCGCCGACAATCCCGGGCGCCACGAGCCGGGCACGGGCGAGATCAACTATCCCTTCCTGTTCAAGCACCTCGATGCGATCGGCTATAAGGGGTGGGTGGGGGCCGAGTACAAGCCGGCGGGCGCTACCGCCGACGGGCTCGGCTGGTTCGAGCGCGCCCGCGCCGCCTGAGGGCGTCGCGCCGGCCTTCCCCGCCGGGCACGTCGATGCCGGCGCGCCCGGCTTCAGCAACGAAAGGAAGAACCATGTCCAATCTCGGCTTCATCGGCCTCGGCATCATGGGCCGCCCGATGGCCGCCCGCCTGCTGGCGGGAGGGCACGCGCTGTACGTGACGGCGCGGCGCGCCTTGCCCTCCGACCTCGTCGATGCCGGCGCGCAGGGCTGCGCCGACGCGCGCGAGGTGGCGCAACGCTCCGACATCGTCTTCGTGATGGTGTCCGACACGCCCGACGTGGAGTCCGTGCTGTTCGGGCCGGGCGGCGTCGCGGAGGGTCTCGGCGCCGGCAAGACGGTGGTCGACATGAGCTCGATCTCGCCGCTCGCCACCAAGGACTTCGCGCGCCGGATCAACGAGCTCGGCTGCGCCTACCTCGACGCGCCGGTGTCGGGCGGCGAGGTCGGCGCCAAGGCGGGCTCGCTGACCATCATGGTGGGCGGCCCGGACGACGCCTTCGAGAAGGTGCGCCCCTTGTTCGAGCTGATGGGCAAGAACATCACCCTCGTCGGCGGCAACGGCGACGGCCAAACCACCAAGGTCGCCAACCAGATCATCGTCGCCCTCAACATCGAGGCGGTGGCCGAAGCGCTGGTGTTCGCCGCCAAGGCTGGGGCCGACCCGGCCCGCGTGCGCCAGGCACTGATGGGCGGCTTTGCCTCGTCGCGCATCCTGGAGGTGCATGGCGAGCGCATGGTGAAGCGCACCTTCGACCCCGGCTTCCGTATCGAGCTGCACCAGAAGGACCTCAACCTGGCATTGCAGGGCGCGCGCGCGCTCGGCGTGTCGCTGCCCAACACCGCCACGGCGCAGGAGCTGTTCAACACCTGCGCGGCGCGTGGCGGGCACGGCTGGGACCACTCCGCCATGGTCAAGGCGCTCGAACTCCTCGCCGACCACGAGGTCGCGAAGGGTTGAGCCGAGCGCGTCGTTCCGCGGTGCCGAGGCGGACGATCGTGGCGTGATGCGCCGCGCTATGCCGGCAGGCCGAGCGCGGCGCGCGCCTGTGCCGGCGTGGCGACGCGCCGGCCATGGCGCGCCACCATGGCGGCGGCAAGGCCGACCAGCTCGGCATTGCCGGAGGCGAGCCGGTCCCTGCTGACGCGGACGTTGTCCTCCAGCCCCGTGCGTACCGCGTCCGCGCCGCGGGCCAACGCCCACTCCATCACCTCCGCCTGGTGGCGGCCGATGCCGGCGGCGGTCCAGGTCGCGTCGGGAAGCATGCGCCTCGTCTCGGCGAGGAGGATGTCGAGCAGGTGCTCGGCGGCGGGCATGGCGTTGCGCACGCCGAGCACGAACTGCACGTGGGGGTGCGCGTCGATCAGCCCGGCATCGACCAGCCGCCTTGCCCCGTGGAGGTGCGAAAGGTCGAAGATCTCGATCTCCGGCCGCACGCCGTTGTCGCGCATCGCGGTGGCGAGATCGTCGACCAGCGCGGCGCCGTTCTCGTAGACGATGGTGGGAAAGTTGACCGAGCCGGTCGACAGCGAGGCCATGTCGGGCCGGTGCTTGAGCGACAGGCCGCGGCTCGTCGGGTCGCGGCCGCGCCCGCCGGTGGAGAACTGCACGACCATGCCCGGGCAGTGGCGGCGCAGCCCATCTTGCACGGCGGCGAAGCGCTCGGGGTCGGAGGAGGGCGACTCGTCGTCGTTGCGCACGTGGATGTGCGCCAGCGTCGCGCCGGCCTCGAAGGCGGCGTGGGTCGACTCGATCTGCTCGGCGACGGTGATCGGGACGGCGGGGTTGTCCGCCTTGCGTGGCACCGAGCCGGTGATGGCCACCGCGATCACCACGGGTCGATCGTTTGTCGTCATTCGCGCGAACCCTTCCCATCCCGACGGCGCCGATCATCGGACCGCGCGCCGCTTTGGCAAGGGGGACCGTCGAACGACGGGGCCGCTTCGCGGCGGTACGCCGGGGGCTGCGGCGTCGGTCCGCTCAGGCGACCGGCGTTTCGACCGCCCGCGCCGCCCGCTGCGCGCGCGATGCCTCGGCGAAGCGTGCGACCGCTTCCGCAAAGGCCGCGTCCGGGTGCAGCCAGTCGAAGCGGCGCACCCCGCCGTCGACGCCGAGGTGCAGCGACGCGTGACCGTCGCGCGGCTCCAGCGCGACATGCGTGACCAGGGCCGGCGGATAGGTGTCGGACGCGATCGCGCCATTGTCGCTGCGGTACACGACGATGCCGTCGTCGCCGACCGAGATCAGCGTGTCGCACACCTCGCGGCGGCGCGCGTCGAGCGCCTTGCGGAACGCCTTGACCCGGCGCTTGAGGAGCCAGCGCGACGCGTCGCTCCCTTCCCAGCCCCGCACTTCGGACAGGATGCCCCAGGCCGCGGCGGCGACGGCGGCGGCGCAGCCGCCGACCTTGACGGTGTCGCTCGCGACGGTGACCCAGGGCGCGGCCGGGACCCACGACAGGGCGCCGGCCGTGACGGTGGCGACCACGATCGACCAGCCCATCGCCATCACCGTCGGCCGAGCCGCGAGGCCGGGGATCCACGCTTCCGCGTCCCTGCGCGTCAGCGCCGCCGCCTCCGCCGGGGAGCCTTCGCCCTCGCCGCGCGCCCACGCCTCCGCATCGGCCCAGGCGCGGCTGCAACACGGGCGATCGCGCTCCGCGCGCGCGCGGAGCGCCCGTTGAACGGCGTCCGCCGGGCTCGGCACCATGGCGTCAGGGACAATGGCGTCAGGTACGATGGCGATCGCCGCGCTACGCCGCCGCTTGCACAGCCGGCGGCGCGTTGCCGGCGAGCACCTCCATCGCCGCGTCGACACCGCCCTTGCGGTACGGAATGCCGCACGCCTGCAAGCCCATCTCGACGCCGGACAGCGTGCCCGTGACCATCAGGTTGTTGAATTCGCCGAGGTGGCCGATGCGGAACACGCGGTCGGCCAGCGGGCCGAGGCCGTTGCCGAGCGACATGTTGGAACTCGCCAGGATCTCGCGACGTAGCGCATCGGCGGAGTGGCCCTCGGGCAGCCGCACCGCCGTCAGCGAGGAGGAGTATTCCGCCTCATTGCGGCATTGCACCTCGAAGCCCCAGTGCCGCACGGCGGCGCGCGTTGCCTTGGCCGCCCGCTCGTGGCGGGCGAAGACCTGATCCAGCCCCTCGGCGTGCAGCATGTCCAGCGCGACCTTCAACCCTTGCAGCAGGTTGGTCGACGGCGTGTAGGGGAAGTAACCGGAAGCGTTGGCCTTCAGCATCTCCTCCCACCCCAGGAACGCGCGGGGGAACCTGGACTGCGCCGACGCCGCCAGCGCCTTGTCGGAGATGGCGTTGAACGACAGGCCGGGCGGCAGCATCAGCCCCTTCTGCGAGCCGCCCACGGTGACGTCGACCCCCCAAGCGTCGTGGCGGTAGTCGATGGAGCCGAGCGACGAGATGGTGTCGACGAGGAGCAGCGCGGGGTGGCCCGCCCGGTCGATGGCGCGGCGCACGGCGGGGATGTCGGAGGTGACGCCGGTCGAGGTCTCGTTGTGGACGACGGCCACCGCCTTGATCGCGTGCGCCCTGTCCTCGCGAAGCCTGGCCTCGATGCCGGCGGCGTCGACGCCGCCGCGCCAGTCCCCCGCCATCACCTCCGGCCGGAAGCCTAACGCCGTGGCCATCCTGTTCCACAGAGTGGAGAACCAACCGGTCTCGTACATCAGGATGTGGTCGCCGGGGGACAGCGTGTTGACGAGCGCGGCCTCCCAGGCCCCCGTCCCGGAGGTTGGATAGATGATGACCGGCTTGGCGGTCTTGAAGATCGTTCGGATGCCGGCCAGCACCTCGAGGCCGAGCTCTGCGAACTCGGGTCCGCGATGGTCGATCGTCGGCTTTGCGATCGCGGCAAGGATCGGGAGCGGCGTGTTGGTCGGCCCGGGGATCTGCAGGAAGTGACGACCGATCTGCTGCATGTGTAACTCCGCGCGGGACGACCTCCCGCTTTTAGGACGATCGGCGGAGAAAGACATGCTGCTTTTCCCCAAACGCCATCGGTCGTTGCGCCGAGGCTGGCGGCAAGCCATTTGCCTCCCGGTCCACTTGGACAGCGCAACCGCATCAGCGCACGACCCACCTTGCCGGAGACCGGACCCGTGACGACGCCGACCTCGCCGATCGATCTCACGCGCCTCGCCTTCGACGAGGAGGCGATGCTGCGCGGCCTGGAGCGGTGGGTGCGGTGCGAAAGCCCGACCTTCGACGCCGCCGCGGTGAACGGCATGATGACGCTCGCGGCGGCGGAGCTGGAAGGGGCAGGCGCGGCGATCCGGCGGGTGCCGGGGCGCGGCGGCTTCGGCGACTGCGTCGTCGCCGACTTCCCCCATCCGCGCCGGGGCGAACCGGGCATCCTGCTGATGGGACATCTCGACACCGTCCACCCCGTGGGAACGCTGGAGAAGCTGCCGTTCCGCCGCGAGGGGGGGCGCTGCTACGGTCCCGGCATCCTCGACATGAAGGGCGGGAACTACGCGGCGCTGGAGGCGGTGCGCCAGCTCGCAGCCGCCGGGGCGGAGACGCCGCTGCCGGTCAGCATGCTGCTGACCAGCGACGAGGAGGTTGGCAGCCCATCGACGCGCGAGCTGATCCTCGACAGCGCGCGGCGGCACCGCTACGTGCTGGTGCCCGAGCCCGGCCGCCCGAACAACGGCGTGGTGACCGGACGCTACGCCATCGCGCGCTTCGACCTCACGGCGACGGGCCGCCCGAGCCATGCCGGCTCGACCCTCAAGGAGGGGCGCTCGGCCATCGCCATCATGGCGCGGCAGATCCTCGCCATCGAGGCGATGACCGGCGACGCCTGCACCTTCAGCGTCGGGGTGATCCACGGCGGACAGTGGGTGAACTGCGTGGCGACGACGTGCCGGGCGGAGGCCCTCAGCATGGCCAAGCGGCAGGGCGACCTCGACGACGGCGTCGCCCGCATGCTCGCGCTCACCGACATGGATGCGCGCACCGGCTTTGCCGTGACCCGCGGCGTCACCCGCCCGGTGTGGGAACCGGACGACGGCACGATGCGCATGTTCGACCTGGCACGAACCGTCGCTTCCGAACTGGGGCTCGACCTCACGCATGGCGCGGCAGGCGGCGGCTCCGACGGCAACTTCACCGGCGCCGAAGGCATCGCGACGCTGGACGGCCTCGGCGTCCACGGCACGGGGGTCCATACGCTCGACGAGCACATCGAGGTTGCAAGCCTCGTCGAGCGTGGCCGCCTGATCGCCGGGCTGCTCGCCCGCCTCGCCTAAAAGGGGCGGAAACCCATCGCAGTCCAAGGAGGCGGAATGAACGAGGGCATCGGCGCCAGTGTGCGCAAGCGTCTGGACTACCAGCCGATCCACCGCCGCCCCAGGCTCGAGCTGCCGGGCGGGGCGCGGGTCGCGGTGTGGACGATCGTCAACGTCGAAACCTGGTCGCCGTCCGGCGCCATGCCCCGCGCGGTGCTGTCGCCGCCGATGGGGCAGCCGCTGCTTCCCGACATCCCGAACTGGGCGTGGCACGAGTACGGCATGCGCGTCGGCTTCTGGCGCTTCCTCGACATGCTGGGGTCGCGCGGGCTCAAGGCGAGCTTCGCCGTCAACGGTTCGGCCTGCGCCACCTACCGCGAGGCCTGCGAGGCCGCCCGCGACGCGGGCTGGGACTTCATGGGGCACGGCTTCGTGCAGCGCCCGACCCACAGCGTCGCCGACCAGGCGGCGGCGATCGCCGACACCATGCGCGCCATCGCCGACCTGACCGGCGCACCGCCGCGCGGCTGGGAAAGCCCCGGCCTGACCGAAACGGACGACACGCTCGACCTCCTCGCCGAGGCCGGCATCGAATACGTCGCCGACTGGGTGCTCGACGAGCAGCCGGTGCCGCTGCGCACCCGCGCCGGCCCCATCGTTTCCGTGCCCTACACCGTGGAGATCAACGACGTCGTCATCAGCGCGGTGCAGCAACACGCGTCCGACGAGATCCTGCGCCGCGGGCGCGACCAGTTCGATCGGCTTTACCTCGATGGGGCGCGGGCACCGCGCGTGATGGCGATCTCCATCCACCCCTACCTGTCCGGCGTGCCGCACCGCATCAAATACGTGGAGCAGCTTTACGACCACATCCTCGGCCATGACGGCGTGGTGATGTGGACGGGAGCGGAAATCCTCGACTGGTACCGCTCGCAGCAGCCCGGCGGCAGCGCCTAGGCTGCCCTGGCGAGGCGTGTGCGCAGGCCCCACGCCATGACCGCCGCCGCCGCGTCATCGATGCCGCGCACCACCGCATGAGGCACGCCGCCGGCAACCATGAAGGCACTGAAATCGCGCTGCGGCTCGCTGAGGCGACCGCGATCGGTCTTGGTTTCGAGCCACCAGGTGGCCCCGCCGGGGCCAAGGATGCAGATGTCCCACACTCCGGCGAGCATGCCGGTGCGCCGCTTCACGCCGGCCTCGGCCATGCTGCGCTTGCCGCCGTTGGGCACGCTGAACACCACGTAGCGGCCGGGCTGGAGCACGACGCGGAGGTAATCGACGATGCCGGCCTGGATGGAATCTTCGCTTTGGGAACGGTGGGGCATGCGCACCTCCTCGGTGGAGGGTGCAGCATGCCGGTGCAAAGGTATCCAAAGACCAAAAAGGGAACATGGCGCGGGTCGGCGCCGGTGCCCTGCCTGGTACGCGGAAAAGCGTCAGTCGGCGCGGCGGTGGCGCAGCACGAGCTGCATGCCGTTGCGCGGGCGCAGGGTGATGCGCTGCACCGGCTCAACCTTGAAGCCTTCGACCGGCAGCAGCTCGAAACGCCGCACCAGCGTCGCCAGGATGATCGCCGCCTCCTGGAGGGAGAAGGCGGCGCCGATGCAGATGCGCGGACCGGCGCCGAACGGCAGGTAGGCGAAGCGGTCGATTGACTCGCGCCTGCCCGGTAGGAAGCGGCCGGGGTCGAAGGCCTCGGGGTCTTGCCACAGCAGCTTGTGGCGATGGAGTACGTAGGGCGAGATGATGATGAGGGCGCCGCGGCGGATGCGCCGCCCGCAAAGGTCGTCGGGGCCGAGCGCGGCGCGGCTCAGGCTGGCGACGGGCGGGTAGAGCCGCATCGCTTCCTCGATCACCGCGCGGGTGTCGACGAGGCGGTCGAGTGCCGACTCCGGTGGCCCGTCGAGCACGCGGTCGGCTTCCGCGGCGACGCGCCCGCGCCATTCCGGCGACAGCGACAGCAGGTACAGCGACCAGGTCAGGGCGTTGGCCGTCGTCTCGTGGCCGGCGCCGAGAAAGGTTATGATGTTGGCCTGCACCTCTTCCGCGCTGAGCCCGGTGCCGGTTTCCGGGTCGGACGCCTTGAGCAGCAGCGTCATCAGGTCGGTCGGCGGCGTGCCGCCTCCCGCGATCAGCGCCTTGCGCCGGTCGATGAGGGTGTTCACCACCGTGGAGAAGTAACGCACCGAGTCGCGGCTGCGCAGCTGCGCCACGCGTGGCACCCAGTCGGGGTAGTCGAGCAGGTCGGCAAGGTCGAGCTGGCCGACGGCGGAGAAGAAGCGGCTCATCGCCGTGAGCAGCTCTTCGGGGTCGTTTTCCAACCCGGTCGAGAAGATGGTGTCGCCGAGCACGTCCAGCGTGACGCGGTGCATGTCGCGCTGCACGTCGACGACGCGGCCCGAGCGCACGCGCGTCCACCGCTGCACCAGCGCCTCCGCGTTGCGCGTCATGGCGGCGGCGAAGCCGTGGACGATGCGCGGCGTGAAGATCGGTGCGATGGCGCGGCGCTGCATCTTCCACGCCTCGCCTTCCACCGTGAGCAGGCCGTCGTGGAGTCCGGGCGACAGCACGCGTTTTTGCAGCGCGTCCTTGCGGTAGTTCGCGGCGTTGTCGAGCAGCACGCGGCGGATCGACGGGGGATGGTTGATGACGGCGCCGATGCCGAGCAGGCCGCGCCCGGTCAGGATCGGCCGCTCGAAGTGGGCCTGCGTCCACATCTCGATGGGGTTGCGCCGCAGCGTCCGCAGGAAGCCGAGCGGGCGAAGCTGCTGCTCGCGCGGGTGCGGGTAGGGCGGTACGATGCGGCGCAACACCGGGGTGTCCGCGGTCGGCCCGTCGAAGGTCATCGTCATGGGCGGACATATAGTATGCATGGCTGGCGAAACAGCGAGGGCATAGCAGCGCGGGCTTCGTCCCAACCTCGTCGCTCGCGACGGGAACGGAGCGCTTGCCTCGACCATTGCAGGTCGCGAGGCGTGCCGTGTCGGTGCGTCGCAGCGAGGACGCCATGGATACGGATCGCATCACGGGCAAGGCCAAGGAAACAATCGGCAAGGCGGAAAGCGGCATCGGCGACGTGACCGGCGATTCCCAAACCGAGGCCAGCGGCTACGTCCGCCAAGCGGCGGGCACGGCGCAGAACGTCTACGGTCAGGCCAAGGACACGTTCGGCGATACCTTTTCCGACGCCACCGCCTCCGCCGAGAAGGCGCTGCACTCGCTTGAATCGGAGGTAAAGGCGCGTCCGCTCATCGCGCTGCTCATCGCCGCCCTCGTCGGCTACGTGCTGGCACAGCTCACGACGCGCTGACGGCGCAGCGAAGCAGGCGGACGCGTCACAGGAAGACGACGCGTCCCTTGCCGACGCTGGCGATGCTGGCCCGCTCGATCGGCGTCATGGTAGCGGCGAAGCGGAGCGTCAATGTCGCGTGCGGCTTAAGTGCGAGCGCAACCTGGGTCAGGTCGTGAAGCGAATGGTCGTCGCGCTCGAGTGCGAGGCTTTCTCCGGCAAAGGCGCGGCGGAGCAGTGCCCTGATGTCCGCGCCGGCGCGGAGGTGGCCTGTTCCGCTGCAAACCGTTCCGTCATGATGCGGCCCGTCATGGCTCGGATCGACGTGCGTCGTGCTGTGCATCCGCGACTCCGGGCGCGTATCGGTGCCGCGTGGCACCGCCCCTTTCACAGCATGGCAAGGTTAACTTTCCGTTGCGGCGGTGCGAAAGCGGCATCGAGCAGGGCGTGGTCGTCGGCGTCGAGCGTGAGATCGCCGGCGGCGCGATTGTCGCGCAGGTGGGCCAGGGTAGCAGCCTTGGGAACGGCGAAGGCGCCATCGCGCAGCGTCCATGCAAGGGCCACCTGGTAGGGCGTCGCGCCGTGCCGCTCGGCGACGCGACGCAGGGCCGGGCTGTCCGGAAGGCGGCCCTGCTCCACCGGGCTGTAGGCCATCAACGGCATCCGGTGCGTCTTGAGCCAGGGCACGAGGTCGTAGTCCGGGCCACGCCGCGTCACGTTGTAGAGCACCTGATTGGTCGCACAGCGCGTGCCGCCGGCGCGGCGCAACGCATCCATGTCGTCGACGTCGAAGTTGCTGACGCCCCATGCGCGAATCTTGCCCGCTGCGACCAGCCCTTCCATCGCTTCCACGGTTTCGCCGACCGGTACGCTGCCCGGCCAGTGCAGCAGGTAAAGGTCGAGCCGGTCGGTGCGCAGCCGCTTGAGGCTTGCCTCGCAAGCGGCCGGCAGCTTCCGGCGTGACGCGTTCTGCGGATAGGCCTTGCTGACGAGGAATACCTCATTGCGGCGCCCGGCCAAGGCATCGCCGAGGAAACGCTCCGTGCTGCCGTCGCCATACATTTCCGCCGTGTCGATCAGCGACATGCCCGCGTCGATCCCGGCGAGCAACGTCGCGCGTTCACCGGCGGCGCGCGATGGCACCTCACCCATCTTCCACGTGCCCTGGCCAAGCACCGGGACGGCAAGGCCACCGGGCAGTTCGATCGTGCGCATGCGCTCTCCTCCGCCACAGCAAACACGAGCGGGAGACCGTGGTTCGCCGCGAGCGGCGGAGCTGCGCCACACGCGAGACGCAGGCGCGGCTAGCGTGCCATCGCCTTCTTCGAGAAGGTCTGCACCACGAAGCTGTCGTAGTCCGGCTGCGCCTTGAGGTTGCCGAGCGAAACCTGCGTCTGCATCGCGATCTTCAGCGCGTCCGGCGTGGTGTCGACCGACTTGGGATAGACGTCCTCGGCGATCATGCGCTGCACCGCGGCCTCGACCACCGCCGGTTCCAGCTTGGGGAATTCCTTCTTGGCGATGGCGACGGTTTCCGCCGGGTTGCTTTGCATGAAGGCCAGCGCCGCCTGGAGCCCGGCGACGAAGCGCTGCGCCTTGTCGGGGTCGACGTCGGCGCGCGCGCTGATGGACGAGAAGGCGTAGGGGCCGAAGGATTTGGGAAAGGCGTAGACCACCTTCATGCCGCGCGACACGGCCTGGTCGAGGCCCGGCTCATACATCACCGCGACCTTGGCCTGCCCGGCGAGGAACGGCCCCGGCTCCGTGCCGATCGGCACGTTGATCTGGTCGACCTCCGTTTTCCCGTCGATGTTGTTCTGTTTCATCAAATTGAGGAACAGCGAGGTGCTCGTGGTCGGCATGGTGCCGGTGACGACCTTCTGGCCCTTCAGCGAGGCCGGGCCGGTGTAGGGGAAGTCGGGCGCGGCGGCGATCCACACGGCGGCGCCGTTGACCACGGCGGCGATGATATCGACCTTGGCGCCCTTGGAGGCGGCGATCGCCGTCCATTCCGGCCCATGCAGCGAGAAGTCGGCGCTGCCCGAGATCACGGCGGCGAGGGCGACGGGCGGAGCGCCGGCGGTCTCCTTGTCGACATCGAGGCCCTGCTTGGCGAAGAAGCCGCCGTCGATCGCGACGTAGAGCGGCAGGTAGAGCAGCGACTGGAAGGCTTGCGACACGACCGCCTTGGTCGCCGCGGCGGCGGGCGACGCGCCGGACACGGCGACGAGAAGGGTTGCCGCCGAGGCGAGCATGATGGATCGGGTACGGGCCACGGATGTTCCTTCGCGGGGTTGTCGGGGGGAGGAGGGTTAGATCTGCACCTGCTGGCGCCCGCCGTCGAGCTTCCACGGCAGGAGGCGGCGCTCGATCCAGTCGATGGCATGGTACAGCACGAAGCCGACCGCCATCAGCACGAAGAGCCCCATCCACACCGTGTTGAGGTCGTACAAGCCCGACGCCTCGTAGATGAGGTGGCCGAGGCCGCGCTTGGAACTCATGAATTCACCGACCACCGCACCGACGAGGCCGAAGCCGACATTGATGCGGAAGGTCGCGATGATGACCGGCACGGTGGAGGGCACCACCACGCCGTGGAACACCTGCCGCTTGCTGGCGCCCATCGAGGCCATCAGCGACTGGAGGTCGCCATCGGCATCCTTGGCGCCCTGGTAGGCGGCGATGAGCGCGACCAGCGCCGTCATCGAGACTGCGAGCGCCACCTTCGACACGAGGCCGGTGCCGAACCACAGGATCACGATGGGAGCCAGCGCGATCTTCGGCACCGAGTTCAGCGCCACGATGAAGGGTTCGGTGACGCGGGCGAGGAACACAGAGTACCAAAGCCCGAGGCCGAGCGCGGAGCCGATCGCCGTGCCGATGGCGAAGCCGAGGATGGCCTCGTAAACCGTGATCCAGGTATCGAATGGGAGCGAGCCGTCGGTGATGCTGCCGGCGAAGGCCCGCCAGATGCCGGCCGGCGCGCCGATCAGGAACTCCGACACCAGTCCCGCGCTTGCCGCGACCTGCCAAGCGGCGAACACGGCGACGACGGCGAGAAGTTGCAGCGCGGCGCGGCCGAGCCGCGTGTCGATGAGGCTGGCTCGGCGGGGCGGGCGCCGTGCCGGGAGGGCGCGAGCGGCGTCGCGCGCGGCCCGCGCCTCCGAGCGCGCCGCGCGGGTGAGGGCAGTGCTCATGCCGCGTCCCGTCGTGTTTGGATGTCGAGTTCGCCGCAAAGGGTGTGGAAGTACTCGGAAAAGCGTGGGTCGCTGCGGGCGTCGATCGGCGTCGTCCGGTTGATCTCGATGTGATGCTCGGCCTTGACGCAGGTCGGGCGCCCCGAAAGCACCACCACGCGTTTCGACAGGGCCACCGCCTCGTCGATGTCGTGGGTGATGAGGATCACCGTCTTGTTGAAGGTCGCCACCGCCTCGAGCAACACGCCCTCAAGGTAGAGCCGGGTCTGGTAGTCGAGGGCGGAGAACGGCTCGTCGAGGAGCAGGATGTCAGGGTCCTGGATCAGGGTGCGGATGAGGGCCACGCGCTGGCGCATGCCGCCCGACAGCGTCGCGGGATAGCTGTTCTCGAACCCGCTCAGCCCGAAGCGGGCGAGGTAGCCGCGCGCGGTGTCGACCGCATCCTTGCGCGGCACGCCGCGCACGTCGAGGCCGAGCAGCACGTTGCCGAGCACGGTGCGCCAGGGGAACAGCAGGTCTTTCTGCATCATGTAGCCGATGCGCCCGCGCAGGGATGCGACCGGCTCGCCGCGGTACACCAGCGTGCCCTCGTCCGGCTCCAGCAGGCCTGCGATGATGTTGAACACGGTGGTCTTGCCGCATCCGGACGGGCCGATGACGCTGACGAAGTCGCGCTCGCGGATGTCGAAGGAAATGTCGGCGAGCACCGGCGTCGTGACCGCGCGCCGCGTGAAACCCTTGGCGAGACGACGTATGCTGAGCTGGACGTCGCTCAAAGTT
>CAXTFM010000011.1:18602-48981 GCA_964243435.1 uncultured Beijerinckiaceae bacterium
CCGCGTGAAACCCTTGGCGAGACGACGTATGCTGAGCTGGACGTCGCTCAAAGTTAAGGCTCCTGGGTTAATCCGTGAGCGTCGCAACGCCCATGCCAGCAGGACGCCTGTCCGGCCTACCGCGACGGAACGCAGCGATCCCTGGCGACTTGCGGGAAGTTCGCCGTGTCGCAGCGCCGGCCGCCGGCGCATGCACAACGACAGCCGATCGAAGGGTGCGCTCCCTGCATCCGGCGTGCCGGTCGGCGGGCGAGGGGTCGAGGTGCGCGGCATCGCGGCGTCGGCGGCGACTCGAACGTGCTCGAAGCGCTCCGTTGCTAGCCGCGAAAGCGGGCAAGGCGGCCGACCGGCTGACCGAGGACCTCGTCGTCGCGCATCACGGGGATGCCGCGCACGATCGTGGCGATCGGCCAGCCCTGGACGGTGGTGCCGGCGAAGGGCGTCCAGCCGCAGGGCGACGCGATCCAGCTGTCCTCGATGGTCCGGCGCCGCGCCATGTCGACGAGTGTGAAATCGCCGTCGTAGCCGGCCGCGAGGCGCCCCTTGCCGATGAGGCCGTAGACCCGCGCCGGCCCCGCCGCCATGAGATCGGCGAGGCGGGAAAGCGACAGCCGCCCGGCGCTGACGTGGTCGAGCATGATGGGGACAAGCGTTTGCACGCCGGTCAGGCCGGCCGGGCATTCGGGCCAGGGCAGCGCCTTGGCGGCGCGCGAATGGGGCGCGTGGTCCGAGCCGATCGTGTCGACCGTGCCGTCGGCGACCGCCGCCCAACTCGCCGCGCGATGGCGCTCGCCGCGGATCGGCGGGTTCATGACGCCAAAGCCTCCGAGCCGATCGTAGCAGTCCGGCGCCACCTGGGTCAGGTGGTTGACCAGCACCTCGACGGTGGCGACGTCACGGTAATCGCGCAGGAAGCTCAGCTCCTCGGCAGTGGACACGTGCAGGATGTGGGCGGGCCGGCCCGTGCGACGCGCCAGCGACATCAGCCGACGCGTGCCGAGGAAGGCGCATTCCTCGTCGCGCCATTCCATGTGGTTCCGGTGCGGCATGCCGGGATGGAACTGGGGCCTGCGCGCCTGGAGCCGGTACTCGTCCTCGCTATGGAAGGCGATGCGGCGGCGGCCGGAACGCATCACCCGTTCCAGGTGCTCGTCGTCTTCCACCATCAGCGTGCCGGTCGAGGAACCGGCGAAGACCTTGATGGCGCAAACGCCGCATTCCTGTTCCAGCGCGGGCAAGCGGTCGATGTTGGTCTTGGTGCCGCCGACGTAGAGGCCGACGTCGCACCAGCTCCGCTCCTCGACGTGGCGCCGCTTCCCTTCGAGCCGCTCGGCATCGACGACGGGCGGGTTCGTGTTTGGCATGTCGAAGACGGTGGCGATGCCGCCGAGCACCGCCGCCTTCGTGCCGGTGGCAAGCGTCTCGACGGCCGGGTCGCCGGGGTCGCGCAGGTGGACGTGGCTGTCGATGAGGCCGGGCAGCACGTGCAGGCCCGCGGCGTCGACGACCTCGTCGGCGTCGGCGGCCGCGAGGCTGCCCAGCGCCGCGATGCGGCCGTCGCGCACGCCGACATCGGCGCGCGTCTCGCCCCAGGGCAGGACCAGGGTGCCGCCGCGGATGATCAGGTCGTAGCGCATGGGACGCCTCGGGTGATGTCAGGAGGTGGCGAGACGCAGGGCGCCGAGGGCTGCCGTGACGGCCCACTGGGTCGGCTCGACGACCGGGCAACCGGCCGCATCCTCGACGGCGCGGCGATGGCCTGCCATGCCGGCGCAGCCCAGCACGACCACGTCGGCGCGGCACTCCGTCACGAGCCGGCGCGCCGCCTCCGTCAGCTTATCCCTGACGGCGTCGCCGACCGTTTCCGCGGCCGAAGCGTCGACCGGCCAGGACCCGGCGTAGCGGGCGCCGAGGCCCATTTGCCTGACGGTGCGCGCCTGCCGCCTCACCGAGGCAGGTGACAGCGCCACGATGCCGAAGCGTTCGCCCAGCGTGAGGGCCCGCAGCAGACCCCATTCGGCGATGCCCATCACGGGACGGCCGCTCGCCGCGTCGCGCACAGCGTGCAGCCCGGGGTCGCTGAAGCAGGCCAGCACGAAAGCGTCCGACCCATCGCGTGCGACGAGGTCGCAGAGCGGCATCACCACAGAGTCGGCGTCCCGCTGCGTGGCGATGCCGGGCGGGCCGGAGCGAAGGCATCGGACCGCGATCTCCGGCCCGCCCGCGATCCGCAGCGGCGCCACGGCAGCGTCGATGGCGGCGGTCACGACCTCGGAGCTGTTCGGGTTGACGACGAGGATGCGGCTCGCGGCGTGGCTCATCGCAGGATCCTTGGCTGCCGCATCGACCGGCTCAGACGCGGGTGAGGGGGACGGGCTCGACCACGCCGGCTCGTTCGGTGATGGCGCGGTAGTGTTCCGGGCGGCGATGGGCCGCGAAGTTGAACATCTTCTCCTTGCCCTGGCGGCACAGGTCGAGGTCGCAGTCCGCGACGACCACCTCGTCGCCGAGCGTTCCGGCCTCGGCCACGACGACGCCGTTGGGATCAACGATGCAGGAGCCGCCGATCAGTCCCGAGCCGTCCTCGTCGCCCGCCTTGGCGACCGTCACCGCCCAGGTCGCGTTCATGTAGGCGTTGGCCTGCGCGACGAGCTTGGAATGGAAGGTGCGCAGCGCGGCGTCCTCCGTGGTGCCGCCGTTGGGGTCGTAGGCGGCGGAGTTGTAGCCGACGAGGACCAGCTCGACGCCCTGCATGCCGAGGACGCGCCACGCTTCCGGCCAGCGCCGGTCGTTGCAGATCATCATGCCCGCGACGGCATCGTGCCAATCCGGCCCCGCCCGGAACGCCGGAAAGCCGCCGTCGCCGTACTCGAAGTAGCGCTTCTCCAGCTGCTGGAAGCGCGCGCCCTCCCGTGGCTCGACCGAACCCGGCAGGTGCACCTTGCGGTAGCGCCCGAGGATCGTGCCGTCGGGTTCGACCGTGACGGCCGCGTTGAAGCGGCGGCCATCGGGCGTCAGCTCGGCGTAGCCGATGTGGAAGCCGATGCCGAGGCTCCTCGCGCGGTCGAAAAGGTGCTGCACCTGCGGGTTGGGCATGGCACGCTCGAAGTACGCGTCGAGCGTCGCGCCTTCGAGCAGCCAGCGCGGGAAGAAGGTCGTGAAGGCCAGTTCCGGGAACACGGCCAGCGTGGCGCCGCGCGCCGCAGCCTCCTCCAGGAGCGCCACGATCCGGCCAAGCGTGTGGGCGCGGGCGTCGGCCTTCTGCACGGGGCCCATCTGGGCGGCGGCGACCCGGAGGACACGGCTCATGATGCACCTCGGTCGGCGGTCGGCACGGTGCCGTCCGGCAGTCCGGCCGCATGGGCGGCGACCTCGCCCGGACGCGCGAGCCATATCGCGTCGCGGTGCGCGAGTACATGCTCGAGCGCCCGCCTGAGCGCGCGCAGGCGGAACGGTTGGCCGATGATGAAGGGGTGGAGGACGATGCTGCACACCAGCGGGTACGTCGCGGACAAGCGCAGCATCTCGTCGAACTGGTCGACGATCATGGCCGCGAAGGTCGCGGCGTCGTGCTGGCGGAAGACCAGGGCCGGGCTGTCGTTCAGTTCGATCGAGTACGGGACGGACAGGATCGGCCCCGCCCGGGTCCGCATCCAGAACGGCTGGTCGTCGGCCGGCCAGTCCATGACGTAGCTGAAGCCTTCCTCCTTCAGAAGGTCCAGCGTGACGGCGCTTTGCGCGATGTAGGGACCGAGCCAACCCTGCGGCGTGCCCCCGACGCGCAGGATGGCGTCGCGGCTTTCCCGGATCAGCCGGCGCTCGTCCTCCTCCCACAGGATGTCCTGGCGTTCGGCGTTGGTGCGGCCATGGCCGACCATCTCGTCGCCGCGCGCGAGGAGCGCCGGCGCGATAGCCGGGCAATGGTCGAAGACCGCCGCGTTCACGTTGTGGGCGCAGGGCAGGGCCAGCTCGTCCAAAAGGTCGAGCAGGTACCAGAGGCCCACCCGGTTGCCGTAGTCGCGCCACGCGTAGTTGCGCTGGTTCTGCGCCGCGCCGGGTTGCGCGCTGTCGCTGCCGAGCCCGCTGCGATAGGCGAAGTGCTCGATGTTGTTGCATAGGACGACGGCGAGCCTGGCGCCGTTGGGCCAAGCGTAGGTGGGCCGCTGCGGCAGGGCGCTGTAGGGGTAGCGGCCGTGCTCCGGCAGCTTCATCGCGCTCACTCGAAGACGGCCACGGCGCGGATCGGGCTCGCCGTGCCGCCGCGGATCCTGAGCGGGAAGCCGATGAAGCGGAAGCGGCCCCGGCCGACCAGCCTGTCGAGGTTGGCGAGGCATTCGATGTGGGTGATGCCGCGTTCCGCGCAGGCGAGGTGCGCCTGGAAGTTGGGTTCGCCCTCGGGCGCGGGGCTCACCGCCTCCACGCCGAACATGCCGATGCCGCGGTCGGCCAGCCAATGCACGCTTTCCACCGCCAAACCGGGGAAGTCGTGGACGTAGCCGGGCGTGCCGAGCAGCCGGTCGTTGGTCGCCATGTGCAGCATGACCGTGTCGCCCGGCCTGATCGCCTCGCCCGACACCGAAAGGGCGGCCTCCAGTTCCGGCACCGTCGCCGCGTGCCGCAGCGGCACGTGCGAGAGGTCGAGGCAGATCGCGGAGGTGTAGAAGTTCTCCAGCGGCAGCTGGTCGATCGAGGCCGCCCCCGGCCGCGCATCGAAGTGGACGGGCGCGTCGACATGCGTCCCGGCATGGTCGCTGAAGCTGATCGACAGCGCCTTGGACGAGAAGCTGATGTCGCCCGCGCGCTTGACCTCGTCGTGGTCGTACCAGGTGGCGATTACCACCGGCGGGTGCGCCGGATGCACGGCCGTCCGGTGGTGGATCTCGCGGCTCAGATCGATGAATTCCATGCGTCGGCCTTTACGAGGTTCGGCTCGGGTTTCGCGACCGCTTGGGCGACGAGCCCTCGCTCGGCGCCACGACGAGCGCGGGAGCCAGCGCCTCCTCGCCGTCGAGGACGCCGCGCGGGCCGCGCCCCCGGTGGACGGTGACGCCGAAGAAACGTCGGGGCAGGCCCGTGGGGTGGCGGCGGAGCAGGCCGTCCGGCCGCCACAACATCACGGCGACGATGATGAGGCCGTAGGCGATGAGGCGGAACTCGCTGGCGAACCGCAGCGCCTCGGGCAGCGCCGTCAGCACCACCGCGCCAAGGATCGGGCCGGCCAGCGTTTGCAGGCCCCCGAACAGCAGGAAGATGATGGTGTTCAGGGAAACGAAGAAGCCGAGCTGGGAGGGGGTGACCACCAGCAGGTAGTGCGCCTGCACCGCGCCGGCCATGGCGATCAGCGCGCTGCCGAGCGCAAAGGTGACGAGGCGCACCTCCATGACGGAAATGCCCATCGAGGCGGCGGCGAGCGGGTCGTCGCGCACGGCCCGCGACGCGAAGCCGAGACGCGAGCCGTCGAAGCGCCATGCAACGAACAGCGCCAGTCCCGCCACGAGGAGGCAGGTGCCGAGGCCGGTGTGCGGGGCGATGCCCGTGAAGCTGTTGGCGCCGCCGATGAAGTCCCAGTTGAAGGCGAGCACCGAAAGCGCCTCGCCCGCCGCCAGGGTGGTCAGCTTCAGGATGAAGTCGCGCATGCGCAGGGTCAGCAGCGCCAGCACCGCTCCCAGGCCGGCGCCGAGTGCTGTGCCCGCGGCGACGGCGGGGACGAAGGGCACGCCGTAGGTCGTCGTCAGCACGCCGGCGGTGTAGCCGCCGACGCCGGCGATCGCGGCGGTCGCCAGGGACAGCTGCCCCGACAGGGCCGTCACGTAAAGGCCGAGCGTCATGGCGACGTTGAGGAGCGTCGAGATGACGATGGGTTCGAAGAAGGCGAAGCTCGGCATGGTGACGCTTCAGGTCGCGTAGGAACCGAACAGGCCGTCCGGTCTGAGGTAAAGGACGCCGATGAGGACGCAAAAGGCGACGGCGTCGCGCAGGGAGGAGGACACGTAGCCCGTGACCAGGGCCTCCGTGACGCCGAGAACGATCGCGACGGCGATCACCGCCTCGAAATGGCGGTTGCCGGCGACCAGCATGCAGATGAACGCCTTCAGCCCGTAGAGCAGGCCGACGAAGGCCGAGGCGGAGCCGTAGAGCGATCCGACCGCCACGGCCGCGATGCCGGCCATGGCGGAAGACAGCCAGATCGTCACGCGGCAGACGTGGCCGACATCGACGCCGAACGCCGCCGCCACGTCCGGGCGCTCGGCAATGGCGCGGGTGGCCCGGCCGATCCGCGTCGCCCGCACGTAAAGGCTCGCCAGCGCCAGCAGCGCGAACGAAAGGACGAGGTTGAAGACCTGCCGCAGCGTCAGCAGCACGGGCCCGATCTCGAAAAAGCGGGCGGGCAGCAGCTGCGGGTAGGGCACCGGGTCGGGCCCGACAAGCGCCGCCATGCCGTTCTGCAGGATGACGGACACGCCCAGCGTCGCGATCAGGGTCGTCAGCACGTCCTTGCCGCGGAGCGGGGCGATGACGGTGCGTTCGATCACCGCGCCCACCGCCGTCGCGCCGAGCGCGCCGCCGAGCAGGGCGACGAGGAGGCCGCCGCCCGGTACGATGCCGGCCGCCGTCATGCCGGAAAACATGCCGATCATGAACAGGTCGGGATGGGCGAACTGGATCACCCGCAGCACGGTGAAGGCGAGGGCGAAGCCGACCGCCACCACGGCGTAGGTGCTGCCGATCACCAGGCCGTTGCACAGCTGCTGAAGGAAAAGGTCCATGGGCCGGCTCCTCAAGCGTGCCCGCCCAGGAACACCGCCTGGACGCTTTCCTTGGCGGCGATCGTGGCGGCGGGGCCGGATTCGACGAGGTGCCCCAGTTCCAGCAGATGCGCGGTGTGGGCGATCCGCAGCGACTGCCGGGCGTTCTGCTCGGCAATCAGCACGGCGATGCCCATCACGTTGATCTCGCGGATCAGGGCGAAGATGTCGCGGATGACGATGGGTGCGAGGCCGAGCGAGGGCTCGTCCATCAGCAGCAGGCGAGGGCCGCCGACCAGGGCGCGGGCGATCGCCACCATCTGTTGCTCGCCACCGCTCAGCGAGCCGGCGAGCTGGTCGCGCCGTTCGCGCAGCCGCGGGAAGCGGACGAGCATCTCCTCGATGCGACGGGCGACCATGACCTTGTCGGACGCGTCGAACGCACCCATCCGCAGGTTGTCGAGGACCGTCATGGTGTTCCACAGCTGCCGGCCTTCGGGCACCCAGGCGATGCCGAGCCGGTGGATGCGGTGCGGGCGCAGGCCGACAAGGTCGTGCCCGCCGTCGAACCGGATGCTGCCGCGGCGCGGGCGCAGCAGACCCATCACCGTCTTGATGATCGTCGTCTTGCCGGCCCCGTTCGCGCCGAGCACGACGCCGAGCTCGCCCGCGCCGAGCTCCAAGGACACGCCGTTGACCGCGGCGACGGGGCCGTAGGACACGTGCAGGTCGGCGATCCGCAGCAGCGCGCTCAATCGTCGACGCCCAGGTAGGCTTCGATCACCTTGGGGTCGGCGCGGATCTCCGCCGGGGCGCCCTCGGCGATCTTTTCGCCGAAGCTGATGACGACGATGCGGTCGGAGGCGGACATGACGACGTTCATGTTGTGCTCGATCAGCAGGAGGGCGACGCCGCGCGCCCGCAGCCGCTCGATCATGGTGATGACGCCGCGGGCCTCCTGCGCCACCATGCCGGCGGTCGGCTCGTCCAGAATGAGCAGGCGCGGCTGCAGGCCGAGCGCGCGGGCGATCTCCACCCGGCGCTGGTCGCCGTAGGGCAGTTCGCCGGGCATGCGGAAGCGGTTGGCGCCGACGCCGACCCAGTCGAGCAGCGCCTCCGCCCGTTCCACCATCGCGCGCCGGTCGCCCCTGTCCCGTCCGGTCCCGAGCAAGCCGTCGACGACGCCGGAGCGCAACCCCGCGACCTGGCCGATCATGACGTTCTCCAACGCGTTCAGATGCGCGAACAGGCGGATGTTCTGGAACGTGCGCGCGATGCCCATCCTCGCCAGGCGGTGCGGCCTGGTGCCGGTGATGTCGCGGCCCTCCATCCGCACCCGGCCGCTGTCGGCGCGCAGGACGCCGGTGATCAGGTTGAACAGCGTGGTCTTGCCGGCGCCGTTCGGCCCGACGACGGACAGGACCTCGCCCGCCGCCACGCCGAAGCTGACCGCGTTGACGGCCTGCAAGCCGCCGAACCTGCGGCTCAGCCGCTCGACCTCCAGCATCCTCACACGATCGCGTAGGTACCGCGCCCCGTGATCTGGATCACCACCACGTGCGGCGTTTGGTTCTCGCCGGTCGGTGGGTTGCGGAAGGTGACGTGGGTTCCGATCGGCGTCGTGATGTCCAGCGCCGCCAGCGCCTCCTGCAGCTTGGGGCGGGTCGCCGCCCCGGCCTTGGTCAGGGCGCCGGCGATGGCCCACACCGCATCCGCCCCGTAGGTGGCGAAGGAAGTCGCCTCCTGCTTGAACGTTTGGGCGTAACCGTCCTTGAAGGCCTTCACCGCCGGCGTCGGCGAGGCGAGGTCCTGCGCCAGCCACGTGAAGCAGTCCTTGATGACGCCGCGCGTGCCGTCCCAGTACACCGGGTCCTGGAAGGAGCCGAAGCCGGTCATCATCGGGACGCTCAACCCAAGCTCGCGCACCTGGGAGGCGAGCTTCACACCGTCGCCGGTGGCGGCGGCGATGAACAGGGCGTCGGGGCGCTGGCTGCGCACGGTGGCGAGCTGCGAGGAGAAGTCCTGGTCGCCGGCGCGGAACGCCTCGAAGGCGACGACCTGGAAGCCCAGCTCCTTGGCCATGCCCTGCGCGGCGCGGGCGTCGCCGCTTTGACCGTCCTGCGTCTGGTCGTACACGATGCCGAGCTTCTTGAAGCCGATCTTGCCGTGGACCTGGCGCACCAGGGCCGGGATGGCGGTGGCGGATACCGGGTTGACGCGGAAGCTGTAGGGGTTCCAAGCCTTGATCGGGGCGCCCGAGCCGCCCCCAACCATCGGGACCTGCAACTGTCCGGCGGCGGGAACGGAGGGAACGAAGCCGACGGAGTTCGACGTGCCGACGACGGCAAGCACGTCGGCCTGCGAGGCGGCCTGGCGGATCAGCGTGATCGCCTGCTGCGGGTCGTTCGCCTGGTCCTGCACGGTGATGGCGAGACGGTAGGTGGTGCCGCCGACATCGATGCCGGTCGCGTTCAGCTGGTTGACGGCGTACTGCCCGCCGTCGCGGACGCGCTGCCCGTAGGCCGACGACGGCCCGGTGATCGACTGGATGCTGGCCAGGCGCAGCGTCGCCGGCTGCGCGCGGACCAGAACCGCCGGAGCGGCAAGGCTCAGCGCGCCGCCGGCGGCGAGCCGCCCGAACGCGCGCCGCCCGAGGGCGAGGGAGGTGGTCGTGTCATTCATGGTCGCATCCAGGTGTCGGCGTGGCCGCGGTTTTGAACAGCGGGGCAGGGCGGGAGCGGGGCTTTGGGGCGGGCGGACGCGTCGATGAGCGATCCTTGTCCGGCGCCGGTCGTGAGCTTGGCGCGCCTTGCCCGACGACGCGCTTGCCCCGCAAGGCGGAACCGTCGGCCTGCAGGCCGAACGGTGTCGCGACGCCGTCGCCCCGGATCGGCAGATCGATGGAAGGCCGCTTCGCAATCATTTGACCAAAAGGCGTTCCAACCCGTCGACATCCGTCCCGCTTCGCCGGTCTGAGGCGGGCGCGTCGCGGCAAGATGCGCGCCATCGCGGGTCGCGGCAATGCCGAGCGTCCTCGCAGCAGGGAAGCCTGCAGCGATCAGGACCGGGCGATGTCGGTGATCGCCTCTGCGGTCGTCAACTTCCGCCGGGGCTCCCTGACGATGATGACGGGCAGGCACTTGTTGTCGCCGTGACCGATGTACGTTCGGGTGTTCGTGACCCGGACGACCTCGCCCATATCGACCACCCTTCGCTGGTCGGCGGCCAAGCGGTCGGTCCCGAAGCGTCCACGATCGTCGGCCGCGGCAGGTCGAGGCATCACCAGCATCCACGCGCCGAGGCGCCATGCCCCTCCCGTGGCGTCAGCCGGCAAGCCCGGCCGCGATGGTGCGACGGCCTGCGCGAAGTGCGGGTACGCGACCGCTGCCGCTCGATCGCGGCGTTTTGAAGGTGCAGGTCGATGAGTGTTCTCGCCCTTGCGGCGCCCCGCGTCACGTCGAGAAGCGGCGCACGACGTTCTCGAGGAGGCGCGAGATCTGTCCCTGGAAGGCACCGTCCTGCCACAGGCTGCCGCAGAAGGTGATGGAGCCGACCGAGAACACCGCACCGCCGCCCGGCGTTTCGAAGTAGACGATCTCGCCGCGCTTGAGTTCGTCAGGCTCCTCGCCCGAGACGGTCGCGATGTGGGACAGGAGTTCCTCCGGAACCGTCACGAAGGAGGGCGGCGGGTCCTCCGACACGGCGAGGATCGCTGCCCCTTCGGGCGTGCCGAGGTCGAAGTCGGCGCGGTCGAGCTCGAAGCCGGCGGCGCCGCCGCCCGAAAGACCGTAGCCGCCGAGCGTGTCGCCCTCGACCCCCTCGAAGATCCAGGCGTTTTCGGGCGCCTGGGACGCGGGCAGGCGGCGGTAATGGGTGCCCTCGAACAGGCCCTGGCCCGAGAAGCCGACGCCGACCAGCATCTGCGGCGGGCGACGGTTGCGCCGCCACAACCCGCCGAGCTGACCGTCGAAGGCGTTGTGGTACTCGCCCGGCTCCGCCTCCCAGGCGCGAATGCCGCCTTCCGCCCGGCGGATCTCGATGACGCCGGGCATGGCGGGATGGCGGGCGATGCGCCAATAGAAGCCGTTGCCGCCGAGGTAGGCCAGGCGACCGCCGCGCCCGGTAAAGGCGGCGAGGGCGTCGAGGGTGCCGGACGTGTGGTATTCCGGATGTGATCCCGTCAGGACGCAGCGGTAGGGCGCGATCAGCTCGACGCCCTCGTCGTCGAGATCCTCGTCGGTGACGACGTCGAAGGCGATGCCCTTCGCCTCCAGCCAGGCGAGCAGGTGCGTGTCGGCGGGATAATGGCGCAGCCCCGAGCCTTTCGGGTCGTCGAAGGTCAGGAAGCCCGGCCGCATCGTCAGGATCGGGCGCAGCCGGGAGGAGAAGGCGACGCCGCTGCCGTCGGCGTGGCGGTTGTAGGTCGAACGGCAATAGCAGGGATAGTCGTCGGGGTTGTAGGGCGAAGCGCGCCAGGCCTCGGCGCGGGCACGGAACGCGTCGTCGAAGTTGCCGCGGGCGTGGTTGGCGTAGGCTTGGTAGGTGAAGGTCGAGGCCAGGAAGGCGACGCCCGGACGCGGACCCTGTCGCGGGGGCAGGACGTAGAAGGGCAGCCGATCCTCGCCCCCAGTGCAGCTGAGGTGCAGGCAATAGGCGCCGCTTGCGAGGTCGGTGGGCACCGCGAAGTCGAAATCGGCGCTCCAGCGGCAGTCGTCGAGGTCGTCGTCGTGGAAGTGGACGGCGGCGTAGTCCGCCGGCGCGTGCCGGAAGCAGGTTTCCCGGCCGCTCCACACCGCGCCGACGACGCCGCGCGTCGGCAGGTTGACGAAGCGGCCGTGGCATCCTTGCGGCCCGGTGTCGACCATGCTCGTGCCGCCGATGTCGCGCGAAAAGTCCCATGCGGCGTGCACGGGCGCGTCCGCCGGCAGACGCGCCGGGTCCGGCCACGCCGCGAAGGTGCCGGGCAGGATGGCCGGCGCCTCGATCTTGCCGTTGAAGTGCCGGGCCGGGGCGGCGCACCCTTCGGCGCCGATCAGCACCGTGCCGGACGAGGGCAGCACCAACCGGTCCGCCCGCGCCCGGACGAGCGCGGGCGGGTCGCCGTCGAGGGAGGCTTGGCCGAGGACCAGCGCTCCCGTCGCCGGGTCGGCGGACAGCCACACGCGATACCAGCGGCGCATGCGCAACATCGTACCGGTCGCCAGCGACGCTTCCCCACCGGGCCAGGCGAGGCGGGCGGCGGCACCCTGTCGGCCGACCGAGAGCGCGACCGTGCAGTCGCCCTCGTCGCTAAGCACGGCGCGGGCCTCGCCAGGGCGGGCCATCCACACGAGGGCCGTCCAGGTGCAGGCCTGCTCCGGCCGCCGCCGCGGGCCGGCCTCCGCGCACCCGTGGGAGCCGGCGCGGACGGGCTGGCGCCGGCCATCGAACGTACGGTCGAAGCGCTCCGCCAAGTCGACGAGGCGCAGGCCGGGGCCGTCGGGGTTGGGGTCGCCGGAGATCACGCGCTCCAGGCGGGCGCGGTAGCGGCCGCCGTCCCGCAGGCTGACGTGCACCGACAGGGTGCCGCCGGGTCGGGTGGAGAAGCGGCCGAGGTAGCCCGTCACCGGCAGTTCCCGCGCGTCCGTCATGCCCTCGCTCCGTTGTCGCGCCGATGCCGCGCCCGCGCCGCCGGGTCAGAGTGTCAGGACGCTGCGGGCCGCGCTTCGGCCGCGTGGTCCAACCTTCCCGCCAGCGTTTCGGTCCGCTCGACCATGGGAACGTAGGCGACCCCGCGGGGGAACAGCTTGCTGCCGACGACGACGATGGCGGCGTTGCAGGCGAGGCAGACGAAGCCGATGTTCACGTGGCCGAGGCTGGCGCCGGCTGCGTTCAGGGACAGGGCGAGAACATCGGCGACGACGATGCCGGCAAGGATCGCGTTGGGGTTGACCCTGCGGGCGAACAGGATCGCGAAGACGCCCGGGAAGAACTGGCTGAATCCGTAATAGGCGGTGTTGATGAGGTTCACCATCAGGGTCGGGGCGACCAGGGTCAGCAGGATGGACATGGCGAGGTAGGCGACGATGACGACCTGCGCGCCGCGCTTCTGCTGCGCCTCGGGGATGCTGCGCAGCATGTTGCGCGAGACGATGGGACCGATGGCGAGGCTGATGCCCGCCAGCACGATCAGGCCGGACAGGGTCGCGCCGGCGGCGACGAGGCCGATGAGCCAGCCGGGAAGCAGCTGGACCACGGCCGCCATCAGCGCCTCGTTGGGGGAATGGAGGCCGGGGGCGTGGTCCAGGCTGTAGTAGGCCGCGACCACCAGGAACGGAAACATCAGCATGTAGAGCGGCATGGCGATCTGCGTCCGCCGGATGGTCTGCTCCGACCGCGCCGTGAACAGGACCTGCATCGAGAACGGCAGCATGTAGAAGCCCAGCGCCTGGCTGAAGATGGTGGTCATGGCGAAGGTCTGCTCGGGCCCGGTCATGCGGCTCGGCACGTGCCGGCTGGCTTCCTGAAAGATGGGCGCGATGCCCTCCGCCGAGGCGGCGGCGACGCCGCTCACGACGATGGCAAGGATCATCAGGATGTCCTTCAAGATGGCGACGTAGGCCGGCGCCCGGATCCCGGCGACGGCGACATAGGCGAAGGCCAGCGCGGCGGACACGCAGACGAGCAGGACGGGGCTGACGTGCCAGCCGAGCGCGTTCAGCGCCACGATCAGCCCGGTGAACTGCAACTGCCCCCACGGCACGAGGAAGATGATCGCGCTGACCGTCACGGTCAGCTCCAGCGCGCGCGACTTGAAGTGCCCCTTGAAAAGGTCCGGCAGGGTCACCGCGTCGTAGGCCTGCCCGGCGCGCCAGATGAGCGGGTTCAGGAAGTAGCCGACGGGATAGGCCAGCAGGACGTAGCCGAGGAACCAGATGCCGTAGGCGGGACCCTTGGCGTAGATTCCGCCGGGGAAGCCGATCATCGTGCCGATGCTGTAGATTTCCCCCGCGGCGAGGAAGAACAGGAGCAGTCCGCCGAACTGCCCCGACGCGATCACGTATTGCTTGATGTCGCCGCTGCCGTGGCCGCGACTGCTCGCCAGCGCGATCACGAGGGAACCGAGGATCAGGAGGAGGAAGACGGCTGTTGCCATCGGGGCACCCTTCGAGCGGCGGTGAAGGCGGGACGCTGCAGGACGCGTGCGGTCACCCCGCCTCGCCGCGGCGCCGCGCGCCGGCCCCATCCCGGCGCTCGCGGTCGAACAGCAGCCAGCACGTCATCAGGCAAGCAAAGGTCAGGATGAACCAGGCGAAGACCCAGATGTAGACGAACGGCATGCCGAGCACCGTGACCTCGACGTTATTCGCCCACGGCAGCATCAGGTCGACGGCGACGAAGGGCACGACGAGTCCGATGATTACCCTGCCCATCGCGTCCTCCGCCGACCATGGCTTCAAGCCGTCCTGCTATGCATCTCGCGTTCCGCGCCGGCCAAAACCTGACGCCAGGGCCTGGTGAGTTGCGAAAACTTCGCGGGGCAAAGGCGTGCAGGACCGGTGGCGAGGCGCGATGCCCCATGACGCACCACCGTACCCGAACCTGCAGATCGCTCGTCGGCGGCGCCGCGGACGCCACCGGCGGTGGTCACCACGTACGGTCGGCTACGATCGCCAACAAGCCGCCGTGCTGATCTGGCCGGAACCGGCCAGTCCGCGTCCGATCACTCGTCGGGAGGAACTGCCGATCACCTCGACCGACGAGGCGCCGCGCCGGTCTCGCCCCTCAACCGCTGTGCGCTGCCGCGCCGTAGCCCGCCCGTCGTCCGAACACGGCGCCCGACGTGAGGCCCGAGCCGCCGGGGTAGCCGTTGAAGAACACGCCGCCCACCATCTCGCCGCAGGCGAAGAGCCCGGGGATCGCGCGCCCGTCCTCGCCCATCACCGCGCCCGACGTGTCGACCTCGACGCCGCCGTAGGTGAAGGTGATGCCGCCCGTCACCGGATACGCCTTGAACGGCGCGGTATCGAGCTTCTGCGCCCAGTTCGAGCGCGGCGGGTTCAGCCCGCGTGCCGTTCTGCCGTCCTTCACCGTGGGATCGAAGGGCGTCGCCTCGTCGACCGCCGCGTTGAAGGCGTCCACCGTTGCGCGGGCGGCGGCGTGGTCGTCGAGTCCATCGAGCTTGTCGAGCAACGCGTCGATCGTGTCGGCTTCGACGAAGTGCGCTTCCTGCACCTTGTACTCGCTGTAGAGCAGGTGATCGACCTTGGCGTCGAAGATCTGGAAGGCGATCCCCTTCGGCTGCTCCAGGATCGAGCGGCCGAACTGCGCGTAGGTGTAGTTGCGGAAGTCCTTGCCCTCGTCGACGAAGCGGTGCCCGTCCGCGTTGATCATCACGCCGAGGAAGTAGCAGATCTTGCGGTAGTGCTTGCGCTCGATGTGCGGGATGTCGAGGTTGCCGTTCTCGGGCGTGTAAAGGTCCATGGGGGTGGCGTGGCAGCCCTCGTAAACGCCGTGCGCCCTGGCGCCGAGCGCGAAGGCCATTTCCAGCCCGTCGCCGGTGTTGTGCGGCGTGCCGCGCACCACGGCGCGGTCCATGCCGCGGCCGAGATGCTTGGTCCGCAGCGCCTTGTTGGAGCCAAAGCCGCCCGAGGCGAGCACCACGGCACCCGCCCGGAACGTCCGGGTTTCGCCCTGGCCGCTGCGCGTCCGGACGCCCGACACGCGCCCGCCCTCGACGACGAGGCCGGTGGCGGCGCAGTCGTAGACGATCGTGCCGCCGCGTCCGGTGAAGGCGTTCCGCTCGGCTTCGGCGAGACCGAAGCCCTCGTCCTTGGCGGCGAGCGTCAGCCCGCCCCAGAACACGAAGCGGCCGTCCTTCTCGAAGGACTGGCGCGCGTAGATCGGCTCGAACTTGATGCCCTTGGTCGACATCCATTGCAGGGTCGGCAGCGACTCGTCGATGAGCGCCCGCTGCTCGGGGCTGAGCGGGCGACCGTCGTTGAAGCCGAGCAGGTCGCCGGCGAACTTTTCGCGCGTGTAGCTGCCGAAGTCGGTGCGTTGGAGGCGCGGGTCGTCGGGGTCCGCCAGCAGGGGCAGGAGGTCGGCGTTGCCATCGTAGGCGAAGCGCATGGCGCCCGCCGTGTAGGCGGTGTTGCCGCTGGCGAGGTCCGGAGGCGCCTTCTCGATCACCAGGACCGCGCGGCCCTTTTCCTCGGCGGCGAGGGCGGCGCACAGCGCGGCGTTGCCCGACCCGACGACAACGATGTCCCAAACCTCGCGCACGGCGATCCTCCCTGAAGCTGCATCGTCATTACCTTTGTATACGATGACATGCAAAGGCGTTCGCGGCAGAAGACGGCATGCCCCTACCATCGCCCGTGCCGCCCGCGGTTTCCCCTCTCGATCGGCAAAGCCGGGAGCTGCAGCGCGGCGAAGCCGTGTTCCGCGCGCTGCGGCAGGCCATTCAAGACGGCATGTACCAGCCAGGCGACCGGCTGCGCGAGGAGGAGGTGGCGCGCCGCTTCGACGTCAGCCGCACCCCGGTGCGGGAGGCCCTGGGCAGGCTGGTGTCGAAGGGCATGGTGGTGCCGGCGCCCGGGCGCGGCCTCTTGGTGCGCAAGCTCGATCCCAACGAGGTGCTGGAGCTTTACAGCATGCGCGAGATCCTCGAGGGCGCGGCCGCGCGCCTGTCCGCGCAGCACGCGTCGGTGATCGAGGTCGAGGACATCGAAGCCCTCGCAGGTGAGTTCGAAGGCGCGGCGGATGCGCCGGAAATGGCGAGGCTGAACCGCCATTTTCACGAGGCGATCATGCGTTCGGCGCGCAACCGCTTCCTTGAGTCCGCGCTGGGCGAGTTCCAGGACGGCGTGGCGCTGCTCGGCCCGACGACTTTCGCCCTGCAAGGGCGGCCCGCGCCGGCCGCCATGGAGCATCGCGCCATCGCCGCCGCCATAGCTGCCCGCGACCCGGACGCGGCGGAAGCCGTAGCGCGCCACCACATCCGCGAAGCCCTGCGCGCCCGCCTCCAGCTTGACAGGAGCGCCTGAAGAGTGTCAGCGGTCGCGGGCGACGGCCTGCGCGTGCTGGTCCAACGATTGGTACGCGGTCGAGAGGAGTCGTGCACCGCCCGCTCCGGCGGCACCGATCGAGATGGCCGATCACGCGACCGTGATCATCGCCCGGCGCCTGCCGGCTCCGTCATCCGGCGAGAACACCCTGTCATTGTTCCATCACGGTCCTAGCTCGATGTTAGGCGCAAACGCGTGGAAACAGGGGGAGGAGCCATGCCGACCGTCGCCGCCGAACCCCGGCGCACCCTCATCGCCGACCTGCTCGGCGCTGCCGTCCCCCCGGCAAAGGAGGCGATGATCGCCGCCCGCAACCGCATCGATGCCAAGGTCATCGACCACGCCTCGCATGGCATCATCGGATTCCGATTGACGTCGGCCGGATCGGGCGCGAGCACGTCGTGCCCAGCGCACCGCGGGAAATCGTGCAGGACACGCCGATCAGCAGCGTCATCGACAGGCATCGGGGGCATCGGCTACGTCGTCAGCGAGCGTGCCATAAAGACCGCGCCGCCGTTCGAGCGCAGCGCCGGCGCGCTCGAACTCAGCGAGGTCGAGCACCGCACGCGCGTCCACCGTTTGGACCAGGGATTCCACATCGTGGATGCCGCCTCGGCGACCCTCGGCGCGCTCGCGCGCGGTTTCGGTGCGCTTGGAACGATGGACCATGTGAGTGGAGCAAACCGATGAACGATGCGATCATCGCCGAGCTGGCGCCGACGGGCACGCTCAAGGCCGGCATCAACCTGTCGAACTTCCTCCTGGTGAGCGGCCGATCGGCGGAGGGCGAGCCACAGGGGGTCGCGCCGGACCTCGCGCGCACGATCGCCGAGCGGCTTGGCGTGCCGGTCCGCTACGTCACCTATGCGAGGCCGGGCGAACTCGCCGACGCCGCTGAAACGGGGGCCTGGGACATCGGCCTGATCGGGGCCGAGCCGAAGCGGGCCGAGAAGATCACCTTCACCGCCCCCTATGCCGAGATCGAGGCGACATACCTCGTTCCGGCAGGGTCGCTGCTCGCGACGATCGCCGACGTGGACCGGCCGGGCGTGCGCATCGCGGTCAGCGCCGGCAGCGCCTACGACCTTTGGCTGGCACGCAGCATCGCCGCGGCCGAGCTGGTCAGGGCACCCTCCATCGACGCCTCGTACCAGCTCTTCGTAGCCGAAAAGCTCGACGCCCTCGCCGGCCTGCGGCCGCGCCTGCTGTCGGATGTCGAGAACCTGCCCGGCGCGCGCATCCTGGAGGGACGCTTCACCGCCGTCCGGCAGGCGGTCGGCACCGCGCGCGCGAACCATGCCGGCGCCGCCTTCCTCGCCGCCTTCGTGGAGGACGCGAAGCGCTCCGGCCTGATCGCGGAACTGATCGCGCGCCACGGCGTGCGCGGACTCAGCGTCGCGGGTGACTGACGCCTTTGGCGCACATCCGGCAGGACACAACGGCCGGAAACGAAGGGGAGGACGACCGATGGCGACGCGATGGCGTTTCGTGACCTGCCGCTCGCGGCGACGATGATCGACCACATCGACCGCGCCATCTCGTCATGCGCCGCGCCCGGCTTCATGAAGAGCGACGGCGTTGCGCCGGCAACCATGCGTGATCATGCCGGCATGGCTGGGGAGCGATATCCTGGCGCTGATCCGCGCTGCTCGTCGACCGGCACGGCGTTCGCGGCGTCGTCGGCGCCGCCGGCCTGTTCCGGGGCACGGTCACGGCGTCTCTTGGGCACGGTCGCGACGGCAATCATGATCGATGTCGTGGGATCGCCGCGCGCGCGTTGGTCGGTGTCGGCAGGGGACGGGCGCGGACAAAGGGTCCGGCGCCCATGGTTGGGCCTTGGCCCTTGAGGAGGACGTCATGAACCATATCCTGCACAGCAGAAGGGGCGTGCTCGGCGGCGCGGCGGCCGTCGGCGCCTCCGTCGGCATCGGCGTCCAGCCGGGCCTCGCGCAGCACGTCGTCCGCTTCTCCGCCGGAAACGAAGCGGCGACGCTTCGCGTCCCGGCGAACGCCACCGATTGCCACTTCCACATCTACGACGACCGCTTCCCGCCGGCGCCAGGCGGCCTGCCCGCGCCGACCGCCTCGCCGGCCGACTACCGCGCGCTGCAGGCCCGCCTCGGCATCACGCGCGGCGTCGTCATCCAGCCCTCGCTTTATGGCGTGGACAACCGCCCGACGCTGGAGGGCTTAGCCGCCCTCGGTCCGAACTTCCGCGCGGTCGCCGTGGTGAACACAACCGTGGCCGACGCGGAACTGCACCGCATGCACGATCTCGGCGTGCGCGGCATCCGCTTCAACCTGGCGCAGGCCGGCGCCACGACGCTCGACATGCTGGAGCCGCTCTCGCAACGCGTGGACGCCCTCGGCTGGCATTGCCAGATCAACATGCCGGGCGACAAGATCGCGGCTGCGGCCGACACTTTCCTGCGCATCCGCGGCAGGCTGGTGTTCGACCACCTCGCGCACTGCCCCGAGCCGGCCGGCGTCGAGGGCGACACGTTCAAGCTGGTGCGCCGGCTCCTCGACAAGGGTAACACCTGGGTGAAGCTGACCGGCCTTTACAACGAAAGCAGGGTGGGACCGCCGTCCTACGCGGATTCCGTCGCCGTCGCGCGTGCGTTCGCCAGCGCCGCGCCGGAGCGGGTCGTTTGGGGCAGCGACTGGCCGCATCCGACGGAAAGCTTGAACAACAAGCCCGACGACGCGCTGCTCCTCGACCTGCTCGCGGCCTCCGTGCCGGACGAAGGCGCGCGCAGGCGCGTCCTCGTCGACAACCCGGCCGAACTCTACGGCTTCCCGAAGGGCTGAGCGGGCGCGCAGGGGCCGTCGCAGGACGCCCAGTGCGTTCCGTTGCGCGATGGGGTGACCAGCGGAACAGCCTCTAAACGTCGAGGTTCGCCACCGACAGCGCGTTATCCTGGATGAATTCGCGGCGCGGCTCCACCACGTCGCCCATCAGCTTGACGAAAATGTCGTCGGCCTCCGCGCCTTCCTTGATGCGGACCTGGAGCAGCGAGCGGGCGTCGCGGTCGAGCGTGGTTTCCCAAAGCTGCTCGGGGTTCATTTCGCCGAGGCCCTTGTAGCGCTGCATCTGCGAGATGCCCTTGCCGCCGGCCGCCATCACCGCGTCGAGAAGTTCGCCGGGGCCGGATGCTTGGTGCTCGTCGGCCTTGCGCACGAGGCGCGCCGGGCGGGCGTAGACGTCGGCGAGCGAGGCCGTGTGCTCGCTGAGGCGCCGCGCTTCGGCGGAAGCGAGGAGGCCGGCGTCGAGGATTGCCGCCTGGGTCACGCCGCGCACCTCGCGGGTCAGCACGTAGCCGCCGTTATCGACGCGGCCGTGCCAGCCGCGCTCCGTTTCGTCCGAGCGGGCGTCGAGTCGGTCGGCCAGCAACCCCGCCGCTGCCTCCGCCTCGGGCGCCACCGCGCTCGTCTCGTGGTCGATGGGCTGGAGCGCGCCGGCGATCGCCGCCTGTTCCACCACGCCACGGTCATAGCGCCCGTGCAGCCCGCCGAGGAGGTGACGCACCGCCCGCGCTTCCTCGACGAGGGCGCGCAGGTCCGCGCCGGCGCGCTCCTCGCCGGTGGCGAGGCGCAGCACCGCGCCGTCGAGCCCGTGGGCGATGAGGTAGTCCTCCCGCGCCCGCTCGTCCTTGAGGTACTGCTCGGAGGAGCCGCGCTTCACCTTGTAGAGCGGCGGTTGCGCGATGAACACGTGGCCGCGGTCGATGAGCTCGCGCATCTGCCGGAAGAAGAAGGTCAGCAGCAGGGTGCGGATGTGCGAGCCGTCGACGTCGGCATCCGTCATGATGATGATCTTGTGGTAGCGCAGCTTGTCGGCATTGAAGTCGTCGCGCCCGATCCCGGTGCCGAGCGCCGTGATCAAAGTGCCGATCTCCTGGCTTCCGAGCATTCGGTCGAAGCGCGCGCGCTCCACGTTCAGGATCTTGCCGCGCAGCGGCAGCACCGCCTGGTATTCGCGGTTGCGGCCCTGCTTGGCCGAGCCGCCGGCCGAGTCGCCCTCGACCAGGAACAGTTCGGCCTTGGCGGGGTCGCGTTCCTGGCAGTCGGCGAGCTTGCCCGGCAGGTTGGCGACGTCGAGCGCGCCCTTGCGGCGCGTCAGCTCGCGCGCTTTCCGTGCCGCTTCGCGAGCCTGGGCCGCCTCGATCACCTTGGCGGTGACGGTCTTCGCGTCGGCCGGGTGCTCCTCCAGCCAGCGGTCGAGCATGTCGTTGACGAGGCCCTCCACGACCGGGCGGACCTCGGAGGAGACCAGCTTGTCCTTGGTTTGCGAAGAGAACTTCGGATCCGGCACCTTGACGCTGAGCACGCAGGTGAGCCCCTCGCGGCAGTCGTCGCCGGTGAGGTCGACCTTCTCGCGCTTCATCATGCCGGAGCGGTCGGCGTAGCCCGTCATCTGCCGGGTCAGGGCCCCGCGGAAGCCGGCGAGGTGGGTGCCGCCGTCGCGCTGCGGGATGTTGTTGGTGAAGGCCAGCACGTTCTCGTGGTAGGAATCGTTCCACCAAAGCGCCACCTCGACGGTGATGCGGTCGCGCTCGCCGCGCATCAGGATGGGCGTGCCGATAAGGGCCGCCTTGGTGCGGTCGAGGTAGCGCACGAAGGCTTCCAGCCCGCCGTCGTAGAACAGCTCCTCGACCTTCGGCTCGGCCCCGCGCGCGTCGGTGAGGATGATGCGCACGCCCGAGTTCAGGAAGGCCAGCTCGCGCAGGCGGTGCTCGATCGTGGCGTAGCTGTAGTCCGTCATCGTGAAGGTCTTGGTGGACGCGAGGAACGTGACCTCCGTGCCGCGCTTCGCCCTGCCGTCGACGAGGGGCGCGCGCGCGGTGACCTCGAGGGGTGCCACCGCGTCGCCGTGCTTGAAGGTGATCTCGTGCTCGGCGCCGTCGCGCCAGATGCGCAGCCGCAGCCAGTCGGACAGGGCGTTGACCACCGACACGCCGACGCCGTGGAGACCACCCGACACCTTGTAGGAGTTCTGGTCGAACTTACCGCCGGCGTGAAGCTGGGTCATGATGACCTCGGCCGCCGACACGCCTTCCTCGCCGTGGATGCCGGTCGGGATGCCGCGCCCGTCATCCGTCACGGTGATGGAGTTGTCGGCGTTCAGCGTTACCGTCACGCGGGTGGCGTGGCCGGCGAGCGCCTCGTCGATGGCGTTGTCCACCACCTCGTAGACCATGTGGTGGAGGCCGGAGCCGTCGTCGGTGTCGCCGATGTACATGCCCGGGCGCTTGCGCACCGCGTCGAGGCCGCGCAGCACCTTGATCGAATCGGCGCCGTAGTCGGAGGAAGCCTCGTGCGGGATGCGGGATGCGTCGGGGTGCGCGGCGGTATCGTCCATGCCGTTCATGTACTCTCAGGCGGCCGGCGCAGCGGCGCCGACGGGTACGGGAGATCGTCCAATCATATAAGGGTTCGTCGCCGCGAATGCATGCGCAAACGGCATGCGGCGGCACTCGCGGCGGGACAGGCCGGCTTGGGGTGGGCGCGCGGGCGACGAGGCACCCGCGACCGGCACGCCGTGGTTGGACGAACCGCGAAACGCCGCGTCGTCCCTGCTAGGCGGCACCTAAGCGGGCCTTTGGGCGGAATAACCGTGTTTTCCGGTGGGAGAGGGCGGGAGAACGCAAGCGGCGGCTTGACGGGGCCTTTGCACTGCGTTTCGGTTTTGCCGCAGAGCGCGGCACGTCAGGCCGGCTCACATGCCGGGTGACGGGAGGGGCGCATGAAGGAAGCAACCAAGAAGCCAGCGGCGAAGACCGCGGAAAAGAAGGCCGATGCGGCGCCCAAGGCGGCCCCCAAAGCCGCGCCCAAGGCCGCTGCCGGCAAAGCGACCGTCGCCAAGGGCGTATCCACCAAGGGTCCGACGAAGTCGGCGCCATCCTCAACCACCAAGCCGAAGCCGAAGCCGGATCAGCAGCCGCCGAGCGCCTTCTCCAAGCCGCTGACGCCCTCCAAGGAACTCGCCGCCGTGGTCGGCAACGAGCCGCTGCCGCGAACGGTGGTGGTCAGCAAGGTGTGGGAGTACATCAAGGAACACAAGCTGCAGAACGAGAAGAACAAGCGCGAGATCCTGTCGGACGACAAGCTGAAGGCAGTGTTCGGCAAGGAAAAGGTGACCATGTTCGAGATGAACAAGCACCTCGCCGCCCACCTGAAGGGCTGACGACCCGCCAAACCGTGGCGGCGGTGGACGCCGCCCGGCGTGCCGCGCGGCGTCGCCTCGGGGCCAACCTCCGTGCGGGACTGGTGGCGGTCGCCGTCGCGGCTCCGGGATCCGCGGCCGCGCCGCCGGTGCGGGAAGGTCCCGATACCCGGGCACGGAAGCTCGTCGCGCGCATGTCGCTCGACGAAAAGCTCGTCATGGTGCGTACCGCCTACGGCATGCCGCTGCACGGCCGGCCGGCGCCAGCCGGCGCCCTCGGCTCGGCCGGCTTCGCGCCGGGCGTGGTGCGCCTCGGCATCCCGCCCTTGCAGGAAACCGACGGCGGCCTCGGCGTCGCTGACCCCACCAATCGCGCGCCCGGCGCGACGGCCATGCCGTCCGCGCTGGCGATGGCCGCCACCTTCGATCCCGACCTTGCCGAAGCTGTCGGCGCTGCCGTCGGAATGGAAGCCCATGCGCGCGGCTTCGACGTTCTGCTCGGCGGGGGCGTCAACCTGGTCCGCGAGCCGCGCGGCGGACGCGCCTTCGAGTATGCCGGCGAGGACCCCCTGCTGAGTGGCGTCATGGCCGGCGCCGCGGTGGCCGGCGCGCAGGCGCAGGGTGTGGTCGCAACGCTGAAACACTTCGCGCTCAACGCGCAGGAGAACGGGCGCGTTCTCTACGACGCGCACCTCGGCGAGGCTGCCGCCCGCGAGTCCGACCTCCTCGCCTTCGAGATCGCGCTGGAGCGCGGCCGTGCCGGCGCCGTCGTCACCGCCTACAACCGCGTCAACGGCGCATATGCGTCGGAGAACGCGCATCTCCTCGACGACGTGCTGAAGGGCGACTGGGGTTTTTGCGGCTGGGTGATGTCGGACTGGGGCGGGACGCACTCGACGGAGCGCGCCGCGCGCGCCGGACTCGACCAGGAGTCGGGGGCGGACGGGGACGCGGCAGGGTTCTTCGGCGCGCCGCTGCGGGCGGCGGTCCTCGCCGGCGCCGTGCCACCCGCCCGCCTCGACGACATGGCGCGCCGCATCCTGCGCGCCCGCATCGCCGCCGGGCAGCTCGACGCGGTGCCGCGCGCACCCGTGCCGGTACTATCCGCGGCCCACGCCGACCTCGCCCGGCGGGCGGCGGAGCGGGCCATCGTGCTCCTCAAGAACGAGGGCGAGCTGCTGCCGCTGCGCGGCGTCAAGCGCGTCGTGGTGGTCGGCGGCCATGCCGACGTGGGCGTGCTCTCGGGCGGGGGATCCTCGCAGGTCGTGCCTGCCGGCGCGTTGCGCCTGGAGGGCGACCCGCCCGGCCTGTTCTGGGGCAGGCCGCGCTTGTACGATCCGTCGTCCCCGCTCGCGGCGCTGCGCCGGCTGCTGCCGGACGCCGAGGTGTCGTTCGTCCAAGGCCGCGCCGAGGACCGCGCCGAGGCGATCCGCGCGGCAGCTGCGGCGGATGCGGCGGTGGTTGTCGCCGAGCAATGGTCGAACGAGTCGCGCGACAGGCCCGACCTCGCGCTGCCGGGCGACCAGGACGCGCTGATCGCCGCCGTCGCTGCCGCCAACCCACGCACGGTGGTGGTGCTGGAAACCGGCGGCGCCGTCACCATGCCCTGGCTTGCCGCGGTACCGGCGGTGGTCACGGCGTGGTACCCCGGCGCGCGCGGGGGCGAGGCCGTCGCAGCCGTGCTGACGGGCGCCGTCGACCCGTCCGGGCGCCTGCCGATCACCTTCCCGGCCGAACTGGCCCAACTGCCCCGGCCAAACCTGCCCCGGCGCGAGGACACCGCCTCCAATCCGGACGACCCGCCGCGCGGCGGGCCGTTCACGGTCGACTACGACGTCGAGGGCGCCGATGTCGGCTACAGATGGATGCGCCGCCAGCACCTGACGCCGCTGTTCGCCTTCGGCTTCGGGCTGTCCTACACGCGCTTCGTCGTGTCGGACCTGTCCGCCGTGGCGCGGGACGCGTCGCTCGCCGTGACGTTCGACGTTTCCAACCGCGGCGCGCGCGCCGGTACCGATACGCCGCAGGTCTACCTCGAAGGGCCGGGCCTCGGGCGCCGTCTCGTCGGCTGGGGCCGGGTCGACCTCCGGCCCGGCGAAACGCGCCGCGTCGGCGTCGAGGTCGACCGCCGCCTCATCGCGCGCTTCGACGCGGCCGGGCACGGCTGGCGCATCGCGGGCGGGGCCTACCACGTCGCGGTGCGTCCCGACGCGCTCGCGGAGGGACCAGCGGTCGAGGTGCGCATGGCGCCACAGTCGTGGCCGGCGCGCCATGCCGGTCCCGGCTGCGACTGATCGCGCCGGTCAGCCCACGGCAGGGCCGGGACGGGCATCGTTCAGGCCCGCAGCCGCCTTGGCCGGAGGCGTGCCGAGCGCAGCGCCGGCGTCGGCCGGCAGGCGCGCGAAAGCGATGATCGAGCTGGCCGACACCAGCGCCACCGCGGCAAACGCCCAATGGAAGTCGGACAGGGCGAGGGCACCCCCGTGGCGGGCGTGCATGACCTGCACCACGCCGGCGCCGAGCGCCACGCCGATGCTGAGCGCCAGCTGCTGGGCGACGGAAGCGAAGGACACGGCGCGGCTCATCCACGCATGATCGATGTCGGCATAGGCGATGGCGTTGATGCCGGTGAACTCCAGCGAGCGGAAGTAGCCGCCGACGAGCAGGGTGCCCATCAGCAGCACGACCGGCGTCGCGGGGGTGAGCAGGCCGTTGAAGGCGATGAAGGCGGCGCCGATCACGCCGTTGACCAGCAGCACCCGGCGGAAGCCGAAGGCGTTGAGGATCGGCGACGCCGTCGCCTTCATCATCATGGAGCCGGCTGCGGCGACGAAGGTGGTGAGGCCGGAACGCAGCGGGTCCATGCCGAAGCCGACCTGAAGCATGAGGGGGAGCAGCAGCGGCACCGCGCCGATGCCGATGCGGAACAGCGTGCCCCCGGTGACGCTGACGCGGAAGGTCGGCACGCGGAGAAGGCCGAGGTCGAGGATGGGGTGTGCGGCGCGCCGGGCGTGCCGGACGTAGCAGGCCAGCATGACGACGCCGAACGCAATCATCGCGGCGACCGCCGGCAGCGGGACGATGCCGCGGCCGAGGATGGTCATGCCGAACACCGTGCTCGACAGGCCGAAGCCCGAGAGCAGGAACCCGGTCAGGTCGAAGGCGCCCACCTCGTCGTTGCGGATGTTGTCGATGAACAGGCTGACCAGGGTGAAGCCAAGTATCCCGATCGGCACGTTGATCCAGAAGATGTAGCGCCACTCGAAGTAGGTGGTGATGAAGCCGCCGACCGGCGGCCCGAGCATCGGGCCGAGCAGCGCCGGCACGGTGAGGAAGGACAGCGCCTTGACGAGGTCGCGCCGGTCCACCGTGCGCAGGAGCAGGAGGCGCCCGACCGGCACCATCATCGCGCCGCCGGTGCCCTGGATGACGCGCGCGGCGATGAAGCCGGCGAGCGAGGACGAGAAGCCGCACAGGATCGACCCGGTGGTGAAGACCACGATGGCCGCGCGAAACACCGTGCGCGTGCCGAAGCGATCGGCCACCCAGCCGCTCGCGGGAATGAACACGGCCAGGGCGAGGAGATAGGAGGTCAGCGCCAGCTTGAGGGCGAGCGGGTCCTCGTGGAGGTCGCGCGCGATCGCCGGCAGCGACGTCGAGATCACCGTGCCGTCGAGGTTCTCCATGAGGAGGGCGCAGGCGACGATCAGCGCGGTGAGGGCGTAACGCGGCAAAACGAGGGTACTCCGGGCCCGGACGGGGCGCGGCGCGCGAACCCGGTGAGGCTCCCATCTAGGTGGCGCCGGGCGAATTGCGAACCGGCGCCGCGCCGTGCGACCCCCATCGCCGACCTGCGGCGCCCCGCCCACGTCGCCGGCATGACGCACCGACGCTGTTTCACGCGGCATCCCGACGCGCGCCGTAATTCGGCAAGGATTCTTTCATCTTGTTTGCCGGAATGTCGTGGGGCTGGTGGAGGTGTGCGGTGGATTGGACGATTGCGCTGATCGCGACCATGGTGATGCTCGGTGTCCTGCTCAGCATGCTGAGCGGCTTCCGCGGGGTGTGAGCCGCCGCCTCGTTCACCACGCGGTGGCGCGCGGCTAGGCGTCCCCTCGCCCGCGTGCTATCAGCCGCTGCCAGCCCCGCCGCCGGACCAGTGCACCTGCGGCCCGTTCCGGAGTCGGCCCCATGGCCACCGTCACACGCCCGTCGATCGTCGAGGCGCTGACCTTCGACGACGTGCTGTTGCGTCCCGGCCATTCCACCGTGCTGCCCGGCCAAGTCGACCTTCGCTCGCGCCTGACCAAGGACATCACGCTCAACCTGCCCATCATCTCCTCGGCGATGGACACCGTCACCGAGTCGCGCCTCGCCATCGCGATGGCGCAGGCCGGCGGCATCGGCGTCATCCACCGCAACCTCGAGCCCGAAGTGCAGGCTGAGGAGGTGCGACGGGTCAAGCGCTACGAGTCGGGCATGGTGGTGAACCCGATCACCATCCACCCCGACGACACGCTGGCCGATGCGCGCGCGCTGATGAGCCGCCACGGTATTTCCGGCTTCCCGGTGGTCGAGCGCGGTGCCGCGCCGGGCACGCCCTCGAAGCTCATCGGCATCCTCACCAATCGCGACATGCGCTTCGCCGACCATCCGGGTCAACCGGTGTCCGAGCTGATGACCAAGCGCGTCATCACCGTGCCGGAGGGCGTGGGGCAGGACGAGGCGCGCCGCCTCCTCCACCACCACCGCCTGGAAAAACTGCTCGTCGTCGACGACGAGGGGCGCTGCGTCGGCCTGCTCACCGTCAAGGACATCGAGAAGGCGACGCTGTACCCCGACGCCTGCAAGGATGGCGAGGGCAGGCTGCGGGTCGCCGCCGCCTCCACCGTCGGCGACAAGGGCTATGAGCGCGCCCTGATGCTGATCGAGGCCGGCGTCGACTGCGTGGTGGTCGACACCGCCCACGGCCATTCGCAGTCCGTGCTCGACCAGGTCGGGCGCATCAAGCGGGCGTCGAACAAGGTGGCGATCATCGCCGGCAACGTCGCCACCGCGGAGGGGACGCGAGCGCTGATCGATGCCGGCGCCGACGCGATCAAGGTCGGCATCGGGCCGGGCTCGATCTGCACCACGCGCGTGGTGGCCGGCGTCGGCGTGCCGCAGCTCACCGCCATCATGGACGCCGCCTCGGTGGCCGGCGCCGTGTCGGTGATCGCCGATGGCGGCATCAAGTACTCGGGCGACCTCGCCAAGGCGATCGCCGGCGGCGCGCAGGTCGCGATGATCGGCTCGCTCCTCGCCGGCACGGACGAGAGCCCCGGCGAAGTGTACCTCTACCAGGGACGCTCGTTCAAATCATACCGGGGCATGGGCTCGGTCGGCGCGATGAGCCGCGGCTCCGCCGACCGCTACTTCCAGCAGGACATCAAGGACGCGTTGAAGCTGGTGCCGGAGGGCATCGAGGGGCAGGTGCCCTATCGCGGCCCCGCCGGCGCCATCCTTCACCAGCTCGCAGGCGGGCTGCGCGCGGCGATGGGCTATGTCGGCGCCGCCACGGTCGCCGAGCTGCAAACGCGCGCCGCCTTCGTTCGCATCTCCGGCGCGGGCTTGAGGGAAAGCCATGTCCACGACGTCGCCATCACGCGGGAAAGCCCGAACTACCCGACGGGGATCTGACGTGCGCCGCGCCGCCCGCCGCCTCGTCGCCGGCGCCGTCCTGGCGCTGTGCCTCGGCGGCTGCGTCACCGACGGCCTCGCCCCGCGCACGGCGAAGCGCGACGCCGACGACCCCGACAAGCCGAAGCAGGCCTGCGAGCACACCTCCGTCGCCGGCGAGGCGAAGACGGTCTGCTACTGAGCCGAGCCGCGATGGCGCCGTCGCGCCGCGCCGAACCCTCGTGCCGCATGCGGGTTGGCGGAGGCGACGGCAGCGAGGGCGGGCGGATGGCGACGGCGAAACAAATCTGGCTCGGGCTCTACATCATCCCGTGCGGTGCGGTGAATACCTACCTCATCGACGGCGGCCCGGACGGGCTCGTGCTGATCGACGCCGGGTTCCCCGGCAAGGCCAACCTCGTCTTCGACGGCATCCGCAACGTCGGCCGGCGACCGAGCGAGGTGCGCCACATCGTGCTCACCCATGCGCATTTCGACCATATCGGCGGCTTGGCCGAGATCGTGAAGGTGACGGGCGCGCAGACCTGGATGCACGAGGTCGACGCCCCGCTCGCCGAGGCGGGCGGCGGCTTCCGCCCGCTCAAGCCCGCCTCGGAGCCGATCCCGCGGCTGCTCTACGCGATGTTCTACAAGCCGCGAAACGCGATCGACCCCGCCCGCATCGACCACAGGGTGATGGACGGCGACGTCATCCCGCTCGCCGGCGGGCTGCGCGTGATCGGCATACCCGGGCACTGCGCCGGGCAGATGGCGCTGCTGTGGGAAGGGCACCGCGTGCTCTTCGTCGCGGATGCCTGCATCAACATGTTCCGCATGCTGAACTCGCCGCTCGGCTGGGAGGACGAGGCGGTCGGCCACCAGAGCCAGCGCGCCCTCGCGGAGTACGACTACGACCTCGCCTGCTTCGGCCACGGACCGCCGATGAGCGGCCACGCGTCGTTGAAGATGAAGCGCCGCTGGGTCGACCACGGCCCCAACCAGGACCATGGCGGCACACCGGGGCACTAGGCGGCGATGGGTGCGCCCGGTCGGTGCGCGCCCCTATTCCCATTCGATCGTTCCCGGCGGCTTCGACGTCACGTCGTAGACCACCCGGTTGATGCCCTTGACCTCGTTGATGATGCGCGTCGCGGCGCGGCCGAGCACGTTCATGTCGAAGGGGAAGAAGTCCGCCGTCATGCCATCGACGCTGGTCACCGCGCGCAGGGCGCAGACGAAGTCGTAGGTGCGCCCATCGCCCATCACGCCGACGCTCTGCACCGGCAGCAGCACGGCGAAGGCCTGCCAGATCGTGTCGTAGAGCCCGGCACGGCGGATTTCATCGAGGTAGATGGCGTCCGCCTTGCGCAGGATGGCAAGCTTCTCCGGCGTGATCGCGCCGGGGCAGCGGATGGCGAGGCCGGGTCCGGGGAAGGGGTGGCGGCCGACGAAGGCGTCGGGCAGGCCGAGTTCGCGGCCCAGCGCGCGCACCTCGTCCTTGAACAGTTCGCGCAAGGGTTCGACGAGCGTCATGTTCATGCGCTCGGGCAGGCCGCCGACGTTGTGGTGCGACTTGATGGTGACCGACGGCCCGCCGGAGAAGCTGACGCTCTCGATCACGTCGGGGTAGAGCGTGCCCTGCGCCAGGAACTGCAGCGCGCCGCCGCCGTCCGCCGCGATCTTCTTGGCTTCCTGCTCGAAGGTCGCGACGAAGAGCCGGCCGATGATCTTGCGCTTCTGCTCGGGGTCGCGGATGCCGT
>CAXTFM010000012.1:0-48735 GCA_964243435.1 uncultured Beijerinckiaceae bacterium
AATCAGCGCCGTGCCAATCGACAGCGCACACCTCACCGCCGCAGCGTGAAATCCGACCCTACCCCGGCGGCGCCAGCGGCGCCGGGGCCGACACCGGGATCAAAGCCCTGTCGACGTCCGCGCGTTACGTGACTAGATCGCGTCGGCGCCGACCTCGCCCGTCCTGATCCGCACGGCGCTCTCGATCGCCGACACGAAGATCTTGCCGTCGCCGATGCGTCCGGTTTGCGCCGCCTTGCGGATCGCCGCCACAGCCGCCTCGATGGCGTGGTCGTTGAGCACCACCTCGATCTTGACCTTGGGCAGGAAGTCGACGACGTACTCGGCACCGCGATAGAGTTCGGTGTGGCCCTTCTGCCGTCCAAAGCCTTTGGCCTCCAATACGGTGATCCCCGCCACGCCAGATTCGTGAAGCGCCTCTTTCACTTCATCAAGCTTGAAGGGCTTGATGATAGCTTCGATCTTCTTCATCGCGGCTCCGTTCCCCACCGCCTCTACCGACACACGCGTCGGCTCGGCTTCGCCACCATGGATAGCACCACGCGTGCCATGAAGGCACCGGACGAACGGCATGCCGAGCGGTCCCGCTCCATCACCGATGACCTCGTTGGCGGGCCTCGCGCTCAGACGTAACCGGGATCGATCGCCGGCGAAGGTTCCAGCCAAGCGGGTACCGGCAAGTGGCGCGCGCGCAGGAACTCCGGGTTGAACAGCTTGGACTGGTAGCGGGTACCGGAGTCGCACAGGATGGTGACGATCGTGTGCCCGGGTCCAAGCTCGCGCGCCAAGTGGATCGCGCCTGCGACGTTGACGCCGGACGAACCGCCGAGCAGCAGGCCCTCCTGCTCGGCCAGCGCGAAGACAAGCGGCAGAGCCTCCTCGTCGCCGACCCGGTACGCCGCATCGATCGACGCGCCCTCGAGGTTCGCCGTCACCCGTCCCTGCCCGATGCCCTCGGTGATCGACGATCCTTCGGCGTGCAGTTCCCCCCGCTCGACCCAGTCGTAGAGCGCCGAACCGTGCGGGTCGGTGAGGGCGATGCGGACGTCGGGATTGCGCTCCTTCAGCGCGAGCGCGACACCTGCGAGCGTTCCGCCCGTGCCGACCGCGCAGGTGAAGCCGTCGACCGTTCCGGCGGTCTGCTCCCAGATTTCGCGCCCGGTGGTCGCGCGATGGCCGTCGCGGTTCGCCACGTTGTCGAACTGGTTCGCCCAAATCGCCCCGTTGGGACGCTCGCGGGAGAGGCGCTCGGCGAGGCGTCCTGACAGGCGGACGTAGTTGTTGGAATCCTTGTAGGGCACGGCCGGCACTTCGATCAGTTCGGCGCCCTGCAGCCGCAGCATGTCCTTCTTTTCCCGGCTCTGCGTATCCGGTATCACGATGACGGTCCTGAACCCGAGCGCGTTTGCGACGAGCGCCAAGCCGATGCCCGTATTGCCGGCCGTGCCTTCGACCACCGTGCCGCCCGGCTTCAACGTGCCGCGCCGTACCGCGTCCTCGATGATGAACAGCCCGGCGCGGTCCTTCACAGACCCGCCGGGATTCATGAACTCCGCCTTGCCGAGAATAGTGCAGCCGGTCGCCTCTGACGCGGCACGCAGCTTGATCAGCGGCGTGTTGCCGATCGCCTCGAGGACGTGGTTTGCAGGACGCATGGCACTTTCAGCGTGTGGGACGGGCGCGTCCAGCATATACCACCCGCCATGGATCTCGGTTCCGCAACGAAACGGCGCACGGCGCGCGGAGCGCCGGCACGGTCGTACCGCGCCACGTCGGACGACGGCGTCGCCTGGATAACGGGGGCCAGCTCGGGTATCGGTCAGGCGTTGGCGTTGCGCTTGGCGAGCCAGGGTTATCGCGTCGTGGTGACGGCACGACGCGCCGAATGCCTTGACGAGATGGCCGCGGGTTGCGCGGGAATAGTCTCGCGCCCGGGCGACGTGACGGACGGCGCTCAGATGCGCGAACTTATCGGCGCGATCGAGAGCGGCATCGGCCCGATCGTCTTGGCCGTGCTCAATGCTGGCGTTTACGATCCCAGCGAGCGCAGCGGTTTCGACGCCGAAGCGGCGTGGCGCACGGTCGATTGCAACCTCGGTGGCGCCATCCGGTGCGCCGCTCCGGTGCTTGAGGCTATGGCCGCGCGCGGCCGAGGACAGCTCGCCCTGGTATCGTCACTCGCCGGCTATGGCGGGGTGCCCGGCTCGCTGGCCTATGGCGCCTCGAAGGCCGCCTTGATCAACCTCGCCGAAGGCTTACGGCTCACCTACCGGCGCAAGGGCGTGACCGTGCAGGTCGTAAACCCTGGCTTCGTCGCGACGGCGATGACGGCGCGAAACGAGTATCCCATGCCTCTTATGATGGATGCTGCCACCGCCGCACGCCGTGTCGAACGAGGACTGCGGCGCGGAGGTTTCGAAATCTGCTTCCCCCGGCGCCTCGCGTGGACGATGAAGATCGTTGGTGCGTTGCCATACGCCCTTTGGTTGCCGCTGATGCAGCGCGCGACCCGAAGAGTCGATGGGACGCCTGTTAAAGTCGATTGACCGGCGGTTGCCGAAATTCGTTCGGGAACGCACCAACGATCCGCTCGGCAGTCTGCCGAACGCCGGCGCATTCGCGAGCGGCGGCGACGACGGAATCGGGCGCTTCGTTGAGGTAATGCAGCTGCTCGATGGCTTGCGCGGAAACCTCGGCGGCATGCTTCTGCGTTTGCAGGGGCTTTTTCAAACGGACCCTGCTGCGGCCGAGGTTATGAATCAGCTTGGCGATCTCACCCTTGCCCTGCGGATCGCTTTCCTGCACCGCCGGTCCGAGACGTTCAATCGTCATCCGGTAGGCAATCGCCAAAATTTGCGCTTCTTCCGGTTCAAAGACGGCAGCCTCGGAAACCATCGTATCCCGCATGGTCGTCCTCCGTTCCTGTTTCCAGCAGAACAACGTCGTGAAGCAAAGGGTTGCCTGCCAAGGCGGGATCGTCCACGGCCAAACGGCAGTCCTCCTCCCGCTATTGCGGGTTCTCCAGGCTCAACGTTTCCGACCCCTCGTCATAAGCGAACAATTCTCCGTATCGCCCCCAGTTAACGACGCTGCGCAGGGTGCGCGCGGCGTATTCGTCCGACATGTGATCCTCGAGCTCTTCAAGGAAGCGCGACGCGCGGGCGGCATGGGAGGGACGCTCATCGAGCACCATCTTGATGCGGGCAGCGAGCGGCACGTAGGCGACGAGGTGGTCGCCGAAAAGCCGCTTGCGTGCGTCGGTCGCCATGTCGGCAAAGCGCGTACCCGCGCCGGTGAGGCGGATGCGGCCGTCCGCGAGCTCGGCGAAGCGCATGAGCTGCAGCGTTTCCGCCACCGGGAACAGGTCGTCGATCTCCATCTGAAGCGAATCGGCCAGTTCGGGCAGCGGCGCCTGCCCGCGATAGGGCTCGCCGGCGATCTGCTCGATCAGTCCGGCGATGGTGTTGGTGGACACGCGCGGCAGCGCCATGCCGAGGCCGAGCCCGGGGAAGGTGCCTTCGCGCCCAAGCGTCACCGGCGCCGGACGCTTCGTCATCAGGGCGTAGATGCGATCCACCATCTGCCGGAACTCGGGGTCGAGCCGGTTGCGCGGGTGTTGGAGCGTCACCGCGATCTCGGCGGCGATGCGCCCCGGATTTGAGGACAGCACCACGATGCGGTCGCACATCAGCACGGCTTCCTCGATGTTGTGGGTCACCATGAGGATCGACTTGATGGGCATGCGGCCCTCGACCCACAGATCGAGAAGATCGGTGCGCAGCGTTTCCGCCGTGAGCACGTCGAGTGCCGAGAAGGGCTCGTCCATCAGCAGGATCTGCGGGGTGACGACGAGGGCGCGGGCGAAGCCGACGCGTTGGCGCATGCCGCCCGACAATTCCTTCGGGAACGCCGACTCGAAGCCATCGAGGCCGATGAGGTCGATTGCGGCCAGCGCCCGCTTGCGCGCATCCGCCTCCGTCACGCCCTTGGCGCGCAAACCAAGCTCGACGTTGCCGAGGACGCTGAGCCAGGGGAAAAGGGCGAAGCTTTGGAACACCATGGCGACGCCCTCCACCGGTCCGACGACGTCCGCGCTGCCGTACATCACCGTCCCTTCGGCAGGAAAGGCAAGGCCGGCGACGATGCGCAGCAGCGAGGACTTGCCGCAGCCCGATCGCCCGAGCAGCCCGACGATCTCGCCCTCCCTGAGCTGGAGCGACACGTGATCGAGCACCAGCGGGCCGACGTCGCCCGATCCGGTCCGGTAGCGCTGGACCACGTCTTTCACTTCAAGCAGGGGCGTCGGCGCGTGCAGCATGCGGGGTCAACTTTCAAGACTGGCGGAGACGCTTCTCGGCGAGGGCGAACAGGGGGCGCCACAGCAGCCGGTTGAACAGGATCACGAAGACGCTCATCACCGCGACGCCCAGCACGATCTGCCGGAAGTCGCCTTTCTCCGTGGCGATGGCGATGTAGGAGCCGACGCCCTGCGCGACCTCCGGCGGACGATCGCCCGCCTTGACGTACTCGGCGACGATGGCTGCGTTCCACGAGCCGCCGGACGCGGTCAGCGCACCCGTCACGTAGTACGGGAAGATGCCGGGGATCATGACCTTGAACCACCAGTCGCGGCCGCGGATCCCAAAGCTCCGCGCCGCTTCCTTGAGGTCGTTTGGATAGGCCTGCGCCCCGGCGATGACGTTGAACAGGATGTACCACTGCGTGCCGAACACGATGAGCAGGCTCAACCAGATGTTCGGGTTCAGCGAAAAGGTGACGAGCAGCAGCACGGCGATGGGAAAGACGACGTTGGCGGGAAAGGCTGCGAGGAACTGCGCCAGCGGCTGGATGGCGTTCGCCAGCCGTGGGCGCAGCCCGATCCAGACCCCGACCGGCACCCAGAACGCCGTCGCCAGCACGATCATCACGAAGACGCGGATCATGGTGTAGCTGGTCAGCAGCGCCACGTGGCGCACCTCCGACCAAGCGATCGTCGCCGACAGGTAGCGCTCGACGACCCAGCACGCGTAAACGGCGGCCAGCGTCATGCTTCCGTAGAACGCGACGTCGGCGAACAGCGAGCGGCGCACGGCGGACACCGCCGCGGTGCGTCGACCGCGCGCCGGCATCGGCCGCAGCCGCAGCAAGGCCATGCGCTGGAAGGCGCGGGCGGGGACCGCCCCGATCGGCTCGAGCCAGCGCGTGCGCAGGACCATGTCCATCACCCAGGAGCGCTCCTGCTGCTGGTTGGCGACCATCTCGACGCGGAAGCGCGACGCGAAGGCGACGAGCGGTCGGAACAGCAGCTGGTCGTAGGCGAGGATGACCACCGCCATGGTGGCCACGGCGGCCAGCACGGCGCCATAGTCGGAGCGGGACGTGGCGAGATCGATGTAGGAGCCGATGCCTGGCAACCTCGTCGCGTTGTCGCCGACGGTGATCGCCTCGGAGGCGACGACGAAGAACCAGCCGCCCGACATGGACATCATCATGTTCCAGATCAGGCCCGGCATGGCGAAAGGCGTTTCGAGTTGCCAGAAGCGCTGCCACGGCGTCAGGTGGAAACCCGCGCTGACCTCCTCGAGGTCGCGCGGCACGCTGCGCAGCGACTGGTAGAAGGAAAACGCCATGTTCCAGGCCTGGCTGGTGAAGATGGCGAAGATGGCCGCCGCCTCGTAGCCGGCGACCGAGCCCGGGAACAGGTTGACGAAGAACACGACGAGAAAGGCGAGGAAGCCGAGGATCGGCACGGATTGCAGCACGTCGAGGAGCGGGATCAGCACCGTCTCCGCCCGCCGGCTCTTGGCGGCGAGCGTGGCGTAGGTGAAGGTGAAGATCAGCGAGAAGGCGAGCGCGATGAACATGCGCAGCGTGGTGCGCAGCGCGTAGTACGGCAGGTTGCCGACGCCGAGGTGGATGTCCGTCGCCCCCGGCGCAGCGAGCGGCTGAAACACGCCGTGGCTCGCATGGACCACGCCGACCAGCACGGCAAGGATCAGCGCCAGCGCGAACAGGTCGAACTGATTGGGAAGCGCCTTGCGGCCAAGCGAGGTGAAGGCGACGAAATCGGGCATGTCGGGAACCTAGCGGTGCGCGACCTCCAATCACCAAAAGCGTTGCCAGGCAAGTGAGGGCCCGTCCGATCGTTGCGGGTGCCGTGACCCCGGCGGGGCGCGCGGCACCGCACGGTCCGGGCGGGCGCGTTGAGAGCGCGCTGGCCAAGCGCGGCGTGTCGCGCGGCCTCGCGGGCCGGCGCCGACAATACCCGCTTGCCACCCGCTTGCCGCCCCATCGCGGAGCACGCGGCGCATGTTCCCGGCACGACCGCCATGCCTACGCCGCAACACGCGGCGATTGAGGAAGCGGGGTGTGGCCCGCCGCGCACGCTCGCGCAGGATCGCCGCGCGGGGCTGCCGTGGGGACACATCGTCGTGATATCGCTTCGGAGACGGTGCCGTTAACGGGGTGTTTGCGCGTCGTGAATAATGCTGCGCGGATGAGTAAGCGAGTACCCTTTGCGCGCCGGCGGCCCTTGTCGCTCGCGGCAGCGGCGCTGTGGTGCGCCTTTCTTGCGGGTTGCGCCGGCAGCCCGCCCGATGCGTCCTTTTCGTTGGCGGGCACCCTGCCGATCCAGGGCATCGACGTGTCCAAGTACCAGGGCGACGTCGACTGGCAGGCGGTGTCGGGTTCCGGTGTGCGTTTCGCCTGGATCAAGGCGACGGAGGGCGGGGATTACCTCGACGAGAAGTTCCGGCAGAATTGGGAGCTGGCGAGCGCGGCCGGCGTCGTGCGCGGCGCCTACCACTTCATGTACTGGTGCCGCCCTGCCGCCCAGCAGGCGGCGTGGTTCGTCGCCAACGTGCCCAACGACCCCTCCGCCCTGCCGCCCGTGCTCGACGTCGAATGGAATCCGCAGTCGCGTTCCTGCCCGCACAAGCGCCCGCGCGCCGAAGCCATCGCCGACATGAAGACCATTCTCGCGGGCATGGAGCGCGCCTACGGCAAGCGCCCGGTGATCTACACCTCCGTCGACTTCCACCGCGACGTGATGCAGGGGGAGTTCGAGGACTATCCGATCTGGGTGCGCAGCGTGAAGTACCATCCGAGCGTCAAGTACGGCGAGCGGCGCTGGCACTTCTGGCAGCACACGGCGACCGGCACCGTTCCCGGCATCACCGGCTACGTCGACCGCAACTGCTACTACGGTACCGTCGAGGATTGGCAGAACTGGCTGACCCGGCAGGCGCAGGGCTGAGCGGATCATTCCGCTAAGCCGGCCCCGGCGCTGAGGAAGCGGGTTGGGTCGACGGGGACGCCGTCGATCCGGGTCTCGTAGTGCAGGTGCGGCCCGGTGGCGCGACCGCTGGAGCCGACGCGCCCGATGATCGCGCCGGGGCCGACGCGCTGGCCGGGTACCACATCGATGGAGGCGAGGTGGGCGTAGCGGGTCGCGACGCCGTCACCGTGGTCGATCTCCACCATGCGCCCGTAACCGCCGTTGGTGCCGGCACTCGCGATCACACCCGCCGCGGTGGCGCGCACGGCGTCGTCGCCGTCCTGCAGCAGGTCGACCCCGGAGTGCAGGGCCGGCCGACCGAGGAACGGATCGAGGCGGGCGCCGAACGGCGACGACACGTCGAGCGGTCCATTCAGAGGTTTACGCAGCGGCACGCGGTCGGCGATGGCGCCGAGCTGGGCGCACCGCGCCAGCGCGTCGCGCAGCAGCGCGACCTGGTCGTCGAAACCGAGCGTATCCGCGCCGGTCAACGCCACGAAGGGGCCACCCGCGCCGCGCGTCGCCTGGAACCCCGTCCGTTTGAGGAGGCCGGTGTCCGCCAACGCCGAGGTCACGCGGCGAGCCTGGCGCAGCAAGGGCTCGCGCAAGGCGTTGGCGACCGCCGTTTGCCGCTGCGCGACCGACGCGAGCCGGGCACCAAGCGATCCCGCCGTCGCTTCGGCATGGTCCTCCGCGCCGGGACGTGGCGCGACGGCTCCGTCGCCGCGTCCGGCCGTCAGCGGAGCACGGGGGTCGGCGTGGTCGAGCGGCGGTCGCTGCGGGTGGCCGCTCTTGGCCGATGCCTCGGCGACGAGCGCATCGAGCACCGCGGCGCGCCCTTCGAGCTGGCGGGAGCGCGCGTCGAGGTCGTGCAACACGGTGTCGATGGTGTGTCGATCGATGAGGCCGCGGCTGCCCTGGCGGTCGAGCTCGGTGCGCAGGGCAGCGATCTGGTCCTCGTAGCCGTATTGCATGTCGGCCTGCCGGGCCATCAGCGACGCGAGGAGCTCGTCGTGGCACCACAGGTAAAGGCCGGCCGCGCAGGCCCACAGCGCCACCGCGGTCGCGACCGCAAGCAGGCACAGCGTCGCGCGGCTGCCGAGGGCGAGGCCGCGTGACCGGCCGCGGCGGCTGACGCCGATGGTGAGGCGGAAGCCGCCAGTCCGCCTGCGTGTGCCATGTTGGGAAGTGCTGTGCATGGGCATCATCACACGCCCTTAAGGTTAACGCGGCGGGTAAGCCGACCGGCAGCGACGGTCCCGAAATGACACGCCGCCGCTTCGGTGCGGCTGCGCCGGGCGGGGAAGGCCTCGCGTTGCCTTGCCGCCGCCGCCCGGCTAGGTTCACGGCTCGCCGGATTTCCACATGCTCGCTCCCGTTCTCGCGTGTTTCCTCGGGTACCTCGCCGGGTCGATCCCGTCGGGCGTGCTCGTCGCCAGGCTCGGCGGCGCATCCGATCCCCGAAGCATCGGGTCGGGCAACATCGGCGCGACCAACGTGCTGCGCACGGGGCGCAAGGACCTCGCCGCGATCACGCTCGTCCTCGACGCGCTGAAGGGCACGCTCGCGGTTCTGCTGGCGATGCGCGCAGACGACGGATCGCACGCCGTCCACCTCGGTGCGGCGGCGGCGGCGGGGGCCTTCGTCGGCCACCTCCACCCGATCTTCCTCGGCTTCCGCGGCGGGAAGGGCGTCGCCACTTTCCTCGGTTGCCTCATCGCCCTGTCCTGGCCGGCGGCCCTCGCCTTCGCCTTGGTTTGGTTCGTCACCGCCCTTGCCACACGCTACTCCTCGGCCGGCGCCCTGGCGGCGAGCGCGGCGGCGCCGCTCGCGCTGGCACTGCTCGGTCAGCCCCGTAACGCAATGCTGTTCGCCGCGCTGGCATTGGCGCTGTGGGCCAAGCACCGCGCCAACATCGAGCGCCTGATTGCGGGCACGGAAAGCAAGATCGGCAAGGGCACCGCCGCGTGACGGCGCCGCGCAGCTTCGGCGAGGCCGAGCGTTTCGCCTGGCTGCGGCTTTGGCGTTCCGAGAATGTCGGACCACGCACCTTCAGCGTGCTGCTGGCGCGTTTCGGCTCGGCGCAGGCGGCGCTCGACGCGCTGCCGGGCCTCGCCGGGCGGGCGCGCCCCGGCCGCACCGTCCAGGTCGCCGCGCCCGACGAGATCGAGCGCGAAATCAAGGCGGCTCGGCAGTGCGGCGCGCGCTTCCTGTGCCGCGACGAGGTCGGTTTTCCCGCGCTGCTGCGCGAGATCGACAGCGCCCCGGCGGTGATCGCGGTGCGCGGGCGCACCGATATTCTGGAGCGGCCGGCGGTCGCCATCGTCGGCTCCCGCAACGCGTCCGCTGCCGGCCTCGCTTTCGCCGACCGGCTCGCCCGCAACCTCGCACAGGCCGGCTACGTGATCGTGTCCGGCTTCGCGCGCGGAATCGACAGCCGCGCCCACCGGGCGAGCCTCGCCAGCGGCACCGTCGCCGTGCTCGCCGGCGGCCACGACCGGCTTTACCCGGCCGACCAGGGTCCGTTGATGGAGAAGCTGCTGGAGGACGGCGCGGCGGTGAGCGAGATGCCGTTCGGCTGGGACGCGCGCGGCCGCGACTTCCCGCGGCGCAACAGGATCGTGTCAGGCCTGTCGCTCGGCATCGTCGTCGTCGAGGCGGCACGTCGGTCGGGGTCGCTCATCACCGCGCGCTTCGCCGCCGAGCAGGGGCGCGAGGTGTTCGCCGTGCCGGGCTCGCCGCTCGACCCGCGCGCCGAAGGCACCAACGACCTCATTCGCCAGGGCGCCGTGTTCTGCACGGATGCCGACGACGTCGTCGGCGCCCTCGCCGAACAGCGAAGCGGCAGGACCGCTGGCAGGGGTACCGACGATCTGTTCCGCGACGCGCCTGCCGACGACGATGACGCGCCACTGTGGGACGAACTGGAGATGGATACGCAGGACGGCCGCGCACCGAACGGAGAAAACGCGGAAGATGCTTGGATCGCGCAAGCGCACCGGCATGCGCCGCGAGCCGGCGTCCGGCCACCTTTGCCGCTCGACCTTTTCCCGCCTTTCCATGGAGCCGAGGCGCCGGTCGCTGCGGAACGGCTCCCGCCCTTGGCCAGGGTGGTGGCGTGCCTTGGACCGGCACCGGTGTCGCTCGACGAACTGGCGCGTGCGGCAGAGCTGCCCATCCCGGCCGTGCGCGGCGCCCTGCTTGAACTGGAGATCGACGGACGCATCGAGAAGCACGGCGGCGGACTGGTATCGCTTCTCACGCGGTGACGGGATCGCTCGCGGTCGGCGGCGACGCCGACCCCTGCGGTTCCGACGTCGGCTCGCCCTGCGCCTCGTCCAGAGCCGACGCTTCGGACAGGGCTCGGTCGAGATCGCCGAACGAACCGAGCGAAAAGCGGATGACGGGCTTGGCGACCTCGCCCGACGCACCTGCCGCGAGTGCGTCGTTGACGTGTTCGAACGGAAAAAAGCTGACGAGGTTCGCGAGCGGCAGGTCGCCGCGCTCGAGCAATTCCAGCAGGCGGGCGAGGAGCGGCGCGGCAGTTGCGGCGGATGGCGCGAAGGCCGACGTTCCCGCGAGGTCCACGAAGGTGCCGGCCGGCGCGAGGCTCGCTTTGCAGGCACCGCGCCCGGCGGCGGTGCCGGTCGTGTCCACGGCAAGCCGCGCACCGTCCGGGTTCAAGCTCTTGACCACGGCGGACAGGCCGAACTCGTCGGGGACGGCCACCGTCGCCCCTGCCTTGAGCGCGAGCGCGCGCCGTTCCGCGGAAGGCTCGGCGACGACGATGGAAGCGAACCCCGTCGCCTTTGCCGTCATGCACGCCGCAAGTCCGAGCACACCGGCACCGGTCACGACCACGGCGTCCCCCGACGTCGGCTCTGCGCAGCCGAGCACCGCCGCAGCCCCGGCGAGGACATCGCCATTCAGCGCGGCGGCGAGTTCCAGGGGCGCGTTCCTGTCCAAGACCACGACGTCCACGGCGCGGCACACCAGGTGCGTCGCGAAGGACGACTGGCCGCAGCAGAACCCATGCACGGCCCCCGCGTCGCCGACGAAAGGCGTCGAGCCGTCCGCACGGCGACCCGAAACGTCGCGGTGCTCCGGGACGACCAGCACGGCGTCGCCCGCCACCGGCGCCGCGACGCCCGCACCGACGCGTTCGACGATGCCGGCCGCCTCGGCGCCCGGCACGAAGGGCAGGGGGACCGCGAGGTGTCCCGCGATCGCCGCGCGGTCACGGGCGGCGACGCCCGACGCCACGAGGCGGACGAGCACCTCGCCGTCGCGCGGTTCGTGAAGGTCGAGCGCCTGGACATGCAGGGGTTCGCCATGACGGGCGGCGACGGCGGCCTTGATCTTCATGCGAGACCTCCGATCGCGGCCGGGGTCCCCGACGGCAGGTGAGCGGCGCGGGCAACCCGGCCGGATGGTTCAGCGCCGGTGTCGCGGAAACATGGTTCAGCCCCGGCCTCGATAGGCCGGTACGCCCTGCTCCGGCACCCAAAGCCCGTCCGGCGCAGCGCCGGTCTGCCAGAACACGTCGATGGGGATGCCGCCGCGCGGATACCAGTAGCCGCCGATCCGAAGCCACCGCGGGGCGAGGAGCGACGCGATGTCCTTGCCGATGCGCACCGTGCAGTCCTCGTGAAACGCGCCGTGGTTGCGGAACGCGCCGAGAAATAGCTTCAGCGACTTCGATTCGACGAGCCAGGCATCGGGTACGTAATCGATGACCAAGTGCGCAAAATCGGGTTGCGACGTCACCGGACAGATGGAGGTGAACTCCGGCGCGGTGAAGCGGGCGAGGTAGTTCACGTCGGGGTGAGGGTTGGCGACCCGCTCCAACCGCGCCTCATCGGGCGAGGCGGGCAGGGCGGTCGCCCGCCCCAGCATGCCGTGTCCGGTGCCGGACCCGTCGGCCGGCGTCATTCCGGCATCGCCGCGTGATACATCATGCCCATGAACGACGCGGGGCCGCCAGGGTTTCGCGCGTTGCGCCGAATGCGACGTCGGCTCTGCCCGACGGCAAGACCGCCGACGTTGGTGCGCCGAGGTTTGTGCCGGGCAGGGCGATCGGCTAGTCTTCGCACGCATCGCGTCGCAACAACCCGCGCCGCGCCGGGAAGGACCCTCAATGACGGCCATCGTCGACATCGTCGCGCGCGAAATCCTCGACAGCCGCGGCAATCCGACGATCGAGGTCGACGTCACGCTGGAGGACGGCTCGATGGGGCGCGCCGCCGTGCCATCGGGGGCCTCGACCGGCGCCCACGAGGCGGTGGAACTGCGCGACGGCGACGCGACGCGCTTCGGCGGCAAGGGCGTGCGCAAGGCGTGCGACAGCGTCAACAGGGACATCTTCGACGCAATCGGCGGCTTCGACGCCGAGGACCAGGTGCATATCGACGAAACCCTCATCGCGCTGGACGGCACGGCCAACAAGTCCAAGCTCGGCGCCAACGCACTGCTCGGCGTGTCGCTGGCCTGCGCCAAGGCCGCTGCCGATGTGGTCGGGCTGCCGCTGTACCGCTACGTCGGAGGCACGCAGGCCCGCACACTGCCGGTGCCGATGATGAACATCATCAACGGCGGCGCCCACGCCGACAATCCCATCGACTTCCAGGAGTTCATGATCCTGCCGGTCGGCGCTGGCTCGCTGTCCGAGGCGGTCCGCTACGGCGCGGAGGTGTTCCAAGCGCTGAAAAGCGCGCTGCGGAAGGGCGGCCACAACACCAATGTCGGCGACGAGGGCGGCTTCGCGCCCAACCTTCCCTCGGCGGAAGCCGCCCTCGACTTCTGCGTCAAGGCCATCGAGGCGGCGGGCTTCAAGCCCGGCGTCGAGATCGCACTCGGCCTCGACTGCGCGGTGACCGACTGGTTCAAGGACGGCAGTTACCATTACGAGGGCGAGGGCACGGTGCGCTCGGTTGAAAACCAGGTCGCCTACCTCGAAAAGCTCGTCGCCGCCTACCCGCTCGTCACGATCGAGGACGGCATGGCCGAGGACGACTGGGAGGGATGGAAGCTGCTCACCGAGCGTCTTGGCGCCAAGGTGCAGCTCGTCGGCGACGATCTGTTCGTCACGAACACCGAACGGCTCGCGCGCGGCATCGCCCAGGGCATCGGCAATTCCATCCTGGTCAAGGTCAACCAGATCGGCACGCTCACGGAAACGTTGGCCGCCGTCGAGATGGCGCACCGCGCCGGCTACACAGCCGTGATGTCCCACCGCTCGGGCGAAACGGAGGACGCCACCATCGCCGACCTCGCGGTCGCGACGAACTGCGGTCAGATCAAAACGGGCTCGCTGTCGCGCTCCGACCGCGTCGCCAAGTACAACCAGCTAATCCGCATCGAAGAGGAACTGGGTGCACAGGCGCGTTTCGCCGGTCGCGGTGCCTTGAAGGCGCTGGCCTGAGCCGCCCACGCCCGCCCAGATCGTAGCCGACGTTTAAACTCGCCGGCGCGGTGTAAGGGGGCGCTAACCCCAGCCTGTCAGGCTTGCGCCATGGTCGTTCGCACGCGTCTCCGCGGCTTTCTGTTTCCTCTGATCCTTTACGCAATCTCGGGAGGGATCGGCGGGTACTTCGTGTGGCACGCCGTCAACGGCGACCGCGGCCTCAAGGTGAGCGAAGAATACGACAAGTCGATCGCCATGCTGGAAAAGCAGCGCGACGCCGTCCATGCCGAGCACGCGCAATGGGAGCATCGCATCGAATTGCTGCGCGGCACGGCCATCGACCGGGACCTGCTCGGCGAGGAGGCGCGCGTGGTTCTCGATCGGATCGGCAAGGACGAGGTCGCGGTGTTTTTACCGCAGCGGTGATCCGCGCGGGGTGAAAGCGGTTGCATTGCGCTATCCCCCGAAAGTCGGTGCGATCCGCATGGGGGAGCTGCTATGACGATGCCCGGCTGGCGCCGACCGTAGGTAAGCTCGTACAGGTGGTCGCGCACCGGGTTCGCGCGTCGCGTCGACAACGCGCCCGCTCGAACGACAACGGGTGAAACCCGCTCATTCCCGCGCGAGAAAGAAGCTGCATGGCCGAGACGGCGACGAACCCGACCCGCTCCAACCTCGCGCCGCCGCCCCCCGTCGAGTTCACCAGGGAACAGGAGTTCGAAGCCTATCGCCGCATGCTCCTCATCCGTCGCTTCGAGGAGCGCGCCGGCCAGATGTACGGCATGGGGCTGATCGGCGGCTTCTGCCACCTTTACATCGGCCAGGAGGCGGTCGTGACAGGCCTGATGCTGGAAGCCAAACCGGGCGACCAGACCGTCACCGCCTATCGCGACCACGGCCACATGCTGGCCTGCGGCCTCGATCCCAAGGGCGTGATGGCCGAGCTGACCGGGCGACGCGGCGGGCTGTCGCGCGGCAAGGGCGGTTCCATGCACATGTTCTCGAAGGAGAAGCAGTTCTACGGGGGGCATGGCATCGTCGGCGCGCAGGTGCCGATCGGCACTGGCCTCGCCTTCGCCAACCGCTATCGCGGCAACGACAACGTGTGCTTCGCTTATTTCGGCGATGGCGCGTCGAACCAGGGCCAGGTCTACGAAGCCTTCAACATGGCGGAGCTGTGGAAGCTGCCGGTCGTGTACGTGATCGAGAACAACCGCTACGCGATGGGTACCTCCATCACGCGCGCGTCGGCGGTGGTCGACCTGTCGAAGCGCGGGCAAAGCTTCAACATCCCCGGCGTGCAGGTCGACGGCATGGACGTGCGCGCCGTCAAGGCCGCAGCCAACCTCGCCTTCGATTGGTGCCGCGGCGGCAACGGCCCCATCATCCTCGAAATGCAGACCTATCGCTACCGCGGCCATTCCATGTCGGACCCCGCGAAGTATCGCACCAAGGACGAGGTGCAGAAGATGCGCGAGGAGCACGACCCGATCGAGCAGGTGAAGTCGCGCATGCTGCGCGACAAGCGCGCCGGCGAGGACGACTTCAAGAAGATCGACCAGGAAATCCGCAAGGTCGTCGCCGATGCCGCCGATTTCGCGACCCACGATCCCGAGCCCGATCCTTCGGAGCTTTGGACGGACGTGCTGCACTAGGCATCCGAGAGAACGATGGCAACCAACATCCTCATGCCGGCCCTGTCTCCGACGATGGAGCAGGGAACGCTGGCCAAATGGCTGAAGAAGGAGGGCGACGCGGTGAAGTCCGGCGACGTGATCGCCGAGATCGAGACCGACAAGGCCACCATGGAGGTCGAAGCGGTCGATGAGGGCACGCTGGCCAAGATCCTCGTGCCGGACGGGACGGAGAACGTGGCCGTCAACACGCCGATCGCGGTGATTGCCGAGGAGGGCGAGGATGTGACCGCCGCGCAGGCGCCGACGGCGCCGGTCGATCCTTCGGAGGTCGCGGCGACACAGCCTGGGACGGGGCAGGGCGCCTCGCTCGAAGCCTTTGGGGGCGAGAAGCCCGCGTCGACGGGCAAGACCGAGTCCGACCTGCCCGTACCGGCGACCGCCGACGCGGCGCCGGCGCCCGAGATCCCCGAGGGTACGGCGATGGTGGCGACCACCGTCCGCGAAGCGTTGCGGGACGCGATGGTCGAGGAGATGCGCCGCGACCCCGACATCTTCGTGATGGGCGAGGAGGTCGCCGAGTACCAGGGCGCCTACAAGATCACCCAAGGATTGCTGCAGGAGTTCGGCGACCGCCGGGTCGTCGACACCCCGATCACCGAACACGGCTTCACCGGGCTCGGCGTCGGCGCGGCGATGGCCGGCCTGCGGCCGATCATCGAGTTCATGACGTTCAACTTCGCCATGCAGGCGATCGACCACATCATCAACTCCGCCGCCAAGACCCTGTACATGTCCGGCGGACAGATGGGCTGCCCCATCGTGTTCCGGGGCCCGAACGGGGCGGCGGCGCGCGTCGGAGCGCAGCACAGCCAGGACTACACGGCGTGGTATTCGAGCGTACCGGGCCTCAAGGTCGTCGCGCCTTACACCGCGTCCGACTTCAAGGGCCTGCTGAAGAGCGCAATCCGCGACCCCAACCCGGTCGTCTTCCTCGAGAACGAGATCCTCTACGGCCACACCTTCGACGTGCCGCAGATCGACGACTTTACCGTACCGATCGGCAAGGCACGGATCGCCCGCGCCGGCACCGACGTCACCCTCGTGTCCTTCTCCATCGGCATGACCTACGCGCTGAAGGCGGCGGAAGCACTCGCCAGGGAGGGGATCGAGGCGGAGGTGATCGACCTGCGCACCATCCGTCCGCTCGACGTCGACGCCATCCTCGCCTCCGTGCGCAAGACGCACCGCTGCGTGACGGTGGAGGAGGGCTGGCCGCAGAGCGGGGTCGGCGCCGAGGTGATGGCGTTGATCATGGAGCGGGCCTTCGACGAACTGGACGCTCCCGTGCTGCGCGTCACCGGCAAGGACGTGCCGATGCCCTACGCGGCCAATCTGGAGAAGCTGGCACTTCCCAGCGTCGACGACGTCGTGGAGGCGGCCAAGGCCGTCTGCTACAGGTAGGCGAAGAGGTCCATGGCTATCGACATCCTGATGCCCGCCCTGTCTCCGACCATGGAGAAGGGCACGCTCGCCAAGTGGCTGAAGAAGGAGGGCGACGCCATCAAATCGGGCGACGTCCTCGCCGAGATCGAGACGGACAAGGCGACCATGGAGGTCGAGGCGGTCGACGAGGGCGTGCTTGCCAAGATCGTCGTTCCCGCCGGCTCGGCCGACGTGCCGGTCAACCAGGTGATCGGCCTGATCGCCGAGGACGGCGAGGACGTATCCGCCGCATCCGCGTCCAGGGCGACGCCTGCACCGCCCGCCACGCCCCCGTCCGGACCGCAGGCGCAACCCGCGGCCGCGCCGGAGCCGACCGCGATGAAGCCCGCCAACGGCATGGCGCAGGCCGACGACCAGATCCTCGAATATGGAAGGCCCGGCGCTACGCCCGGCGCGCCGATGACGACGGGAACGAGCGAAGCCTTCGCGTCGCGGCCCGACGACGGCCACGGCGCCGCCGGGGCGGGTGGCCAGGCCGCTCCGCAGCACGGCGGGTCGCGCGTGATCGCATCGCCTTTGGCACGCCGCATCGCCAGGCAGGCGGGGCTCGACCTCGCGACGATCGCGGGCAGCGGACCGAATGGCCGCATCGTCGAGCGCGACGTCAACGCGGCGAAGGCGGCGCCGAAGCAGGCGGCCTCGCCGCCACCCGCCGCCGCGCCCGCCGCGCCGCAACCAGCCGCCACCCCGATGATGGCGGTGAGCGGCAAAGACCCCGACGTGCGCAACGCTTCCGCGCCGACCGCACCGGACAGCGTCATCAAGGCGATGTTCGCGGACGGCACGTACGAGGAGGTGCCGCACGACAGCATGCGCCGCACCATCGCTCGCCGCCTGACCGAGGCCAAGGGTACGATCCCGCACTTCTACCTCAACCTGGATTGCGAGATCGACGGGCTGCTCGCCCTGCGCGAACAGATCAACGCGTCCGCCGGCAAGGACAAGGACGGGAAGCCGGCGTTCAAGGTGTCGGTCAACGACTTCGTCATCAAGGCACTGGCGTTGGCGCTGCAGCAGGTGCCCGAGGCCAACGTGACGTGGACGGAGGGCGGCATGCTGCGCCACCGCCATTCCGACGTCGGCACCGCCGTGCTGATCCCCGGCGGGCTGGTCACGCCCCTCGTGCGCAGGGCGGAAACCAAGACGCTGTCGGCGATCTCCAACGAGATGAAGAGTCTCGCCGCGCGCGCGAAGGTTCGCAGGCTGAAGCCGGACGAGTACACCGGCGGGAGCTCCGCCGTGTCGAACCTCGGCATGTTCGGCATCAAGGACTTCTGCGCGGTCATCAACCCACCGCACTCATCCATCATCGCGGTCGGCGCGGGCGAGCAGCGCGTCGTGGTGCGCAACGGCCAGATGGCGATCGCAACCATCATGAGCACCACCATTTCCTGCGATCATCGGGCGATGGACGGCGCGCTCGGCGCGCAGCTCTTCGCGGCCTTCAAGCAGTTCATCGAAAAGCCGATGAGCATGCTGGCCTAGGGCACTTTGCCGTAAGGCGGCTCGGCTTCGAGCACTGGCGTGGCGCTGTTGCGCTGCCTAACTTCGATCAAGTCGGCAACATCGCGGCGCCCGGTGCGGCGCCAGGGAAGCATCCGGAATGGCTGAAGCGTACGACGTCATCGTCATCGGTGCCGGACCCGGCGGCTACGTCACCGCCATCCGCTCGGCGCAGCTCGGCTTCAAGACGGCGGTGGTGGAGCGCGAGCATCTCGGCGGCATCTGCCTGAACTGGGGCTGCATCCCCACCAAGGCACTGCTGCGCTCGGCCGAGATCTACCACTATCTCCAGCATCCCAAGGACTACGGGCTGTCCATCGAGGGCAAGATCGGCTTCGACCCGGCGGCCGTGGTGAAGCGCTCGCGCGGCGTGTCGCAGCAGCTCGCGACCGGCGTCGGCTTTCTGCTCAAGAAGAACAAGGTCGACGTGATCTGGGGACAGGCCTCGATCGCCAAGCCCGGCGAGATCGTCGTCGGCAAGCCGAAGGCGGACCCGGCGCAGCCGCAGAACCCGCCGCCGAAGACCCAGCTCGGCGAGGGCACCTACAGGGCCAAGCACATCATCGTCGCCACCGGCGCCCGCCCGCGCGTGCTGCCCGGCATCGAGCCGGACGGCAGGTTGATCTGGACCTACTTCGAGGCGATGGTGCCGAAGACGTTCCCGAAAAGCCTGATCGTGATGGGTTCGGGGGCGATCGGCATCGAGTTCGCCTCCTTCTACCGCACCATGGGAACGGACGTCACCGTGATCGAGGTGCTGCCGCAGATCCTTCCCGTGGAGGATGCAGAGATCGCCGCGCTCGCGCGCAAGCGCTTCGAGAAGCAGGGCATCACCATTCTCACCTCGACCAAGGTGACCAAGGTCGAGAAGGGCGCCGACGACGTCCTCGCCACCATCGAGGACGCCAAGGGCAACAGGCAGCAGATCCGCGCCGAGCGCCTGATCTCGGCGGTCGGCGTCGTCGGCAACGTCGAAGGGATCGGGCTCGAGAAGCTCGGCGTGCAGTTCGAGCGCGGGCTCGTCAAGATCGACGAGGTCGGTCGCACCGGCGTGCCCGGCATCTACGCGATCGGCGACGTCGCCGGGCCGCCGATGCTGGCACACAAGGCCGAACACGAGGGCACGATCTGCGTCGAGGCCATCGCGGGTCGCCACCCCCACGTGATGGACAAGGCCATGATTCCCGGCTGCACCTACTGCCAGCCGCAGGTCGCCTCCGTCGGCATGACGGAGGGCAAGGCCAAGGAAGCAGGTTTCGAGCTGAAGATCGGCCGTTTCCCCTTCGTCGGCAACGGCAAGGCCATCGCGCTCGGCGAGCCGGACGGCATGGTCAAGACCATCTTCGACGCCGAGACCGGCAAGCTGCTCGGCGCCCATATGGTCGGTGCCGAGGTGACCGAGCTGATTCAAGGCTACGTCGTCGCGATGAACCTGGAAACCACCGAGGACGAGTTGATGCACACGGTGTTTCCGCACCCGACGCTCAGCGAGATGATGCACGAGAGCGTGCTCGACGCCTACGGTCAGGTCATCCATAAGTAGGCTGTGGTCCGCAGGGACAAATCGTGCGGCGTTGCGCCGGGTTCACCCCAGGAAGAACGAGACCGCGAGCGCCACGAGCGCCGGCTGGTAGGCGTGGGGGCCGTTATATTCGAGGTAGGTGACGTCGTAGCCTGCCTCCTTGAGGGCGGCGGCGTGCACGCGGGCGCTGCGCGCGATCGGGATTTGCTCGTCCTGGACCCCGTGCGAGATGAAGATGCGCGGCGCGCCGGTCTGCAACTGCACCGACATGAAGCCGGCCGACGAGGCGATGAGGTGGCTGACGACGTCGCCGTTGGTCAGGCCGAGCGACAGGGCGTAGCTGCCCCCGTCGGAATGTCCGGCAAAGGCGACGCGCGCTGGGTCGAGCGCGAAACGGTCGGCGACCGCGCCGAGCGCCGTGCCGAGTCGCTCGCGGTCCGGGCCGTTGCCGGCGATGACGATGTCCCAGGTCGGGAACAACGACTGCGGCAGCAGTAGCAGGAAGCCGCGTGCGCGGGCGTGCGCGTCCATCATCGGCAGGATCTTCCGGGCGCTGCCGCCGCCGCCATGGAACAGCACCATCAGCGGTGTCGGCACTGCGGCGTCGACGCCCTCGGGCACCACCAGGAGCGCGTCGCGCTCGGCGAAGAGGCCGAGCTGGTGCGTCCCGGCGGGCAGTGGCGGACCCGTCGGGGCGCGGTGCGCGAAGTCCAGGCGGCCCGCGAGGTGGGGATCGATCATGGCGGCAGTCTAGCCGTATGCCGCGCCGCGCGACAGCGGCGCGCAGCGGCGTTCGGGACGTTGCGCCTTAGAAGAGGCTGACGAGGGCGAGGCCGCCGATCATCAGGGCCGCCCCGACGAGGCGGGGCCAGCTCGCCGTGTGCTGCTTGAAGCCAACCAGGCCGTAATGGTCCATCAGCACGGAAGTCACGACACCGGCGGTAACCGTGAGGCCGATGAACACGCCGCCCCCGAGCTTCTGCGCGAAGAAGATGGACGACAGAACGTAGATGGCGCCGAAGGTGCCGCCCAACCACGCCCACCAGGGAACGACGGCGAAGGCCCCGTCCTTTGGCAGGTGCAGGCCGATGAAGGGCGCGACGGCGAGGTAGACGATGCCGTTCACCGCCGTGACGATCAGCGCCGCCAGGATCGGCTGGTCGAGCGTCTTGGCGAGGGTCGCGTTGGAGCCGGATTGCACGGTGTTGAGCACACCGCCGAGGAACGAGATGAGTCCCATGACGAACATCATGACCGAACCTTTCGCTTGTGCTGGCGGGGTGGGTCCTGCCGCCGCCATGGGCAAAGGCGGTCGGGCCGGCGCGGGTTCACGCAACGGCGCGTGATGTGTCATCACTGCAGCCGGGATGCGGGCCGCCAGTCCGCCCGTGAGGAAACAACGCATGATCGAGGCGGTCATCTTCGACGTCGACGGAACGCTGGTCGATTCCGTCGATCTGCACGCGAGGGCGTGGCAGGACGCCTTCGCCGCGTTCGGTCACGACGTTCCCTTTGCCGCGCTGCGCGACCAGATCGGCAAGGGTGGCGACCAGCTGATGCCGGTGTTCCTGTCCGATGCCGAGCTGGCGTCGCAAGGCGACGACCTGAACGAGCGGCGCGCAGCGATCCTCGCCGAGCACTATCTGCCGCGCATCCAGGGCTTCCCCGCGGTGCGCGCCCTGTTCGAGGAACTGCGTCGGCGCGGCGTCACGGTCGCGCTCGCCTCCTCCGCCAAGGCGGATGAACTCGCCGTCTACAAGCGCAGGGCCGACATCGAGGGGCTGGTCGCGGAGGAAACCTCGACCGACGACGCCGCGCGCTCCAAGCCGTATGGCGACATCTTCCAGGCCGCCCTCGAGCGCCTCGGCGGAATCGAGGCGGCGCGTGTCCTCGTCGTCGGCGACACTCCCTACGATGCCGAGGCCGCCGGCAAGGTCGGGCTGCGTACGATCGGCGTGCTGTGCGGCGGTTTTGCCGAGGAGCGGCTGCGCGACGCAGGTTGCATCGCCGTGTATCGCGATCCGGCCGACCTGCTCGCCCATCTCGACGACCTGCTCGATGCGGGCGCGTAGGCGGGCGCGGCCCTGCCGCGCGGACGGCTGACATGCCGGGCGGCACTACCTATCTCCACCATGGCGGCGTAGAAGGTTGGCGATGGACATGCGGGAACTTGCGGTGACTTCGCTCGACGGCGAGACGGCGCCCGGCGACATTTCCCTGCGCCCGCGCCATCCCGAAAAGGCACACCGGCCGGATCAGCCGCAGCTGCGCAAGCCGGATTGGATCAGGGTCAAGGCGCCGGGGTCGCCGCAATACGCCGCGACCGACGCCATCGTGAAGGCGCACGGCCTCGTCACCGTGTGCCAGGAGGCCGGCTGCCCCAACATCGGCGAGTGCTGGTCGAAGCGCCACGCCACCTTCATGATCATGGGCGACACTTGCACGCGCGCCTGCGCCTTTTGCAACGTGAAGACGGGTCTGCCGCGCCCGCTTAATCCGGCCGAGCCGGCGCGCATCGCCGATGCCGTGGCCAAGCTCGGCCTTGCCCATGTGGTCATCACCTCCGTCGACCGCGACGACCTCGCCGACGGGGGAGCGGCGCACTTCGCCGGAGTGATCGGCGCGATCCGCGCGCGCAGCCCCGGCACCACGGTAGAGATCCTGACACCGGACTTCCTGCGCAAGCCCGGCGCGCTGGAGACCGTGGTCGCGGCCAAGCCCGACGTCTTCAACCACAACCTCGAAACCGTGCCGTCCAAATACCTGAGCGTGCGGCCGGGGGCGCGCTATTTCCATTCCATCCGGCTACTCCAGCGGGTGAAGGAGCTCGACCCTGCGATCTTCACGAAATCGGGCATCATGGTCGGGCTCGGCGAGGAGCGCGCCGAGGTGCTTCAGCTGATGGACGATCTGCGCAGCGCCGACGTCGATTTCCTGACGATCGGGCAGTACCTCCAGCCGACGAAGAAGCACCACGCGGTGATTCGTTTCGTGCCGCCGGACGAGTTCGCCTCCTTCGGAAGCTTGGCGCTGAGCAAGGGCTTCCTCGTCGTCTCCGCATCACCGCTGACACGCTCGTCGCACCACGCCGGCGAGGACTTTGCCCGGCTGCGGGAAGCGCGGGCCGCCCAGTTCGCAACGGTCTGACACCTCGCGACGGCACGGGACGCTTCAGTGCGGCAAGGGGAGTCGGTGGGCGCCCCTGACGGCGCGCGACGCGCATGGTATGAATCGCGATGCCCAGCTTCGACACGACGCGTCGCGTCCAACACACCGCCACGCAGATGTTCGACCTCGTCGCCGACGTCGAGGCCTATCCGCAGTTCCTGCCGTTGTGCAAGTCGCTCCACGTGCTGCAGCGCGCCCGCGACGGCGAGGCCGATTCCTTCACCGCCAAGATGGAGGTCGGCTACAAGGCGATCCGCGAAACCTTCACCACCAAGGTGCGCTGCGAGCGGGCCACCAACCACATCCTGGCCGAATACATCGACGGCCCGTTCCGCTACCTCCACAGTAGCTGGGGCTTCCGCGACGAGGCGGACGGGCATGGCTCGAACGTCGCGTTCCGCATCGAGTACGAGTTCAGGAACCGCATGCTCAGCTTGGTGATGGGCGGGGTGTTCGACCAGGCGTTTCGCCAGTTCGCCGGCGCCTTCGAACGCCGGGCGGACGTGATCTACGGCCGCCCCGCGCGCTCAACCCGCCGCTTGGCGTAGCAGCTCGATCGCGAAGTTCACGGAGGCTTCGCGCACGCCGTCGCGTCCGATGTCGCCGAAGCGGCGCTCGATCCCCTGCGTGCGCATGTGCTCGCGCGCCAGCCCGAAGTAGACGAGGCCGACCGGCTTGTCCGGCGTGGCGCCGCCCGGGCCGGCGATGCCGGTGATCGCGATGGCGACGTCGGCGTTGGAACGGGCGAGCGCACCTTCCGCCATGGCGCGCGCGACCTCCGCGCTCACCGCGCCATGCGCGTTGAGAAGCGCGGTGGCGACACCGAGCGACTGCGTCTTGGCGATGTTGGTGTAGGTCACGAAGCCGCGCTCGACCACGGCGCTCGACCCGGAAATGGCGGTGAGGGCAGCGGCGAGCAGGCCGCCGGTGCAGGACTCGGCGGTGGCCAGCGTCAGGCCGCACTCCTTGAAGAGCTTCAGCAGGGTGCTCGCGGCGACCCGCGTTTCGGCCCCGATCATGATGCGACCGGGAGACGTATGGTGGCGATGGCCAAGGTGGCGATCCCTTCCTCGCGGCCGGTGAAGCCGAGGCGCTCCGAGGTCGTCGCCTTTACGGCGACCCGTTCGAGCGCGATGTCCACGGTGTCGGCGATACGCCTGCGGATCGCGTCGCGGTACGGCCCGACCTTCGGCGCTTCGCAGACCACCGTAGCATCGATGTGGGCGATCATGCCACCTTTCGCGCGCACCGCCTCGGCGGCCGAGCGGAGGAAGATCGCCGAATCCGCGCCCTTCCACTGCGGGTCGGATGGCGGGAAATGGCTGCCGATGTCGCCGTCGCCGAGGGCGCCGTAGATCGCGTCGGTGATGGCATGGCTGAGCACGTCGGCATCGGAATGCCCGACCAGACCCTTGCCGTGCGGCACCTTGAACCCGCCGAGCCAGACGTGATCGCCGGGGCCGAAGGCGTGGACGTCGTAACCCTGGCCCATTCGGATGTCCGGGCATTCCCGCATCAGACGCGCTTCGGCTGCCGCAACGTCCGCGGCTGTGGTGACCTTCATGTTGCCGACGTCTCCTTCGAAGATGTGAACCGCGTGCCCCGCCCATTCTGCGATCGCCGCGTCATCGGTCAAATCGCGGGCGCCTGCGGCCTCTGCTGCCATGTGGGCGGCGTAGATGAGATCGAAGCGGAAGGCCTGCGGCGTTTGCACGGCGCGCAGGCTGGCGCGATGCGGCGTCGCCGCGATTCGGCCGGCGCCGTCGACCTCCTTGATCGTGTCGGTCACCACCGTGCCGGGCACCGCGGCGCCGTTGCGTGTCGCGGCGGCGATCGCGCGCTGCACCAAGGCCGGCGACACGAACGGGCGCGCGCCGTCATGGATCAGCACGATATCGGGCGGGCGGGGCAGGGCGGCGAGCGCAACGAGGCCGCGCCGCACGCTGTCCTGGCGCGCGGCACCGCCCGCGACGGGGGGCAGCAACAGCCCGGCGGCGGCGTTCGGCAGCGCCGCCACGCTGGCGCGGTAACGGTCGATGTCGGTCGGGTGGATCACGACCAGCACGGCGGCACCGGAGCCGCTCAGCTTCGCCAGGGTATGGCTCAGCAGCGAGGCGCCGGCGATCGAAAGGTACTGCTTGGGCACGGGGGCGCCGACGCGCGCGCCGCGTCCCGCCGCGACAACCAGAATCGCCGTCGCGCCGAAATCTGTCATCGCTTGCGTCCTCGGCGGGGATCGCGGTGTCTTTGGTGAAGTTTGCCGGAACGGTCAATCGCCCGCGCGCGGGCAGCTGTGCCCATCGCGCCAGGCGCGCCGGATTCCGCTTGCCGCAACGCGGAATTTGATTACGTTATGAGCATGAGCCAATTTGCTCTTGAATTAGGCAAGCTTCGGGCTGGCCAGCCGGGCGCGCTGCTTGCGCCGATGGCCGGGGTGACCGATCTCGGCATGCGGCGTGCGGCCCTTGCGTTCGGCGCGACACTGGCCTGTTCCGAGATGGTCGACGGCCGTTATTGCGGGCGCGACAAAGATGCGGCAGCACGGGCGGCGGGGGATGACCTTGATTGTCACGTGGTGCAGATCGCCGGCTGCAGCCCGGACGCGATCGGCGATGCCGCGCGCTTCGCGGAGGGGCGAGGCGCGCAGGCGGTCGATATCAACATGGGATGTCCGGCGAAGAAGGTCGTCGGCGGCCAAGCCGGCTCGGCGCTGATGCGCGACCTCGACCATGCCGTGCTGCTGATCCGGGCGGCGCGGGCGTCGACGCGCCTGCCCGTCACCGTGAAGATGCGGCTCGGCTGGGACGACGCGTCGCGCAACGCGGCTGAACTCGCGCGGCGCGCCGAGGCGGAAGGCGTCGTCCTTCTGACGGTGCATGGCCGCACCCGCTGCCAGTTCTACGGAGGGCGGGCGGACTGGGCGGCGATACGCGCGGTGGTCGAGGCGGTTCGCATCCCCGTCATCGCCAACGGTGATTGTGCCGGTCTCGATGACGCGCGCACCATGCTGGCCGTCACCGGCGCCGCCGGTGTCATGATCGGCCGCGCCGCCGTCGGCCGACCCTGGCTCGTCGGCGAAGTCGCACGCGGCTTGGCAGGCGGTGTGACGCGCGCTCCGGCGCCTGGGGCGTGTCCGGTCATTCGACCTTCGCCGGTCCAGCGCCGCGACTGCGCAGTCATGCATTACGCGACCATCCTGTCGCTTTTCGGCCGAGCCCGTGGCATCCGCCACGCGCGCAAGCACCTTGCCGCCTACGCCGCCCATGCCGGCGTTCCACCCGGCACGCCCCGGCATACGCAGCTCGTCACGTCCGACGATCCAGACCTCGTCATGGGACTGCTGCACGACTTGTTCGACCCTTTGTTCCTTGATCACGGCACGCCGGAGTTGGCCGCATGAGCGACCTGATGAACGACCTGCGCTTGATCCAGCTGCGCCGGGATGCAGGATCCGGCGAGAAGGATCATTTCGAACGCGGCATGGCGGGTTGTGCCCCGATCCTCGAGGCGTTGCCCTATCCCATCATCACGCTTGATGCCCACAACGTCGTCACCAGCACCAATCCGGCCGCGGATGCTTTTTTCGGCACCAGCTTGGCGACCCCGCGCCAGCAGGCGCTCACCACCCTGCTGCCGGCCGACTCGTCGCTGCTGACCCTGATCGAACAGGTGAGGGTGCAGGGCGGCGCAATCAACGAGCACCGCGTCTACCTCGGCGTCCCGCGGCTCGCCACGGAGAAGCTCGTCGACATCTTCGTGACGCCGATCGTTCCCCGGAGCGCGACGCTCGTCGTCATGCTGCGCGAGCGCTCCATCGCCGAGAAGCTCGACCGACAGCACGCACGGCGCGGCGCGGCGCGTTCCATGTCGGCGATGGCCTCCATGCTGGCGCACGAGATCAAGAACCCGCTGTCGGGCATCCGCGGCGCCGCACAGCTCCTGGAAGCGGAGGCGAACGACGGCGACCGCGCCCTGACCCGGCTCATTTGCGACGAGACCGACCGCATCGTGAAGCTCGTCGATCGCATGAAGCCGTTTTCGGCGATGCGCGACGAGGAATATGAAAGCATCAACATCCACGCCGTGCTCGACCACGTCCGCAAAGTGTCGCAAGCCGGCTTCGCCCGCCACATCCGCATCCGCGAATCCTACGATCCCTCGCTGCCGCCGGTACTGGGCAGCCGCGACCAGCTCGTTCAGGTCTTCCTCAACCTCGCGAAGAACGCCGCCGAGGCCATCGGCGCCGAGCGCAGCGATGGCGAGATCGAGCTGCGCACCGCCTACCGCCCGGGCGTGCGCCTGAAGGTGCGCGGCTCGGCGACCCCTGTCAGCCTGCCGCTGGAGTTCTGCGTGCTCGACAACGGGCCGGGAATCGCCAGCGAGGTGATGCAGCAGCTCTTCGACCCTTTCGTGACGACCAAGGCGACCGGTACTGGCCTTGGACTTGCACTGACCGCGAAGATCGTGGGCGACCATGGCGGCATCGTGGAATGCGAGTCGCAGGGCAGCCGCACGACGTTCAAGATCCTGATGCCCATGCACGCACCCCATGAAGGCCGGTCGCCTGGTCCGGTCGCACATCGCTCCGTCCACGAGCGGACGCGATGAACCCGGGACACATCCTCGTTGCCGACGACGACGCGGCGATCCGCACCGTGCTGAGCCAGGCGCTGTCGCGTGCCGGCTACGACGTGCGCACCGCCGCCAACGCGGCGACCCTGTGGGGTTGGGTAAAAGCCGGCGACGGCGACCTCGTCATCACCGACGTCGTCATGCCGGACGAGAACGCCTTCGAACTGCTGCCGCGCATCAAGAAGCTGCGGCCCGAGCTGCCCATCATCGTGATGAGCGCGCAGAACACCTTCATGACGGCGATCAAGGCGTCCGAGCGCGGCGCCTACGACTACCTGCCCAAACCCTTCGACCTGCGTGAGCTGGTCGCCATCGTCGGCCGCGCGATGACGGAGCCGAAGAACCGCGCTAAGGCCACCATCGCCGAGGATCTCGACAACATGCCGCTCGTCGGGCGCTCCCCGGCGATGCAGGAGATCTTCCGGGCGCTCGCCCGGCTTATGCAGACCGACCTCACCGTGATGATCACCGGCGAGTCGGGCACCGGCAAGGAACTCGTCGCCCGCGCCCTGCACGACTACGGCAAGCGCAAGAAAGGCCCGTTCGTCGCCGTCAACATGGCTGCGATCCCGCGTGACCTCATCGAGTCCGAGCTGTTCGGCCACGAGAAGGGCGCCTTCACCGGAGCCAACCAGCGTTCAGCCGGCCGCTTCGAGCAGGCGGAAGGCGGTACGCTATTCCTTGACGAGATCGGCGACATGCCGATGGAAGCGCAAACGCGGCTGCTGCGCGTTCTCCAGCAGGGCGAGTACACCACCGTCGGCGGGCGCACGCCCATCAAGACCAACGTACGCATCATCGCCGCGACCAACAAGGATCTCCGCATCCTGATCGGGCAGGGGCTGTTCCGCGAGGACCTGTTTTTCCGCCTCAACGTGGTGCCGCTGCGCCTGCCCCCGTTGCGCGAGCGCATCGAGGACGTCGGCGACCTCGCCCGCCATTTTTTCACGCAGGCTGCGAACGAGGGGCTGCCGGCCAAGCACCTCGAGGCGGGCGCGCTGGAGCGCATGAAGCGCTACCGTTGGCCGGGAAACATCCGTGAGTTGGAGAACCTGGTGCGCCGCCTAGCGGCGCTGTACCCGCAGGAGGTCATCAGCGAGCAACTCGTCGACATGGAGCTGTCGGCGGAGGCGAGCTATGCGTCGGCGAGCTCGGCCAAGGTCGCGGCCTCCCTCGCGGCCGTGCCGGGTGCCGAGGTCCTGCCGCTCGCCACCGCCGTCGAGCGGCACCTGTCCAAGCTGTTCGGTGCGCATGGCGAGGCGCTACCGCCGCCCGGCCTGTACCATCGCGTGCTGCGCGAACTTGAACAGCCGCTGATCTCGGCGACGCTCGCCGCGACGCGCGGCAACCAGATCAAGGCAGCCGAACTGCTCGGCCTCAACCGAAACACCCTGCGCAAGAAGATTCGCGACCTCGACATTCGCCTGATGCGCTCGCCGCGCTAGCCGTCGCAAACCACCGGTCGGCACGGATCGAACGGCGGCCAACGAATTGTCGCAATCCTGCAACAGGTAGTCCGGCCTGACGCGGCACGATCCGCGTCGCAGGAAGGGTCGGCCGCGTTACGGCCGACGCGCGAAGCGAACGGCGGAATGGCAGCAAGGCGACCTCAAGGCGTGACCGTCCCCAGGCGCTCGCTGACGCGTCTCGGCCCTTTCGCCGTGGCGATCGCACTGATCGTCGCCACGACGAGCTTCCTGATCTTCGCCGACTACACACCGGTGCGCGCAACCTCTTCGGTCGTGCTCGGACTGTTCATCGCCAACACCCTTACCATCCTGACGCTGCTGCTGCTGGTGGTGCTGGAAGGCTGGTCGCTCTTCGCCGCGTGGCGGGCGGGCGTCGCCGGCGCGCGCCTGCACATCCGCATCGTCGGCCTGTTTTCCATCATCGCCGCGGTGCCGGTGCTGTTGATGGCGCTCGTCGGCTCGATCGCGCTCGACCGCAGCCTGAACCCGGCTTTCCTCCAGGACGTGCGCGGCTTCGTGCAGAACACCATCGAGGCGGCGAGCCGCTATCGCGAGGCGCAGTGCCGTTCGCTGCTGCAGGAGAACCGGCTCACCGCGCAGGACCTCGACAGCGCCCGCGCCTTCCTCACCGCCGACCGCGCCATCCTGCGCGACTACTTCGCCTCGCGCGCCAAGTTCCTCGGCTTCAGCGCCGCTGCGCTGCTGAAGCCGGACGGCACCATGATCGAGCGCGCCAACGTCGGCGGCGGCTTCGGCGCGCTGGGGTCCGCCATCGTGCGCCCTTCGGCGCAGGACTTTGCCTCGGCCAAGCAGAACGAGCCCGTCTGCCTGCTCCTCGATGGCGAGCAGACCTTCGTCGCCCTGCGCCCCGTCGGCCTGTTCCCCGACACCTACCTGTACACAGCCCGCCCGGTCGACAGCTTCAGCGTAGAATTCCCGAAGCAGGCGCGGCAGATCGTCGTGCGCTACGACGCCTTCGACCGACACAGGACGTCGATCTCCATCGCCTTCGCGACGATGTACGTGTCGATCGCCCTCATCATGCTGCTGTCGGCGACGTGGCTGGGCCTCGCCTTTGCCAACCGTCTCGTCGACCCGATCCGCCGCCTGATCAGCGCCACCGACCGCGTCGCCTCGGGCGACCTTTTCACCCAGGTCAGGATCGACAGGTCGGAGGGCGACCTCGCCCATCTCGGCGAAACCTTCAACAAGATGACCTCCGAGCTACGCCTCCAGCAAAACCGCCTGGTGGCCGCGAGCACCCTCATCGACGAGCGGCGCATGTTCACCGAGGCCGTGCTGTCCGGCGTGCCGGTGGCGGTGATCGGCGTCGATCCCGCCGGCCGGATCACGACGCTGAATCCGTCGGCGGAACACCTCATCATGCCGGACGGGGAGGGCGCTCAGGCGCTGCTCGGCGAGCCAGCGGGCACGGTGATCCCTGAGATCGCCGCCATCCTCGCAGACGCGCAGGGCAGTCAGCACAAGCTCGTCCAGGGACAGACCCAGCTGTCGCGCAACGGCCGCGAGCGCCTGTTCAACGTGCGCGTCACCAGCGAAACCTCGGGCAGGGCCGACCGCAGCGTCGTCGTGACGCTCGACGACATCACCGACGTGCTCGACGCCCAGCGTTCGGCAGCCTGGGGCGACGTCGCACGGCGCATCGCCCACGAGATCAAGAACCCGCTGACGCCGATCCAGCTTTCCGCCGAGCGCATCAAGCGCAAGTACGGCAAGCTCATCACCACCGACCGCGAAATCTTCGACCAGTGCACGGAGACCATCGTCCGCCAGGTCGACGACATCAAGCGGATGGTCGACGAGTTCTCCTCCTTCGCGCGCATGCCGAAGGCGCTGCTGGAGCGCGACGACCTGGCGGAATGCGTGCGTCGCGTCGTGTTCCTGATGCGGGTCGCCCATCCCGAGATCAGCTTCGACGAGGAGCTGCCGAAGGGTGCCATCCTCATGCGCTTCGACCGGCGACTGCTGTCGCAGGCGCTGACCAACATCATCAAGAACGCGACGGAGGGCATCGCCGCGCGCGAGCCCGAACCGCCGGGGCGCGTCCGGATCGTGCTGGCGATTGGGTCGGAGGTGGTCCTCGACATCATCGACAACGGCAAGGGCTTCCCCAAGGAGGCCCGCCAGCGGCTCCTCGAACCCTACATGACGACGCGGGCCGAGGGTACCGGCCTTGGCTTGCCGATCGTGACCAAGATCCTCGAAGACCACGGCGGTGGCCTCGACCTGCTCGATGCGCCGAACGGCCGGGGCGCCTGCGTGCGCCTCCATTTCCCCAATCGCGAGCCGTTGCCCGAGCCCGCGATCCCTCCCCTCGCCGCTGCCCCCGCGGCGGTCAACGAAACGGCTTGAACGACCATGGCGAGCGACATTCTGATCGTCGACGACGAGATGGACATCAGGGAAATCGTGTCGGGCATCCTGTCCGACGAGGGACACGGCACCCGCACCGCGAAGAACTCAGACGAGGCGCTGGGCGCCATCCAGGCGCGGCGCCCGAGCCTCGTGTTCCTCGACATCTGGCTCCAGGGCTCGAAGCTCGACGGACTGCAAATGCTTGAAATCATCAAGCAGCAGAACCCGCAGCTCCCCGTGGTGATGATCTCGGGCCACGGCAACATCGAGACCGCCGTGTCGGCGATCAAGCTCGGTGCCTATGACTTCATCGAAAAGCCGTTCAAGGCGGACCGCCTCGTGCTCATCGCCGAACGTGCGCTGGAGAACTCGCGGCTGAAGCGCGAAGTGTCCGACCTCAAGGTGCGCAGCGGCACGGTGAGCCGCATGATCGGAAAGTCGACATCGGTGAACCAACTGCGCCAGGTGATCGACCGCGTCGCCCCTGCGAACTCGCGCATCATGGTGACCGGGCAGTCGGGATCCGGCAAGGAACTCACCGCGCGCATGATCCACGACGCCTCGGCGCGCGCTTCCGGCCCGTTCGTGATCGTCAACGCCGCCGCGATCACGCCGGAGAACATGGAGCACGAGCTGTTCGGCGCCGAGGGCGTCAACGGGGAAGGGCGGCACGTCGGCAAGCTCGAGGAGGCCCACGGCGGCACGCTCTACATCGACGAGATCGCCGACATGCCGCGGGAAACACAGGGCAAGATCCTGCGCGTCCTGGTGGAGCAGACGTTTCAGCGCGTCGGCGGCGGCACCAAGGTCAGCGTCGATGTCCGCATCATCTCGTCGAGCGCGCGTGACCTTGCCGAGGCGATCAGCGAGGGCACGTTCCGCGAGGACCTGTTCCACCGCCTGTCCGTCGTCCCGATCCGCGTGCCCTCGCTGTCGGAGCGCCGCGACGACATACCCGAGCTCATCACCTTCTTCATGGACCAGATCACCATCACCGCCGGGCTGCCGAAGCGCCGCATCGCCGATGACGCGATGGCCATCCTGCAATCGCACGACTGGCCGGGCAACATCCGGCAGCTTCGCAACAACGTCGAGCGCCTGATGATCCTCGCTTCCGGCGACCCCGACGCCGAGCTTTCGGCGGACATGCTACCATCCGAGGTCGGCGCCCTTGTTCCGGCGACGCCGACGGGGGCCGGCGGCGAGAAGCTGATGAGCCTGCCGTTGCGCGAAGCGCGCGAAGTGTTTGAACGCGAATACCTGATGGCCCAGGTCAGCCGCTTCGGCGGTAACATCTCGCGCACGGCCGAGTTCATCGGCATGGAGCGTTCGGCCTTGCACCGCAAACTCAAGTCGCTGGGCATCGATTGACGCCGGTGCCGGAGCGTGTCGCCACCGAACCGGGGCGCGTGCCGCGGCCGGGAGCCGTACCGTCGCGCCGCGCGCTGTTCGCTGCCTTCCTCAAGGTCGGCGCCCTCGGCTTCGGTGGCGTCGCCGCGCTCGCACGCCACGTCCTCGTCGACCAGCGCGGCATTCTCGACGAGCGCGGCTTCGCGGAGGCTTTCGGAGTCGCCAGCGCCCTGCCGGGCGCCAACACCGTCAACCTCGCCACCATGCTCGGCGACCGGTTCCATGGCCCGACCGGGGCCCTCGCCGCCGTGCTCGGCCTGATGGGTGCTCCCCTAGCGATCCTCGTTGGCGCCGCGTCGCTTTACGCCCGTTTCGGCGACAACGGTGATGTGCGGGCCGCGCTGGTCGGCGCCGCCGCAGCCGCCGCCGGTCTCGTCACCGGCACCAGCCTGCGCATCCTGAAAGGCATGAACCCCGATGCCGTGGCGGTCGCGATCGCCGCAGCGGTTTGCCTCGCCGCCTCGCTGCTGCGGGTGCCGATGGTCGTGACGCTCGCAATCGCCATCCCGGCCTCGGCCGGGCTGATGCTTGCGCGCCGCCCGCGGCGCATTCCGTGATCCTGTTCGGGCAGCTGGCGCTGACCTTCGCCCTGATCTCACTGCTTTCGGTCGGCGGAATCAATGCGGCAATCCCCGAGATCCACCGCCAGGTCGTCGACCTCCATCACTGGATGGACGACGCCACCTTCGCCTCGCTGGTCGCGATCGGCTCGACCGCGCCAGGCCCCAACGTGATCATCGTCAGTATGATCGGCTGGCAGGTCGCCGGCCTTCCCGGCCTGCTGACGGCGAGTTGCGCCATCCTGCTGCCGTCATGCGCCGTCGCCCTGGCCGCAGGACGCGTCCTCCTGCGCGACGAGGCCGACGCGACCGTCGCCCTGGTGCGCCACTCCCTCGCACCGGTGGCGATCGGCTTCATGTGTGCCAGCGGCGTCGTGATGACCCGCGCCGCCTTCGTGAACCCGCTCAGCCTCGCCATCACCGCGTTGGTCGCGACGCAGATCGTGCTGACGCGCGTGTCGCCGGTGTGGGGCATCGCCGCGGGCGCCGTAGTCGGCTTGGTCGGACATCGCCTGCATGTCTTCGGATAGGTCCACGTCCTTGGACAGGGAAGGGCGGCGGCTCGGGAGTGGTCCGGACTGCGGCGATCGGGACGATCGCAGTTGCCGCGCCGCTGGGCGCTTCACCAAGCCTTGCGGGGCAGCGCTTGTTCGATTTAATGGAAGGCGTGAACGCCGTCAGCGCCCAACGGTGACGCGCGAGCGGTTGCGCCGGACGGCGCCAAGAACAAGCTGGAATGCGACCATGGCCACGGAACGTCCGCAGAACCTGCAGGACACCTTCCTGAACTACCTGCGGAAGAACAAGGTCCCGCTGACCATTTTCCTGGTCAACGGCGTCAAGCTCCAGGGCGTCGTGACCTGGTTCGACAACTTTTGCGTGTTGCTGCGCCGCGACGGACATTCCCAGCTCGTCTACAAGCACGCGATCTCCACCATCATGCCGGGCCAGCCCATCCAGATGTTCGAGCCCGGCGAGGATGCCACCGTTGCCGGATGACCGCCGCCGACGGTGGCGGGGTTGAACGCACCGGTCGAACCTTCGGGGCAGGGCGGTGAGGCGGAACGTGCCGCCGCGACCCGCGCGCTCGTGCTCGGCCCCTACCTCGACGAACGCACGCAGCGCGGTGCCGCGCGCGCCTCCACGCGCTCTCCCGATGCGCGCATCGCCGAAGCCAGCGGCCTCGCCCGCGCCATCGACCTCGACGTCGTCGCCTCGAACGTCATCCACCTCGCGCAGATCCGCCCCGCGACCTACCTCGGCAGGGGGAAGGTCGACGAAATCGTCGCCGCGGTCGAGGCCGGCGGCGTCACGCTTGTGTTCATGGACTGCGCGTTATCGCCGGTTCAGCAGCGCAACCTCGAAAAGGCGTTCCGCGCCAAGGTCATCGACCGTACCGGACTGATCCTGGAGATTTTCGGGCGCCGCGCGCGGACCAGGGAAGGGTCGCTGCAGGTCGAACTCGCCCACCTCGGCTATCAAAAGTCGCGGCTGGTGCGATCATGGACCCATCTCGAGCGCCAACGCGGCGGCTTCGGCTTTCTCGGCGGACCCGGCGAAACGCAGATCGAAACCGACCGCCGCCTCATCTCCGAGCGCATGGTTCGCATCGAGGCCGAGCTCGACAAGGTGAAGCGCACGCGCTCGCTGCACCGCAAGACCCGGCGCGACGTGCCCTACCCGATCATCGCCCTCGTCGGCTACACCAACGCCGGCAAGTCGACGCTGTTCAACAGGCTGACGCGCGCCGAGGTCTTCGCGGAAAACCTGTTGTTCGCGACGCTCGATCCGACGCTGCGCCACATCGACCTTCCACACGGAGCGCGCATCATGCTCTCCGACACGGTCGGCTTCATCTCCGACCTGCCGACGACGCTCGTCTCGGCGTTCAGGGCGACCCTCGAAGAGGTGATCGAGGCCGACATCATCCTGCACGTCCGTGATATTTCGCACGACGACACGGACGCGCAATCGACCGACGTCGAGACGATCCTGAGCGATCTCGGCATTGATCACAACGATCATCGCCGCCTGCTCGAAGTGTGGAACAAGCTGGATCTGCTCGATGCGGACCGGATGGCGCAGGTCGTGAACAGCGCCCAGCGGCGCGGCGGAAATGCGCGTCCCATGCTCGTGTCGGCCGTTACCGGGCAGGGCGAGGTAGATCTGCTGGCGGAGGTCGAGGACAGGTTAGCCGAGGGCAGGGTCGTGGTGGAGGTACGCGTCGCGCCGACCGACGGGCAGGGCCTGAACTGGCTTTACGAACACGGCGAGGTCCTCGGGCGCGACGATCTTGCATCGGGCGAGGTCCGCCTCCTGGTTCGCGTTGCGTCCGAGCGTGCCGCACAGCTTCGCCAACGCTTCCACGGTGACGACGGAGCTTGATGCGCCGGTCGCGACCGGCTGCCCGCTTCGCCAGTCATGGACGAAGTTGCGCAGTTGGAACAAGGAAGCTGTTGCCTGCGAGGACACTGGCGACGGGTGAGGCGTGGTTCCGCCAGCGTTCAATTGCGATCAGTCCGGCAGCATCGTCCGCGCCACGGTTGCCGGCGCGCTCCTCACAAACCGCGCGCCTTCGCGAGATCCCATAGCGCATCCATTTCGGCCAGACTGGCCGTCGCGACGGGAGTGCCCGACGCGGCGAGTTGCTGCTCGATGAATGCGAAGCGTCGCTCGAATTTGACGTTGGTGGTGCGCAGGGCGGTTTCCGGATCGATCCCCGAATGACGCGCCAGATTAACCACCGCAAAGATCACGTCGCCGATTTCGCCCGTGAGGGCATCGTTCGTTCCGTTCCGCTCGACCTCGCACGCGACCTCGTCGACCTCCTCGCGGATCTTGGCGAGGATCAGGCGCGCGTCGTCCCAGTCGAAGCCGACTTGCGCCGCCTTGGTCTGCAGCTTCGCCGCGCGCGTCAGCGCGGGCAGGGTGGCGGGAACGCTTGCCAGCACGCCGCAGCAATCGGGCCGAAGACCTTTGGCCCGGCGTTCCTCGGCCTTGATCGCCTCCCACGCGCGCGTCGACACGGAAGCCGGCACGCGGTCGGCAGCCTGGCCGTCGTGCCGTTCCGGATGGTGGGCGAAGACATCGGGATGACGGCGTACCATCTTCGCCGTGACGGCTTCGACGACGCCGCCGAAATCGAAGGTGTCGGACTCCTCGGCCAAGCGGGCATGGAACACGACCTGCAGCAGCAGGTCGCCCAATTCATCACGCAGATCGTCCATGTCGCCGCGCTCGATCGCATCGACGACCTCGTAGGCCTCCTCCAATGCATATGGCGCCAGCGTCCGATGCGACTGAGCGAGGTCCCAGGCACAACCCGTCTTCGCGTCGCGCAAGGCAGCCATGATGGCGACAAGTTGCGACACGTCGCGCGAGGGTGTCATGGCTACGGCTGAAGGTGAAGAGCGAAGCCGGGCAGGCAGGGGCTCGCCCGGAGGTGACGACAAAGGTCAGGCCAGCGCGATCGACAGAGCTTCCCGACCCTTCGGCGTATCGACGACGCGCATGCTGACCGCTTGCCCCTCGGCAAGGTGTTGGATCCCCGACGAACCGAGCACCGAGATGTGCACGAACACGTCCTTGCCGCCGTCGTTGGATTGAACAAAGCCGAAGCCCTTGTTCTCGTCGAACCACTTGACGCTGCCGCTCACGGAAACAGCCGTCGAGGGATCGGGCATCGTCCGCCGCGGCGGCCGCGGGCTGTCACCAAACGAACGCTGCGGCGGCCGTTCCTGCGCCGTCGAGGTATCGACCTCGAACACGCGCGTGACCTGCACGCCCTTCATGCCGTTGCCGACGGAGACCTTCAGCTTGGCACCTGGCGGAACGGTTTCGAAACCGGCGGACTGCAAGGCGCCGATATGGAGAAAGGCATCACCCGTCCCGTTCGCCAATTCGACGAAACCAAAACCCTTGTCGCCTTTGAACCATTTGACGACGGCATCGACCGTCTGCGCCGAGCCCGCGTCCGCCGGCGGCGGTCCGCCGAAAGTGCTGCCGCCGAAAGCCGGACGCGGGTTACGCGGCAGGCGCGGTGCGTCGAAAGGGGAGGGGCCATCATCGTCGAACCCGCGCTTCTTGGGTCCACGGAAATCTCTACCTTTGCTCATGGTCTGCTTGCTCGTCTCCGCCCTACTTCCCGCCGCGCCCTTGCTCTCGAAGCAAACCAGATCCGGATACAAGACGGTTCCGGCCAGATGAAGCCAGCCGAAAATAGGCCAGCAGCGAGGCTGCTGAACCATCCGAACCGTGGTGTTGTCGGATAAAAATGGAACCCGCCCCGCGTATCAGTATCCGTAGCAGCCTCTGCAATGATTGGCTACCTGCATTTCTCGCTTCTGTTTACCAGACGCAACGTCACGCGCCTCACAATCGCGCGGCGCGTGACGGTAGCGTGGTGGAGCTTAGTCGAGCAGCTTGGACAGCATCTTTGCTGAGCTTGCCTTCGGGAAAGAGGCGGCGTCGCCATGTCGTCACTCAAGACGGCGGCCATGCCATTCGTGGAAGAGCTGCTTCAGCACACCGGCAATCACGCCACCATCGACGATTCGCATAATCAACATTATGGAACTATGATCGCGCAAGTCGGCGAAGGTCGGGTGTCGAGTGGTCTGCTCGCCTCAGTCGCCCTGAACGCGCAAGCCGTCATGCGCCGGCTGGACATGAGGTGGCAGTCGCCGCAGCAGCACGTCGTAGTCGAGATCCGTGTGTAGGTTCGTCAGGATCGCACGTGCCGGACCGATCCGTGCGATCCACTCCATCGTGTCCGCGAGTGACAGGTGGCTTGGGTGCCGCATGTGCCGCAGCGCGTCGACGATCCAAAGGTCGAGCCCGGCAAGGTGGGGCAGGCTTGCGGACGGCACGTCAACGAGGTCCGGACTGTAGGCGATCCGTCCGAACCTGAAGCCGAGGGCGTCGATCTCGCCATGGGCGACGCGGAACGGCAGCACGTCGAGGTCGCCACCCGGACCGGCAACGGCGAGCGCCACGCCGCTCGCCAAGGGCTGACGCTCGAGCAGGGGCGGGTAGAGGCTTCCCGCCGAGGTTTCGAAAAGGTAGCGGAAGGTGGAACACACCCTGCCCGCGGTCGGCTCGTCCATGTAGATCGGGATGAGGCGGCGGGCCTTGATGACGAGCGGGCGGACATCGTCGATGCCGTGGGTGTGGTCGGCATGCGAGTGCGTCATCAGAATGGCGTCGAGGCGGTCGACGCCGGCGTCGAGCAACTGCTCGCGAAGGTCGGGCGAGGTGTCGACGAGAACGCGCGTCGTACCTCCAGGGCCGTGTTTTTCCACGAGGATCGAGCAACGGCGGCGGCGGTTGCGCGGGTTCGCCGGGTCGCAGGCGCCCCAGCCCTGCCCCACCCGCGGCACGCCGCCCGACGAGCCGCAGCCAAGGATGGTGATGGTGAGGCTCACGCGGCACCAGCCGCGCGCGCTTGGCCGGGCTGAGCGGTGTCCGCCAGCGGCTCGGCCGGCATCTTCGCGAAGAAGCGGTGCGCGTTGGCCGTGGTCGCCGCCGCCAGCGCCTCGGGCGAGATGCCGTGGACTGCCGCGAGCACCTCGACCGTATGCTTGACGAAGGCCGGCTCGTTGCGTCGGCCGCGATGGGGCACCGGCGCCAGGAACGGCGCGTCCGTTTCGACAAGCAGCCGGTCGAGCGGCAAACCCGCCGCGATCGACCGTAGCGCGTCCGATCCCTTAAACGTCAGCACGCCGGAAAACGACAGGGACAGTCCGAGGTCGAGCGCGGTGCGGGCGAGGTCGGATCCGCCGGTGAAGCAATGCAGCAACGCCGCGAACGCGCCCTGCCCCATCTCGTCGCGAAGGATCGTCGCCATGTCGGCGTCGGCGTCGCGGGTGTGGATGACCAGCGGCAGGCCCGACAGTCGCGCCGCAGCGATCTGCGTGCGGAACACCCGAGCGGCGACGTCGCGCGGGGCGCGGTCGTAATGGTAGTCGAGGCCCGCTTCGCCGATGCCGACGCATTTGGGATGACGCGCCAGCTCGGCGATCCGCTCGGGCGATACCTCCGGATCGGTATGCGCCTCGTGCGGATGCGTGCCCACGGTGAAGAAGACGTCCTCGTAGGCTTCCGCGACCGCCCTCACCTGCGCGTAGCGGTCGATGCGCGTCGAGATGGTGATGAGGCGGCGGACGCCGGCCGCCCGTGCCCGCGCAACCACGGCGTCGCGCTCGGATGCGAAGTCGGGGAAGTCGAGGTGGCAATGGCTGTCGATCATGGCGCCGCCTCGTCGACGAAGCGCGGGAACACCGGCGCCGGTGCGGGCAGGGAGGTGCCCGACGCGAGGCTGCCGCCGAGGGCGGCCATGGTGCGCGCCTCTGGCGTGACCCCGAGCGCGTCGAGGAGACGCGCCGCCGCCGCCGGCATGAAGGGTTGGGCGAGGATCGCGACGACGCGCACCACCTCCGCGGTCACGCGGAGTACGGCGGCCATGCGCGCCGGGTCCGTCTTCTTCTTGGCCCATGGCTCCTCGGCGGCGAAGTAGCGGTTCGCCGCGGCAACGACGCGCCAGATCTCGGCCAAGGCGAGGTGGGGCGCGAAGCCGTCCATCGCGCCGCGCACCGCGCCGGGCAGGGCGCGCGCCGCTGCGAGGATCGCCGCGTCGGCCTCCGTCGGTTCGGCAGCGTCGGGCACCCTGCCCTCGCAGTTCTTGGCGATCATCGACAGGGAACGCTGCGCCAGGTTGCCGAGGTCGTTGGCGAGGTCGGCGTTGATGCGGGCGACGATGGCCTCGTGCGAATAGGCGCCGTCCTGCCCGAAGGGCACCTCGCGGAGCAGGAAATAGCGGAGCTGGTCGACGCCGTAGGTGCGCGCCAGCGCCGTGGGGTCGATGACGTTGCCGAGCGACTTCGACATCTTTTCCCCCCTGTTGAAAAGGAAGCCGTGCACCACGATCCGCTGCGGCAGCGGCAGTCCAGCCGAAAGGAGGAAGGCCGGCCAGAACACCGCGTGGAAGCGGGTGATGTCCTTGCCGATGACATGGACGTCCGCCGGCCAGTACCGCGGGGCGAGCTCGTCCGGCCATCCCGTGCCGGTGAGGTAGTTCGTCAGCGCGTCGACCCAGACGTACATGACGTGCCCCGGCCCGTCCGGCACGGGTATGCCCCAGTCGAAGGTCGAGCGGCTGATCGACAGGTCGGTCAGTCCGCGCTCGACGAAGGCCACGATCTCGTTGCGGTAGCCGTCCGGCACGATGAAGCCGGGGCGCTCGCGGTACAGGGCCAACAGCCGCTCGCCGTAGCTGGACAGGCGGAAATAATAGCTTTCCTCCTCCACCCACTCGACGGGGGCGCCGCTCGGCGCACGACGGGTGCCGTCAGGGTCCTGGCGCAGCTCCGCCGCGTCGAAGAAGGCCTCGTCGCGCACTGAATACCAGCCGGGGTACTTCGACAGGTAGATGTCGCCCGCCGCGCGCATGCGCTCCCACATTGCCTGGGCCGCGCGGCGGTGCCGCGCCTGGGTGGTGCGCACGCGGTCGTCGACCCTCGCGTCGAGCAGTTCGGCCATCGCGGCAAACTCGCCCGCGGTGCGGTCGGCGAGCGCCTGCGGCGAGAGGCCGAGCTTGGCCGCGGTCTGCTGCATCTTCTGCCCGTGCTCGTCCATGCCGGTGACGAGGTGGACGTCGTAGCCGTCGAGCGCCTTGAAGCGGGCGAAGGCGTCCGCCGCGATCAGCTCGTAGGCGTGCCCGATGTGGGGCGAGCCGTTGGCGTAGGGGATCGCGGTCGAGATCGAAAAGGTGGGCCGGTCTGACATCGGGCTCGGGGCGGCGGATTTCGATGGCGTCGACGCGGCGACCGGCGCCGTTCCGCGTCCCAAGCCGGCCGGTTTTTCTCACACAAGGCCGACGGCGGCAAGGCTGCGCCCACGGCCGACGTTGGACGGCGGCGCGCACCGCCTCAGCGGGCGCGCGCCGCGGCGGCGAGTTCGGTGAACGCGGCGATGAGGAGCGGGCGCTTGTCGAGGTTGAGAGCCTCGGTTTCGCGTGCCTGCGCGGCGATGCGGTCCCACGCTTCGGCGAGCGCCGCGAGGCGGGCCGGCGGGTGCTGCGCGGCGCGACGGCGCAGCGTCGCGTCGAGCCAATCGTACACGGCATGCAGCATCGACTCCAGCGCGGCATCGCCGTTGCGCCCGGCGGCCTGCTCCGCGAGCCTGTGCACCTCGCGCCAGTCCACCGCCGGCAGGCGGTCGAGCAGCCCGCGCACCGCGCGATCGAGGTCGGTGCCGCCGCGATGGCCGAGGCGGCGCAGCGCGTCGTGCACCGATCCCTGCGCGCCGGCGGCGGCGGCGGCGACCTCGGCATCGGGCAACTCGCTCCACGGCGGTCCGAGGCTGCGCACCACCCGTTCGATCTCGCCGGCGTCGAGCGCGCCGAGGCGCAGCAGCCGCGCGCGCGAGCGCAGGGTCGGCAGGATCAGGCCGGGGCGGTGCGCGACGAGGAGGAACAGGGAGCGCGGCGGCGGCTCCTCGATCATCTTGAGGAGAGCGTTGGCGCTGGAACGGTTGAGGTCCTCGGCGCTGTCGATGATGCAGATGCGGTAGCCACCGGCCGCGGCGCCGCGCTGGAACAGGGCGATGGCGCGCCGCACGTCGTCGGCGCGGATCTCGGTGAAGAAGCGCCGGCTCCGTTCGTTCACCTCGCAGCGCAGCAGGCAGACGTCGGGATGGGACAGCGACGCGACCTCGGCGGCGGCCTTGGCGCCTGGTGGGACGGCGAGATCGCGCGCCTCGACGACGCTCCGCGACTCATGCGCTGGATTCACAAGCAGGAATCGCGCGAGGCGCCACGCAAGGGTAGCCTTACCGATCCCGGCTTGACCGCCAACGATGATCGCGTGCGGCAATCGGTTTGCCCGATAAGCAGCGAGCAGCGCGTGCTCGTTATCGGAGTTTCCGATGAACGACAGCGTGCCGCGCGGATGCGGCGTGCCATCGATGCGATCGGCTTCGCCCGCTTCGCCCGACGCGGCACTCATCGGGTAGGCGGAACAGGCAGTGGCAGGCGGTGTCGCACGGCGTCCCAAATCGCCTGCTCCACCTCCTCGGGCGATTGCGTCGCGTCAACGATCACGCAGCGCTGCGGCTCGCGGGCGGCGATATCGAGGAAGGCGTCGCGAAGGGTCTGGTGGAAGGACGGCGATTGCCGCTCGAAGCGGTCGGGATTCGCGGCGGCGCCGCGCCGGCGCAGCGCCCGTTCGAGACCGAGTTCCGCGGGCAGGTCGAGGACCAGGGTGAGGTCGGGCCGCGTGCCCTCGAGCGACACGCGTTCCAGCGCCCCGAGGAACGCCGCGTCGGCACCTCCGTGGGCGCCCTGGTAGGCGCGGGTCGAATCATGGAAGCGATCGCACACGACCCAGCGGCCGGCGGCGAGCGCCGGCCTGATCCTGCGGTCGAGATGGTCGATGCGCGCCGCCGCGAAGAGCAGCGCCTCCGCCTTCATGCCGAGCGCCTCGAAGCGGCCGGCTAGCAGCGCCGAACGGATCCGCTCGGCGACCTCCGACCCGCCAGGCTCGCGCGTCGCGACCGCGTCGACGCCGTGCAGCCGCAGGCGCTCGACGAGGGCGCGCGTTTGCGTCGACTTGCCGCCGCCCTCCCCGCCCTCGACCGTGATGAAGGCGCCGTGCGCGCCGCCCGTCGCCGTCACGCTGCGGTCCTCAGGAATGCGACACGTATTTCCGGAACAGGTCGCCGACGAACTCCAGTCCGGCATCGAGCGCGCGCCGCGGCAGCGAGCCGACCCCGACCGCGCGCGCGGTGCGCAGCGGCGTGCTCAGCACCTCCTTGTCGCCGCGCAGCAGCTTGAGTTCGCCAACCGTGGCGTCGGCGGCGACCGGCGCCAGCAGCGGCCCCCTGTAGGCGATGCGCGCCGTCAGCCGCTCGCCGGCCTCGCGCGGCACCAGCACGTTCACCGCCCTGTCGGTCACCAGGGCGACGTCGCGGACCTCGCCCCCGTACACCCGCGCCGCGCCGACCCGGTCACCGGCGGAGAACACGTGCCGCGTTTCAAACGAGCGGAAGCCCCATTGCAGGATCTTGCGCGCCTCGTCCGAGCGCTCCTTCGCCGAGGCCGCGCCATAGATCGCCACGACGAGGCGCTGGTTGTTCTGCACGGCCGAGCCGACGAGCGAGAAGCCGCTGTTGTCGATGTTGCCGGTCTTCAACCCGTCGGCGCCGAGGTCCATGCCGAGCAGCGGGTTGCGGTTCGGCTGCTTGATGTTGTTCCAGGTGAAGTCGCGCTCGCCGAACAGCTTGTACTCGTCGGGGAAGGTTTCGATGATGTGGTCGGCGAGGAAGGCCATCTCGCGCGCCGTCACCTTCTGGTCGGGGGACGGGCCGCCCCAGGCGTCGGTGAAGGTCAGGTGCGAAAAGCCGAGCTGGCGCGCGCGGTCCGTCATCAGGGTGGCGAAGGCGCCCTGCGACCCGGCCACGCCCTCGGCGAGCACGATCGCCGCATCGTTGGCCGAGTCGATGACGAGGCCGTGCAGCAGGTCGCCGACGGCGATGGCGCTGCCGAGCCTGGCGAACATCGTCGAGCCGCGCGAGGGCGCCCCGCCCTGCCGCCACGCGGTCTGGCTGACGGTGAACTGCTGGTCGTGGCGCAGCTTGCCGGTCCGCAGCAGTTCGAACACGATCTCGGCCGTCATCAGCTTTGCGGTCGAGGCGGGGGTCACGGCATCGTCGGCACCGCGCTCGAAGAGGACGGTGCGCGTCGCCGCATCGATCAGGATGGCGTGGGCGACGTTGGTTTGCAGCGTCTGCGCGGCCGACGGGCCGCCGGCGGCCGCCAAGGCGAGCGGGGCGCAGACCAGGGCAGCCAGCGTCGGGCGACACGGCATCTCGACCATTCTCCTTGCGACCGCGCTTGTCAGGTCGGGCCTGCGGCCCGTCTCCAATACGGTTTTCAATCGTCCCGCGAACGGGTCAAGCGCAATCCCGTCGCGGCGCGGCGGTTCGGCGGGATAAGCGCGGCGACCCGTGCGGGGCGTGCGGCTGGCAGCAGGCGCGATGCGGCGGGCCGCTCGGGCCCACGTCCCTGCACCTGCGCCGCGAGCCGGGCAAGTTGCGCCTCCGCCTGCCGGTCGATCCGCGGCGGCGACCGCAGGGCCATGCGCCCCGCCGCTGCGATGCGCGCCGGGCTGCCGCCGCGATGCGACGCGTGCTCCCCTGCCCCGTCGAGCGGCGTACGACGCGCATCATGCGGCAACGACCCGTCCCTGTCGGACGGCATCGCCTGCGGCGGTTCGGAGCGCGCGGCGGGGGCATCGTGCGCGAGCGACGCGACGTGCGCCTGCTGCGGCGCCTCGGCGACCAGCGTGCCGCCGGGCAGGTGCGCCGGGCCATCGGTGCGCAGCGTGGCGTAGAGGGTGGTGTCGTCCGACCCGGTCAGGCTGGCACGGCCGACATACTCGACCTTGACGTCGGACGTGCCCCCGCGCCGAAAATCGAGCGACTCGGCAACACGGCGCGACACGTCCATGATGCGGTTCGAATGGTAGGGGCCGCGGTCGTTGACGCGCACGATCATGGAGTAATGGTTGCGCAGGTTCGTGACCCGCGCGTAGCTCGGCAGCGGCATGGTCGGGTGGGCGGCGGTGAAGCCGTCGCGGTCGTACACCTCGCCGTTCGCGGTCAACCGGCCGTGGAAGGCGTCGCCGTACCACGAGGCGAGACCGACCTGCGTGATCTTGCGTTCGCTCGGATAATAGGTTTGCCCGGCGATGGTGTAGGGCTTGCCGACGAGGTACTGGCCGCCGCCGTGCGGCACCGGCTGCCCGTCGGCGATGACGCGGCGGCTTGCCGGGCCATAGACGGACGACGGAAAATATTCCTTGCCATGCCCCGGCGCCGCCACCTGCTCGGGGCTCTGCGCGCAGCCTCCGAGCGCGAGCAGGGTGAAAAGGAACCCCGCCGCCGCGATCTTCGGCCATGCGGGCGACAATTTGGCCGGCGATGCGGGCGGACGCGCGGGCCGACCGGGGGTGCGGTTGCCCGTGTCGCAGCGCTGCGACCAGATGTGTTGCCGAGAGGACACGCACTCAACCCCGTGACGTCGACCACGACGCGGCCGATCTCGTCACGCTGGCACGGTTGGACTTGCCAAAGACCTAACGCTTGCCTGCGCCGACGAGGAAAATGCGAACAAGTCGAGGGGGTTAATTCAGCGTTAGGCATGAACGCGGATGCCGCGCGCGGTGTCGGCCACCGAGCGCCGCATCGTGGCCTCCGACGCCCGCGCGACCTGATCGACAAGGCAGGCTTAACGGTTTCGTGCCTGCGCCATCGCGGCTCCGCTGTGCGGCCGCGAGAGCGCGCGACGGCCGGCATGCGCCGCCATCCCGGGCATGACCCGGCCACCCTGCCCCCCTCGCCCACGTCGATCCTGGGCGACCCCGCAGCGCGATCATCGCTCGGCGCGGCCCTGCGCCGTTTCGCGCTTTACGCCGCCGCGGACGCCGTGTTCAACCGGTGGCACGCGTCGCGCGACGACGCCGTTCCCGTCCGGGCTCGCCCCGAGCGGCTCGGCAGCGCGCTTGGGCTGAGGACCGCCACCGTGCAGATCGCGACCTGGAACATCAATTCGGTGCGGATGCGCCTCGGCAACCTGATCGGCTACCTCCGCGACGTGTCGCCCGACGTGCTGTGCCTTCAGGAGATCAAGTGCATGGACGCACAGTTCCCCCGCGCCGAGATCGAGGGAGAAGGCTACAACGTCGCCGTGCACGGACAGAAGGGGTTCAACGGCGTCGCCATCCTCTCGAAACGGCCGATGGAAGCGCGACCCGGCCTACCCGGCGACACGGACGACGCCCAGGCACGCTACCTCGAGGCCGTGGTCACCACCGATGCCGCACCGGTGCGCGTCGCCTGCCTGTACCTGCCGAACGGCAATCCGCCGGCGACGGACAAGTACGGCTACAAGCTCGCCTGGATGGACCGGCTCGTCGCCCACGCCCGCGATCTCCTCGCATTGGAGGAGCCGCTGGTGCTCGCGGGAGACTACAACGTCATCCCCGACGCGCGGGACGTTCATGCCGCCGAAAACTGGCTCGGCGATGCGCTCTATCTCCCGCAAACGCGGGCACGCTACCGCTCGCTGCTCAGCCTAGGGCTGACCGACGCCTTGCGCGCGACGAGCGACGAGGCCGGCCTGTACACCTTCTGGGACTACCAGGGCGCGGCGTGGCAACGCGACCACGGTATCCGCATCGACCACCTGCTGCTTTCGCCGCAGGCGCTCGACAGGTTGACGACGGTCACGATCGACAAGTCGCGGCGCGCGGACGACAAGCCGTCCGACCACGTTCCCATCCGGGTCGAGCTGGCGCTGTGAGACGGCGCGATGCGGCCGCCGCGCCGGGAGCTAGGACGCTGCGCGCTGGTACACGAACAGGTCCTGGTGGCCGTCCACCGCAAGCGGGTGGTGGGCGACGCGCTTGAGCGCCGGCGCTGCCGCGGCGACGAGCTGCCCCGTCATCTCCGCCGTCATCCAGGTCAGGCCGTACTCGGCGTAGTAGTAGGGGTAGCGCCGGTAGAAGAAGCCGGTGGCGGCAAGTTCGGCAAGCAGCTCCGCCTTGTCCAGCCAGTATTGGCCGTAGCGCTCCGCCGTGGCGGCCGACTCCGCGCCGTGGGTGGTGAACACCAGCACCCCGCCCGGCGCCAGCAGCGCGGCAGCCTTGGCGAGGTTGGCCTCGATCAGTCCGCGATCGAGGTGCGTGTACACCGACAGGAGGTAGACGAGATCGAACCGGCCTTCCTCGTCCACTCCCATCGCTTCGAGGGGTGGGACCACCCGCACGCCGAACTCGGCCGCCGTGAAGCGGGCGCCTTCGTTGATGACGTCGCAGACCGCGATGGCACCGGCCGGCAGTTCCCGCCGCAACTCGCGCACGATACGACCGTAGCCGCAGCCGACTTCGAGGCAGGCGTCGACGTCCACCCAGCTCCGGCCCGCCTCGGCCAGGGATCGGCCGAGCAGGCCGACGAACTCCACAGCACCGCGGCGGTAGCTTTCGACGTGGTCCGGGGCCGTCGAGGACAGCATGAAGTCGTTGAAGTGCGCCCGGCTGTGCAGCGCATCGACGTAGCGGGCGCCGAGGCGCGAGCCGAGCGCGAAGCGCGCCTTGCGGCCGAGATGGTAGACAGGCCGCGTCCGTTTCACGGAGTCGAGCAGCGCTTTAGGCAGGATCTTGGTCGGCAGGGACGGCATGCGGGCCTCCGGTGTGGAGACAGCATGCCAAGCCCGCATCGCGGGGGCTAGCGAAAGCCGGCGCGAGGCTTAACGGATGCCGAACGACGCACGCACCCGGCGACGCGAAGCACTCACACCAGCCGGCTCTGCGCCTTCGCGGCGGCGATGAAGCTCGCAAACAGCGGGTGCGGCTCGAAGGGCCGCGACTTCAGTTCGGGATGGTATTGCACGCCGATGAACCAGGGGTGGTCGCGGTATTCCACCGTTTCCGGCAGCAGCCCGTCCGGCGACATGCCGGCGAAGTTCATACCGCGCTCCTCCAGCGCCGAACGATAGGCGGTGTTGACCTCGTAGCGGTGGCGGTGGCGTTCCGATATCGCGGTGCCGCCATAGATGCCGGCGATGCGCGAGCCTTCGCGCAACGTGGCCCTATAGGCGCCGAGCCGCATGGTGCCGCCAAGGTCGCCCTCGGACGCGCGGATTTCCAGCTCGTTGCCACGCATCCACTCGGTCATCAGACCGACCACCGGCTCGCTGGTCTCGCCGAACTCCGTCGAGTTGGCGTGGCGGATGCCGGCGAGCGAGCGGACCGCTTCGATCACGGCCATCTGCATGCCGAAGCAGATGCCGAAATAGGGCACGCGGCGCTCGCGCGCGAAGCGCGCCGCTGAAATCTTGCCCTCGGCGCCACGCTGGCCGAACCCGCCCGGCACGAGGATGCCGTGAACGTGTTCGAGGTGAGGCGCCGCGTCCGATCCCTCGAAGATCTCGGACTCGATCCAGTCGAGGCGCACGGTGACGCGGTTGGCGAGGCCGCCATGGGTCAATGCCTCGATCAACGACTTGTAGGCGTCCTTCATGCCCGTGTACTTGCCGACGATGGCGATGGTGACCTCGCCGTCGGTGTGGCGGAGCCGCTGCGTGACGTCGTTCCAGCGGGTCATGTTGGGCTTCGGCGCCGGCTCGATGCCGAAGGCGGCGAGCACTTCGCGGTCGAGCCCGGCGGTGTGGTAGGCCATCGGCACGTCGTAGATCGACTGGACGTCGCGCGCCTCGATCAC
>CAXTFM010000013.1:0-44476 GCA_964243435.1 uncultured Beijerinckiaceae bacterium
CAGCACAGGCGCCATCGCGGCCTGCGCGAGCCAGTCGTCGAGGTCGTGCGCCGCGCGGACGCTGAGCGAGCGCTTGCGGGCGACGCCCTTCTCCGGCCCGCGCAGCCGGCGGCCGTTCTCGCCGACAAGCGCCTCATGGATCGGCGGGAACAGCCCGAAATTGACGTTCATCGGTTGGAACGACGATGGGCCGGCATCGATGCTGGCGATGTGGCCGCCGGTGATGTGGTTGATGAGTGCGCCGACCGCGGTGGTCGCCGGCGGCGGCGGGAAGGTGCGGCCGTGGCGCTCGGCGGCGGCCATGCGACCGGCGACGAGGCCGATCGCGGCGCTCTCGACGTAACCCTCGCATCCCGTGATCTGCCCGGCGAAGCGCAGGCGCGGCTGCGCACGCAGACGCAGTTGCGAGTCGAGCACCTTTGGCGAATGGAGGAAGGTGTTGCGGTGGATGCCGCCGAGCCGCGCGAAGGATGCGTTCTCCAGTCCGGGCACGGTTCTGAACACGGCGGTTTGCGCGCCGTGCTTCATCTTGGTCTGGAAGCCGACCATGTTGAACAGCGTGCCGAGGGCGTTGTCCTGGCGTAGCTGCACCACGGCGCGCGGCTTGCGCGCGGGGTCGTGCGGGTTGGTGAGGCCGACCGGCTTCATCGGCCCGTACCGCAGCGTGTCGCGGCCGCGCTGCGCCATCACCTCGATCGGCAGGCAGCCGTTGAAGTACGGCGTGTCCGCGTCGTGCGGGCCCGTCGTGCACTCGGCCGCGAGCAACGCGTCGAGGAAGGCGTCGTATTGCTCGTGCGACAGCGGGCAGTTGACGTAGTCGGCTCCCGTACCGCCCGGCCCGGCCTTGTCGTAGCGCGACTGCATCCACGCCTTCGACATGTCGATGGTGTCGCGATGCACGACGGGGGCGATGGCGTCGAAGAAGGCGAGGTCGGCCTCGCCCGTGAGGCCGGCGATCATCCCGGCCAGCGCCGGCGCGGTGAGCGGGCCGGTGGCGACGATCGTGCTGTCCCACGCGGCCGGGATCTCGCCCACCTCCTCGCGGCGCAGCTCGATCAGCGGATGCGCCGCGACCGCGGCGGTGATCGCTGCGGAAAAGCCCTCGCGATCGACGGCGAGCGCACCGCCTGCCGGCACCTGATGCGCGTCGGCCGCACGCATGATGAGCGACCCCATGCGCCGCATTTCGCGGTGCAGCACGCCAACGGCGTTGGTTTCGGCGTCGTCCGAGCGCAGGGAGTTCGAGCAAACGAGTTCGGCCAAGGCGTCGCCGCGATGGACGCCGGTCGGCCGGACCGGCCGCATCTCGTGGAGTACGACGGGGACGCCGGCCGAGGCGACCTGCCACGCCGCCTCGGCACCGGCGAGACCGCCGCCGACGACGTGCACCGGCGAGGCAAGATGGGTTTTCTGCATGGCCCACGCACTAAAGCAGGCCGCCGCCCTAAGGCAAGGCGGCGCGACCAGAGGGACGGCTACTCCGCCGCGATGCGCGTCTTCTGCGGCCCGCTCGCCGGCCGACGCTCCAGCAGCTCTTTGAGGAAGGCGCCGGTGTAGCTACGCGGGGCCTTGGCGATCGCCTCGGGCGTCCCGGTCGCGACGATCTCGCCGCCGCCGTCGCCGCCCTCCGGGCCGAGGTCGATGACCCAGTCGGCGGTCTTGATGACTTCCAGGTTGTGCTCGATCACCACCACCGAGTTGCCCTGGTCGACGAGCTCGTGCAGCAGTTCGAGCAGCTTGGCGACATCGTGGAAGTGCAGCCCGGTGGTCGGCTCGTCGAGGATGTAGAGGGTGCGCCCGGTCGAGCGGCGCGACAGTTCCTTGGCGAGCTTGACGCGCTGCGCCTCGCCGCCCGACAGCGTGTTGGCCTGCTGCCCGACGCGGATGTAGCCAAGGCCGACGCGGGCGAGCAATTCCATCTTGTCGCGGATCGGCGGCACCGCCTTGAACAGCTGCGCCGCCTCTTCCACGGTCATGTCCAGCACGTCGGCGATGGACTTCTCGCGGTAGCGCACTTCCAGCGTTTCGCGGTCGTAGCGGCGCCCCTTGCACACGTCGCAGGTGACGTACACGTCCGGCAGGAAGTGCATCTCGATCTTGATGACGCCGTCGCCCTGGCAGGCTTCGCAGCGTCCGCCCTTGACGTTGAAGGAGAAGCGGCCCGGCTGGTAGCCGCGCGTCTTGGCCTCGGGCAAGCCGGCGAACCATTCCCGCATGGGCGTGAAGGCGCCGGTGTAGGTGGCGGGGTTGGAGCGCGGCGTGCGCCCGATCGGCGACTGGTCGATGTCGATGACCTTGTCGATGTGGTCGAGGCCTTCGATCGCGTCGTGCGGCGCCGGGTGCTCAAGGGCGCCGTTGAGGCGGCGCGCTGTGGCCTTGTACAGGGTATCGATGACGAGCGTCGACTTGCCGCCGCCCGACACGCCGGTGATCGCGGTGAACAGCCCGAGCGGCACGTCGGCGGAAACGTTCTTCAGGTTGTTGCCCCGCGCGTTCACGATGGTGAGCTTGCGCGCGGGGTCGGCACGGCGGCGCGCGCGGGGCAGGGCGACCTGTTTCGCGCCGGTGAGGTACTGGCCGGTGAGCGAGTTCGGGTCGTCCATGATCTCGCGCGCCGTGCCCTGCGCCACGATGCGCCCGCCATGGATGCCGGCGCCGGGTCCGACGTCGACGACGTAGTCCGCGATCATGATCGCGTCCTCGTCGTGCTCGACGACGATCACCGAATTGCCGAGGTCGCGCAGCCGCTTCAGCGTGTCGAGCAGGCGCGCGTTGTCGCGCTGGTGCAGGCCGATGGAGGGCTCGTCGAGCACGTAAAGCACGCCGGTCAGACCAGAACCGATCTGCGACGCCAGGCGGATGCGCTGCGATTCGCCGCCCGACAGGGTGCCCGAGGCACGGTCGAGGCTGAGATAGTCGAGCCCGACATCGACAAGAAAGGTAAGGCGGTCGGAAATCTCCTTGAGCACCCGCTTGGCGATCTCGCGGCGCTTGTCGTCGAGCTTGCCCGGCAGCGCGGCGAACCAGCCCTGCGCGTCGCGCACGGCCAGCGCGCTGACGTCGGCGATGCGTTGCCCGTCGATCTTCACGGCGAGCGCTTCCGGCTTCAAGCGCGTGCCGGCGCAAACCTCGCAGGGCGTCGCCGCCATGAAGCGCCCGATCTCGTCGCGCGCCCATTCCGACTCGGTTTCCTTGTAGCGGCGTTCCAGGTTGCGGATCACGCCTTCGAAGGGCTTGTTGACGTCGTAGGCGCGCGCGCCGTCGGCATAGGAGAAGCGCACGCTGTTCTTGCCGGAACCGTAGAAGATCAGTTGCCGGATCTCTTCCGGCAGCTTGGCGAAGGAGACGTCGAGGCGGAAGTCGTAGGCGCGGCTCAGCGCTTCCAAGGTTTGCATGTAGTATGGCGAGGTCGACTTGGCCCAGGGCGCGATGGCGCCGCGCTTCAGTGTGAGGCGCGCGTCGGGCACGATCAGTTCGGCGTCGATGCGCTGTTCCACGCCGAGGCCGCCGCAATGCGGACAGGCACCGAACGGGTTGTTGAAGGAGAACAGCCGCGGCTCGATCTCCGAAATGGTGAAGCCCGACACGGGGCAGGCGAATTTCTGGCTGAAGGTGATGCGCTTGGGGTCGCCGTTCGCCTCGAACTCGCCGGCGTACTCGGCAATGGCGATGCCGTCGGCGAGGTCGAGCGCGGTCTCGAAAGATTCGGCGAGACGGGCGCGCATGTCGTCGCGCACCGCGATTCGGTCTACAACCACGTCGATGTCGTGCTTGAGTTTTTTGTCGAGCGTCGGCGCGTCCGCGATCTCGTAGAAGGCGCCGTCGACCTTCAGCCGCTGGAAGCCCTTCTTCATGTAGTCGGCGATCTCGCGGCGGTACTCACCCTTGCGGCCGCGGATCACCGGCGCCAGCAGGTAAAGGCGCGTGCGCTCGGGCAGCGCCGCGACGCGGTCCACCATCTGGCTCACCGTCTGCGACTCGATGGGCAGGCCGGTCGCCGGCGAGTACGGGATGCCGATGCGCGCCCACAGCAGGCGCATGTAGTCGTAGATCTCCGTCACCGTGGCGACGGTGGAGCGCGGGTTCTTTGAGGTGGTCTTCTGCTCGATGGAGATCGCCGGCGACAACCCGTCGATCTGATCGACGTCGGGCTTCTGCATCATCTCCAGGAACTGGCGGGCATAGGCGGACAGCGATTCGACGTAGCGGCGCTGCCCCTCGGCGTAGATGGTGTCGAAGGCGAGCGACGACTTGCCCGAACCGCTGAGCCCGGTGAACACCACGAGGCGGTCGCGCGGTATGGTGAGGTCGACGTTCTTGAGGTTGTGCTCGCGCGCGCCGCGCACGGAGATGACGCGTCCACCGTCCCACGGCGACGGCACGGTAATGGGGAAGGCGTCCGCCGGCGTGTGACGCACGAGCGGTTTCGGCGCCCTCGCGGAGGAGGGTTCCGTCGATGGCGCCCTTGCCGATTGCGCCCTCGTCGATGACGCCTTTGCCAGGGACTCTTTTGCCGCGGGAGCCGATGGCGAGGTCCGCGCGTCGTTCGGCGTGGCCAAGCCTGGTTTCTTTTTCGCGGGCAAGGGGTTGGCGTCCCGGACTTGGATCTGAGGTGAGGCGGCGAATGGCGTGAACGCGTGACGAACGCCACAGATTAGGAGATCGCGGCGCCCCGCGCACGCGTAAACTTGGCAGGTGCGTGGGCACGCCGCGGGCCGCGCTCGACGCGGTACGTCGCTTCGGCTATTTGCCCCACTTGTGACGGGCAGCGCTTTCCCGCATGAGAAGCCCGAAGCGCAAGACGCCAAGGGCAAGAGATGACTGCGATATCCGATCATGGACGTGGCGCGACGGCGGAGCGGACCGTCAAGGTGCCGTTCTACCGCGTCCTCTACATCCAGGTGCTGATCGCCATCGTGCTCGGCGTGGTTGTCGGCCTGCTGTTCCCGCACACGGCGACGGCCGACTGGATGAAGGCGCTCGGCGACGGCTTCGTCCGCCTCATCAAGATGGTGATCGCGCCCATCATCTTCTGCACGGTGGTGTCCGGCATCGCCCACATCACCGATGCCCGCAAGGTCGGGCGCGTCGCGGTCAAGGCGCTGGTCTATTTCGAGATCGTCTCGACCTTCGCCCTCGCCCTCGGCCTCATCCTCGGCAACGTGGTGCGGCCGGGGAGCGGCTTTTCCGGCCACGGCAACGAGGCCGCGGTGGCCAAGTTCGCCAAGGAGGCGGGGTCGCACACCGCCACGCAGTTCTTCCTCGACATCATCCCCGAGAACGCGTTCGGCGCCTTCGCCACGGGCAACGTCATCCAGGTGCTGCTGTTCGCCATCCTGTTCGGCTTCGCGCTGATGGCGCTGGGCGAACGCGGCCGGCAGATCGTGTCCTGGATCGACGAGTTCGCCCACGGCATGTTCGGCGTCATCGCCATCGTGATGAAGGCTGCGCCGGTCGGCGCCTTCGGCGCGATGGCCTACACCGTCGGCAAATACGGCCCGGGCTCGCTCGGCAACCTCGTCGGCCTGGTCGCGACCTTCTACGTCACGGCGCTCGCCTTCGTGATCATCGTGCTCGGCATCGTCGCGCGCTTCGCCGGCTTCAACATCTTCAAGCTGCTGAGCTTCATCAAGGCCGAGCTGCTGATCGTTCTCGGAACCAGCTCGTCAGAGTCGGTGCTGCCGCAGATCATGGAGAAGATGGAGCGGCTCGGCTGCTCCAAGCCCGTCGTCGGCCTCGTGGTTCCGACCGGCTACTCCTTCAACCTCGACGGCACCAACATCTACATGACGCTGGCGACCCTGTTCATCGCGCAGGCGCTCGGCGTCGAACTGGACTTCGGCCAGCAGCTCACCATCCTCGGCGTCGCCATGCTGACCTCAAAAGGCGCTACGGGCGTCACCGGGGCGGGCTTCATAACGCTGGCGGCGACCCTCGGCGCCGTCAGTCCCGCGCTGGTGCCGGGCATGGCCATCATCCTCGGCATCGACAAGTTCATGAGCGAGTGCCGGGCGCTGACCAACCTCGTCGGCAACAGCGTCGCCTGCATCGTCGTATCGGCCTGGGAAGGCGAGCTCGACCGCGAGAAGCTGCGCGCCGCGCTTGCTGGCGAGGTGGACACGTCCGACCTCCAAACCGCCGTCACCACGGGTTGACGGCGGTGAACGGGCGCCGTGCGCCGCGGCGGGCCGCCCTCGTCCTGTCGACCCTGCTGCTGTTCGAGTGTGCCGCGGCGCTCGCCGCGCCGCGCCGCGCCGATGCCGACGAGCGTGCGACCGAGACGATCCTGTTCATTCGTCACGGCGAGAAGTCGCCGGAGGGGTTCGGGCAATTATCCTGCAAGGGGCTGAATCGCGCGCTGGCGCTGGCCGGGCGCCTCCAGGCCCGTTTCGGCGCCATCGACGCGGTGTTCGCGCCGAACCCTTCGCCGCAGAAGCAGGACGGTGCGCTGGCCTACGACTACGTACGCCCGCTCGCCACGGTGGAGCCCACCGCCATACGCCTCGGTCTCCCCGTGCACGCCGCGCTTGGCTATGGCGACGGTGACAAGCTGATCGCCGCGCTGCAGGCCCCAGACTACCGCAATGCACGCGTTCTCGTCGCATGGGAGCACCACGCGATGCAGGCGATCGTGCCACGGCTGCTCGCCGAGTTCGGGGGCGACGCCGCCCTCGTGCCGAAATGGCACGGCGACGACTTCGACTCGATCTGGCGGGTGACGGTCACCCGCGACGCCGGCGGACGCGCGTCCGTCGCCTTCGCCCACGAGCACCAGGACCTCGACGGTCAGTCGGACGTTTGCCCGTCATAGCGCTGCACCCGCGCTAAGCATGTTGGGCGACGCTGGCGGGGAGACCTGCCGTCGCGTTGACTCTCCCCCGCGCTTGGCGTTCCGTGGTGACTCACTCGCGGGGAGCGTCACATGGCGGGCAGCGTCAACAAGGTCATCCTGATCGGCAATCTCGGCCGCGATCCGGAAGTGCGGCGCACCAACTCGGGCGATGCGGTAGTGAGCTTCTCCGTTGCCACCACCGAGTCCTGGCGAGACAAGGCCTCGGGCGAGCGAAAGGATCGCACGGAGTGGCATAACGTCGTGATCTTCAATGAGAACCTGGGCAAGGTCGCGGAGCAGTACTGCAAGAAAGGCTCCAAGGTCTACCTCGAGGGCCAGGTGCAGACGCGCGAGTTCACCGACCGCGACGGCAACCAGCGCAAGGCGACGGAGATCGTGCTCCAGCGCTTCCGCGGCGAACTCACCCTGCTCGACAGCCGCGGCGGCGGCGGACGCGACATGGAGGAGGCCGATGGCGGTTCCGGCTTCGGCCGTACCTCGCCGATGCAGCGCACGCCCGACCGCCGCCCCGCGACCGCCGGCGGCGGCCGCATGAACGAGGTCATCGACGACGACATCCCGTTTTAGGTTCCGGTGCGGATGCATCGGTGCGGCGAGGTCGCCGGCGCGGCATTCGTCGGACGGGGTCGTGACCCGGCCTGTCCCGCCGGCTATTCCGCGGCCTTGAGCGCCGGATTCTCCAGGGTTTGAATCACCTCGAAGCCCTCGAACTCGGGATGGCCGAGCGTCATGCGCCGGTTGCCGGCGTCGCCGGCGCCGCGATGCGCGGCGCGGAAGTGTTCCGACCTCGTCCACGTTTCGAAGGCGTCCCGCGACGCCCACACCGTGTGCGAGGAATAAAGCACATGGTCCTCGCGCTCCGGACCGCGCAGCATGTGGAAGGCCACGAAGCCCGGATTCTTCTCCAGATGCGATTCGCGTCCGAGCCACATCTGCTCGAACGGCTGCACCTCGTCCTTGTTGACCTTGAAACGGTTCATGGCGATGAACATGGCGCCTCCACGTTGCCGGTGAGCTCGTGAAGCAGCCTATCGCATCCGTGGGGCGCGGGGCTATCCGCTTTCAGGCCCGCGACAGCATAGCCCGAGCCTGCGCCAGCGCGACGAAGCCGGCGATGTCGATCTCCTCGGCGCGGCGCGTCGGCTCGATGCCGGCGGCGGCGAGCAACGCGAGCGTATCGACGTCGAGCGCGCGCAGCGACTGGCGCAACATCTTGCGACGTTGGCCGAAGGCCGCCTGGGTGACGGCGGCGAGGTCGCGTGCGGGGCAGGGCAGCGGATCGCGCCGCGGCACCAATTCGACCACGCTCGACGTGACGCTCGGCGGTGGCACGAAGCTTTGCCGCGGCACGTCGAACAGGATGCGCGTGGTGCAGCGCCAGTTGGCGAGCACGCCCAGGCGGCCGTAGGCGGCGCGCGTGGCCGGGGTGGCGACGATGCGCTCCGCCACCTCGCGCTGGAACATCAGCACGAGGCGGTCGTACCATGGCGGCCAGGGCTCTGCCGTGAGCCAGCCGACGAGGAGCGGTGTGGCGATGTTGTAGGGCAGGTTGGCGCAGACCCGCAGCGGCCGTGCTGCGTTTCCCTCTGCCAGCGCGGCGTAGTCCGTCGCCAGCGCGTCCTGAGCGCGCACGTCGAGCCGGCCGGGGTAGCATGCCGCCACCGCCGCCAGCGCGGCGAGGCAGCGCTCGTCGCGTTCCACCGCGACGACGTCTGCGCCTTCCGCCAGCAGTGCGCGGGTGAGGCCGCCGGGACCCGGCCCGACCTCGATGACGCGCACTCCCTCGAGCGGTCCGGCGGCGCGGGCGATGCGTCCGGTCAGGTTGAGGTCGAAGATGAAGTTTTGCCCGAGTGCCTTCTTCGCCGCCAGCCCGTGCGCCGCCACCACGTCGCGCAGCGGCGGCAGGCCATCGCTCAACGGGAGGCCGATCGGGTCATCGCCGGACGTCGGCGCGGGCCAGTCGGTCGGCGCGAGCCAAGCGTCCGGCAAGGGCGAGTGCGGCGGCGAGGCTCGCCTCGCTGGCGACGCCGCGGCCGGCGATGTCGAAGGCCGTGCCGTGGTCCGGCGAGGTGCGCACGAAGGGCAGGCCGAGCGTCACGTTGACGGCGGAGTCGAAGGCCAGCGTCTTGATCGGGATCAGCGCCTGGTCGTGGTACATGGTCACCACGGCATCGTAGCGCGCGCGGGCTGCCTCGTGGAACAACGTGTCGGCGGGATGGGGCCCGGTGACCGCGATGCCGTCCGCCCGTAGCCGATCCAAGGCGGGCGCGATCGTGTCGATCTCCTCGCGGCCGATGTCGCCGCCCTCGCCGGCGTGCGGGTTGAGCCCGGTCACCGCGATGCGCGGCGCGGCGATGCCGAAGCGGCTGGCGAGGTCGGCGGCGAGGATGCGCACGGTGTCGACGACGAGGTCAACGGTGACGAGGCGCGGCACGTCGGCGACGGGAACGTGGATGGTCGCGGGCACCACGGCGAGCACGGGCGACCACAGCAGCATGACCGGCCGCGCCGGTGCCGCGTAGAGCCGTGCCGCCATCGCGCCCATGAACTCGGTCTGCCCGGGGTGGGGGTAGCCGACCTTGTGAAGCACCGCCTTGGACACGGGCAGGGTGACGACCGCGGCGGCGTCGCCTCGCGCGACGAGATCGACGCCGCGCTCCAGGGAAGCGATCGTGCCCGGCGCGTCGGCCGGGTCCGGGCGGCCGGGCACGCCGCGCGTTTCGACGTCAAGCGGCAGCACGGGGAGCGCCCGCTTGAACCGCGCCGGCGCCTCCTCCGGCGTCGACGCCTCGAACGGCACCTCGAGCCCGAGCGCCGCCGCTATCCGCCGGCAGTGGTCGAGGTCGGCGACGAGGAGGAAGGGATCGCCCAAACCACGATCGCGTCCGCTGCGCACCCGCCCCAGCCACGCCTTGAACGCGACCTCCAGACCGATGCCCGACGGGTCGCCGCGGGTGAGCGCGAGAAGCGTCAATGCCGTTCGATGGCAGCGGCGGCGCGCATTTCCTTGTACTTGGCCTGGGTTTGCGCCTCCAGGTGATCGGCGAGGACCCGCTCGGAGATCGACTTGCGCAATTCCTCGTCGTTGCGCTCGACACTGCGGTCGCAAAGGGCGATCAGTTCGATGCCATTGGGCGAACGGCTCGGCGGCGACAGATGCCCGACCGGCAGCTTGTCCAGCAGCTCCTTGGTGCCTTCCGAAAGCTGGATCGAGCTGCGCACCAGTTTCTCGCGCACGGCGACGCCCGGCAGCGACTTGGCATAGGGGATGCCGCTGGTGCAGCTCGTGAAACGCGCGCGCAGCGCTTCCGCCTCCTTGGCACTGGCGCTGAGCGCCTCGGCGCCGTCGCCCGCACTGAGGGTGAACACCACCTGGCGGATGGTGTAGGTGGTGACGCCGCCACCCTTGGTCTTCTCCTTGGCGAGTTCCGCCCGCACCGTGGATTCACTGGCCTCGACGCCGCGGTTCAACGCCCGGATGAGGACGGCGTAGCCAAGTTCGGCCTTGAAGTAGTTCAGCGCGTGGGACTGGGCGACGCCGGCGTGGTTGATGTCCGCGGACAGTTGCTGCGTGCTGGTTTTCTGGCGCTTGGCGACCGTCTGGATCTCTTCCCCGACCTCGCTGTCCTTGATGCTCACGCCGAAGCGCGTCGCTTCCCGCGACTTGAGCCGGTCGGAGATCATGCTCTCGATCGCCGCGTCGCGCGTCGCCGGGCGCTTGAAGGCGCGCAGCAGCTTCATGCGCTGCTCGACGTCGACGGTCGTGACCGGGTCGCCGTTGACCGACGCGACGATGGCCTGCGCGCGCGTGGCGCCGGTGCCCGTCGCGAGGATCGCGCCGATGCCGAACGCGAAGCCGGCAGCGCGAAGGAACCGCCGGTGGGACCAGGTGACGTTCATGTTGCTCTCCTCGTCACCTGTTAGTTGTAGAACTTCGGCGCTTTTCGGGCGGCGCTCGGCTCAGCGCACGCCGTCGAGGCCACTCGTCGCGGCGGAGGTGGTGGTGCTGGCCGAACGGGCGAAGCTGGCGTCACCGAGCGTGCGCAGTTGCAGCGAGACCAGCACCGTCTGATTGCGCACGAAACTGCCGGTTCCGTTGTCCTGATAGACGGAAGTGTAGTTGACCGAAAAGGTGGTGCACTCGTCGGTGTAGCCGGCGCCGACGCCGAGCGCCGCTACGGCGAAGGGACCGGGGTTGTCGTAACCGATGATGGAGAACGGATAAAGGTGGCGGCTGAGGTCGAAGGTGACGTTGCCCTGCGTGAAGTAGTTGTCGGTCAACTTGTACCTGGCCTGGAGCGACAGCCCCTCGCGCCGCACGGAATAGCCGATCAACGGCTGCTCTTCGTAGTTCGCGAACTGGATGCCGCCGGTGAAGGCGCCGAGGTTGATGCTTGCCGTGGCATCGACGCGGCGGTTCTCCAACGTGCGCTCGTCGAAGCGCGCCTGGGTGCCGAATGTGAGGAGCGGTATGGGCGACACGGTCGCGCCGACGACGTAGTCGGACAGGCGGCGGTCGAGGCCGGAACTGAGGCCGATGTTGGCGGCGTCGGCGGTCGCATAGGCGTTGGTGCCGGCGACCTGCACCGATTGCCCCGCGATGAAGTGCGCGTAACCGCCGTTCTTGAAGTCGAACGAGACCTGGCCGCCATAATTCGCGCGGACGCCGGTCTCGAAGCGGTCGTAACCCGAGAATTTATTCCAGTCGAAGAGGTTCGACGAGTCGAATACGAGACTCTGCGAGTCGAGGTTGACCAGCGAGCGCGTGCCGATCTGGTTGTCTGGCCGCGCGATGAGCTGGACGATGGGTTCGACGGTGGCCGAACCGAAGAAGGTCCGGGAAAAGAACGGGTAGCGATATTCGAGGCCGACGCCGGGGATGAGGTTCGCGGTGGTACCCTGGCTGTTGGCGAGGAACAGCGGCTGCGAGCCGTTGGAATAGCTCGTGCTCGCGCCGTTGGCGGTGAAGCTGTAGGTGTTGGTCGTGTTAAGGTCGAGGGTTTCGGCGTTGACGCGGGCAAAGGCGAAGGGCGTCCACACCTCACCGATGGGATCGATGAACTTGCGCTGGTAGTCGAGCTGCACGGTGGCGCGGGTGTAGTCGCCGCCGATGCCGCGCAGCAGGCACGAGTTGCCGACAGCGCGCCCGGGCACGTAATTTTGGCACACGTCGTAGAGCCCGTAGGCCGAGTCGAGCACGCGCGGCCCGACCGCTTGATACGCCGCCGACGCCGCCGACAGGCTCGTCAGGTTGGCATCGACGGTGAACTGCCCGCCGATGCCGAACGATTTCGCCGGATCGACGTCGAAGGCGTGATTATAGTCGAGCACCGGGTGCGCCACCGGCTGTTGCGCCTGGATGTCGTGCGCCGTCAGGCCCTGGAAGTAGTAGCCGCGAAGATCGAAGTAGCTTCGATCGCCCTGTCCCGTCAGGTAGATCGTCGAGATCGACTCCGAAAAGTAGTTCGATGAAAGCGTGCTTGCCGGGATCGTGTAATCCTGGAGGAAGTACTTGTCGGACAGTGCCGTGATGTTCCAACCAAACTTGAAGAACGGATTGAGCGCGAACTCGCCCTTGCTGTCGATGTCGCCGCGCAACCGGTGGTTGGAGGCACCGTAGGGCTGGGTCGGGAAGGCGCTTGGATTGGTCTCGTCGATGCCCGACGCCCTGATGTAGTACAGGCCGTTGTCCGTGCGCTGGCGGAACTCGCCGGCGCCGAAGAAACCCTGGTTGGTGAACGCCGTCGGCGTCAGCGTGAGGTCGTAGTTCGGGGCAAGATTGAAGAAGATCGGCTGGCCGACGCCGTAGCCGAGCTGCGACTTGTAGAAGGTGTGCGGCGCGAGGAAGCCGGACTTGCGGGAGACCGACGGATCGGGTGACGACAGGTAGGGCGTGTAGGCGACGGGGACGCCGAGGAACTCGAGGTAGGCGTCCTCGTAGTAGATCATCTGTTCTTCGTTCTTGTGGATGATCTTCTTGGCGCGCACGCGCCACAGCGGCGGCTTCTCCGGGTTGTCCTTGCACGCGTCGCAGGCAGTGTAGGTTCCCTTGGTGAACACGGAATCGTTGTCGACCTGCTCCAAGCGGGGCGAGCTGAAGTGGGTGCGGTCGGTGGTGTCGGCGCGCAGGCTGTTGGCGAACCCGTTGCGGAAGTCGTCGGTGAGGTCGAACTCGTTGCTATGATAGACGGTGCCCTTGGCGTCCGTCAGCGTGGCGTGGCCGACCGCATGGAGGCGCTTGGTGGTCTTGTCGTAGATCACCTTGTCGGCCTGCAGCGTGCGGCCGTTGTAATAAATGCGGACGTTGCCCTCGGCGGCGACGGTGTTGCTGTCGTTGTTCTGGACGAGCTGGTCCGCCTCGACCAGCATCTTGGAGTCGTCCTTGGCGCCGGACCCCTTCGCAGCGGATCCCTTGACGGTTGGCGTCGACGGCGCCTGGGCGGCGGCTGTCCTGGCCGGAGCGGCGGGTGTTTGCGCGACGGCGGGAGGCGCCGCGGGTAGGGCGACCGCCAGCAGCAGCAGGACGGCTTGCAGAAACGCCCGCTTGTCGAACCGGCGGACCAGACCACCCAAGCGGACCAGACCAGCCAAGCGGATAAGACCGGGCGAGCGGACCAGGCCGGCCGAGGCGACGGTATGCCGCCCCATCAGCCGTCTTCCTGGTTGAGGAGGGCCAGCGCGCCGAGCATGCTGGCGACCACGGCCGGCGACCACGCGGCGACCGGCGGGCTGAGAACGCCCGACCCGCCGAGGTCGCCGATGAACTTCGTCGCCACGTAAAACACGAACCCAGACGCTACGCCGCCACCGACGAACTTACCGATGCCACCAAAACGGAAAAACCTTAAGGAAAACGCCGCCGCGATCAGGGTCATCGCGACCAGAAGCAGCGGCCGGGCGAGCAGCGATTGATATTGCAAACGGTAGGGACCGGCGTCGAGTCCCGCGATTTCGGTCTCCTCGCGGAGCGCCGGCAGATCCCAGAACGGCACCGCCTCCGCCGACAGCGACCCCTCGACGACCTCGCCGCGTCGCGAATTGGTCGCGATGAGGTAGGTGGGGAAGCTTTTCGCCTCCTCCCCCGGCTGCGCGACCTGCGCGTCGGCGAGGCGCCACACCCCGTCATCGCCGAGGTCGGCCTCCGTCGCCTTGACCCGTTCGGAGAACTTGCCGTCGCGGTCGTACACGTAGGCGGTGACGTCGCCGAGACGGTTGTTGTGGTCGAAGCTTCGCGCGGCGCGCAGGATGGTTTCCCCGTCGACGCCGAGCTGGCGCACCCAGATCTCCGGCGTGCTCGACGTGCTCGACGCGTCCTTGCCGAAGATCTTCGCTTCGATCACGTCAGCCCGCTGCTTCATCGCCGCGGAAAGCGGATTGAACAGGGTCACCGACGCGACGCCGATCAGCGCGGCGATGAACACGGGCGGCCCGAGGAACTGCCACACGGATATGCCCGACGCGCGCGCCACCAGCAGTTCGAGCCGTCGCGTCAGGTTGAGGAAGACCGCCATGGACCCGAACAGAACGCAAAAGGGAAGCACCTGCTCGGACACCGCCGGCGTGCGCAGGAACGATAGGACAGCCACCGATGAGGCCGTGACGCCGACGATGTTGCCCGTGCGTCGCAACAGCTCGACGAAGTCGACCACGAAAACCAGGCTGAAAATCGTCGCGAACACGGCGAAGATCATCTGAAAGAAACGCGACGACAGATAGCGACCTAGCGTGGAGCCGATCATGGCCCTGCTTAACTGAAAAACGATGTCGCGCGCGCTGCCGGACGGAGCCAAACGCGATTGTGAGCCGGGCACCGACGGCCACATGCCGTTGCGCCGGCGCGTGTCCGTTCCCGGTCCGGTCGGCACCGTGCGGGGAAGGTCGGGGACGGCGGCGGGCGGCGTGGCATGCGGGACGGCACCAGACTCGCCGCGGCCCGGGGTGGTGCGGCACCGTTCAGCCTTACCCGGTGGTGCGGCAAGGGCCTAGTGTTCGCCGGCAACACAGCACACCCAACGCGAGCCGGTGGGCGGCCCGCGCACGCGACCCTTGCCTCGGGAAGCGGGGACCGGGATGATGCGGCCGAACTCCGTACCGCGTCGCCGGGCCGGTTAGGGTGGCCGCGATGGCCGGGCGACGGCGGCGGAGCCAAGGGAACACGATGTCCGAAACTATCAGCATCGACTACGCCGCCATCGGCGACATCAGGGCCGACGCGCCGACGCCGTCCGGGGGCACGGGCGGCACCGTGGTGCTGTTCGCCGCAAAGGATGGACGCTTCGCGGATGCGACCCGCGGCTTCCTCGGCGAGGCCGGCGCCGCGCTCGTCGCCCGTGCTTCCGCCGCCGCGAAGTTCAAGGGCAAGCTTGGCACGACGCTCGATCTTGTTGCGCCGCATGGCTTTTCCGCCGATCGCCTGTTGGTGGTCGGCGTTGAAGGCGGCAAGGACGACAAGAAGGGCAGGGAGGCCGACAGGCCGTTCGACGCGACGAGCTTGGGGGGCGCCGTCGCCGGCAAGATCGGGCGCGGCATCCGCGCGGTGATCCTGTTCGACCTGCCGCGGCCGCTGGACGATGCCGGCCAAGCGCTTACCGAGTTCGGCATTGGCCTGCGCCTGCGCGACTACAAGTTCGACGCCTACAAGACGAAGAAGAAGGACGATGCGGAGGACACCGAAGCGACCAGGGTCACGATCGCCCTCGCCGGGTCCCTTGCCGAGTCCCCCGCCGACCCGAGCGCCGCCGCCCGCGATGCCGTCGCGGATGGCGTCATCACCGCGCGCACCCTGGTCAACGAACCCGCCAACGTCCTCTATCCCGAAGCTTTCGCCGAGCGCGCCAAGATCCTGGAAAAACTGGGCGTTTCCGTGGAAACGCTGGACATCCCCGCGATGGAACGGCTCGGCATGGGCGCGATCGTCGGCGTCAGCCAGGGGTCGGCGCGGCCGGGCCGCATCGTGATCATGCGCTGGAACGGCGCCGATGCGTCGGAGGGCGACGCCGCACCCCCGATCGCCTTCATCGGCAAGGGCGTCACCTTCGATACCGGCGGCATCTCCATCAAGCCGTCGGGCGGCATGGAGGACATGAAGGGCGACATGGCCGGCGCGGCCTGCGTGGTCGGGCTGATGCAGGCGCTGGCTGGGCGCCGCGCCAAGGTGGACGTCGTCGGCGCCATCGGGATCGTCGAGAACATGCCGGGGCCGGACGCGCAGCGTCCGGGCGACATCGTCACCTCCATGTCCGGGCAGACCATCGAGATCATCAACACCGACGCGGAAGGGCGCCTCGTGCTGGCCGACGTGCTGTGGTACGTCCAGGACCGGTTCAAGCCGCGCTTCATGGTCGATCTCGCGACGCTGACGGGCGCTATCCTCGTCGCGCTCGGCCAGGAGCACGCCGGTCTGTTCTCCAACGACGATGAACTCGCCGGGCGCCTCGTCGCCGCCGGCATCGCCACGGGCGAGAAGGTGTGGCGCATGCCGCTCGGCCCGGCCTACGACAAGCTCATCGACTCGCGCTTCGCCGACATGAAGAACACCGGCGGGCGCCATGCCGGGTCGATCACCGGGGCGCAGTTCATCCAGCGCTTCGTCAACGACGTGCCGTGGGCGCATCTCGACATCGCCGGGATGGGCATGGCCTCGCCGGCGACTGAGATCAACCACAGCTGGGGCTCGGGCTTCGGGGTCAGGCTGCTGAACCGCCTGGTGGCCGACCACTACGAACCGCGCTGACGCTGCGCCGCTCGGAGTTCCGGCCTTGGACATCTGGTTCTACCACCTCCAGGACCAGGCGCTGGAGCGCGCGCTTCCCAAGCTCGTGGAGAAGGCGGTCGAGCGCGGCTGGCGCGTGGTGGTGCAGACCGTCGACGACCTCCGCCTCAAGGCGATCGACGACCTGCTATGGGGCTACGCCCCTCAAAGCTTCCTGCCGCACGGGGTGGAGGGCGACGTCAATTCCGCCCGCCAGCCGGTTTTGCTGACGAGCGGCGCCGGCAACGGCAACGCCGCCGCCGCGCGCTTTTGCGTCGACGGCGCCGAGATCGATGTCGCGGCGGACGACGGCTACGAGCGCGTGATCCTCCTGTTCGATGGCCGCAACGAGGTCGAACTCGCCGCCGCGCGCCGACAGTGGAGCCGCCTCAAGGGTCAAGGCTTCGATCTCGCCTATTGGCAGCAGGAGGGCGGCGGCTGGAGCCGGCGCGCGTGAGCTTCACGCAATCTTAAGTGGCCCCGGTCATCGTCAGACCTCCGGCACGAGGGCGACCGGCTCCTCGCGCGTCGCCTGGCGGAGGCGTCCATCTTGACCACCAACGGCGTCGCCATGTCGCTGATCGTCGCGACGAAGGGGCGGGCCACCCCCGTCCGCGAGTTGTTCGAAAGCCTGGAAGCGCAGGAGTTCCGCGACTTCGAGGTGGTGCTCGTCGATCAGAACGCCGACGATCGCGTCGGCTCGCCCGAGGCGGAGGGCTGGTCGTTCCCCGTGACGCACCTGCGCACGCCCGGAGAGAGCGGGCTCAGCCGGGCACGCAACGCCGGCATCGCCGCAAGCCGCGGCCCCGTGCTCCTTTTCCCAGACGACGACTGCTGGTATCCGCCCCGTTTCCTCGGCGAAGCGATGGCGCGGATGGCCGGGCACGGCGCCGACGTGCTCGCCGGCCGCGCCGCCGACGCGGAGGGCCGCGACATCAACGGGCGCTTCGAGCGGACCGTTACCACCATCACCCGGTCCACCGTGTGGTCCACGGGCATCGAATGGGTCGTCCTGTTCCGGCGCGACGTCCTCGCGATGACGAGCGGCTATGACGTCGGCATCGGCGTCGGTGCGTCGACGCCGTGGCAGGCCTGTGAGGGCCAGGACATCATGCTGCGGGCGATCCGTGCCGGCTACCATTGCGTGTACGACCCTGCGCTTTACGGTCACCACGCGCCTCTCGACGTGCGCTCGCAGGCCATGCTGCGCAAGGGCAGGGCCTATGCGCGTGGCCACGGCTACGTGCTGCGCCGTCACGGCTACCCGCTGCACACCGCGCTGACCTGGGTTGCGCGGCCGGCGGTGCGCGCCATCCTTACCCTGCTCAAGGGTGACCTCGTGGTCGCCGCCTATTGCTGGTACGTCGCGCTTGGGCGTTGGGAGGGCTGGCGCATGCGGGTCGCTATATCCCCACGCGACCGCGACGCCGCGGGGCGCGGAACCCGGCGCGTGCCGGCCGTCAACGGCTGACCCGCAACCCGGCGCGCCACGGCCCGGCCGACTGTACGCTCCGTCTACGCTACGGCGCTACGTGCGCCGCGCCCGTCGGCGTCATGGACGAGGCGTCACGCCTGCGTGCTCGCCAAGCCAACCTCGATTGCGGAAGCGCTCGTTTCCTTGGCAAACGAGCAGCCGTCGGCGATCGTGCCGGCGACGCTGGCCCTCACAGGCGCGGCCACCATGGTGCCGCGACCGTGCGACCCTTCATCGAGGAGGCCGGCGCGGGTGACAGACGCAGGGCAAGCGAGATGTAGGCGTCGGCGCCTGCCGTCCAGGAGAAGCGGGGGTAGCGCGCCCGTCCCTTCGCGGCGAGCTCGACGCGCAGCGCGGGGTCGGCGGCGAGCCGGCGGAAACGGTCGAGCCAGGCTGCGGGATCGTCGGGCGGCGCGTAGAGCGCGGCGTCGCCGCACACCTCCGGCATGCTCGCGCAGGCGGCGGCGACGACCGGCGCGCCGTGGACCATGGCTTCGAGCAGCGGCAGGCCGAACCCTTCCGTGCGCGACGGGAAGGCGAAGCACAGCGCCCGTCCGAACAGGGCGGCGAGGTCGTCATCGCCGACGAAGCCGAGTTGGTGGACGTTGCGCGGCGCTGCCGAATCCGCGGCAACCTCGGCGAAGATCGCCGCCCCGCCGCCCGATACGACGAGATCGATGCCGAGTTCGTCGAGTGCCGGGGCCAGGCCGAGCAGAAGGCCGAGCTGCTTGTGCTTCGCCCGGCTGCCCAGCGCGAAGACGAAGGGGCGGGGGAAGCGGCCGGGCGCGGCATAGGGCGATGCCGCCGCTTGCCAGCGCAGCGCGTGCTCATGCCCGTTGGGGATCACCGCGCAGTCGCTGTCCCGCGATACGCCGTGGCGGTCGAGCATCGCCGCCGAGAACCGCGACACGGTGGTGAGCGCGCGGGCGCGGCGCGCCAGCAGCGGCAAGCCGGCGCGGTACGCGGCGCGAAACGATCTCGCGTAGCTCGCCGGCTCAAGGAAGACGTTGGCGTCGTGCATGCACACGATCTGCCGCCCGTGCGCCAGCGGCCCGAGATTCGCAAAACTGACGAGGCCGCCGCGCGCCATCGCCGGCAACGTCACCTGCTCGAAGGCATGGCCGCGCCCGGCGGTGGCGCGCCGCACCGTCAGGACATCGAACGCCGGCACGGCGCCACAATCGGCCGGGACGATCAACTCGACGCGCAAGCGGTCGGTCAGGGCCGGGTCGCGGGCGAGGCGCACGTCGATGGCGCGCGTCGTTTCACCGGCATAGCGCTGCACGCCGGTTTGAGGCTGGGTGAGGAAGCGTCCGTTGATCGACCAGAGCGCGGGCGTCATTCCGCCGCGTCCGCGAAGACAGCCGCCGGCTCGCGCGCGGCGCCATGCCTTTGCGCGAAGCACGCGTCGATGAAGCTCTTCAGCCTGGCGCGGAACACGATGCGGTCGAAGTCGTGCGCGTGGGCGCGGATCGCGTGAGGATCGAACTCCGTTTCGCAACGCTCGAAACGCTCGATGGCCTCTGCGAGACAATCGACGGTTTGCCGGTCGAAGAAGGTGCCGGTCCTACGCTCGACCACGGTGTCGAGCGCGCCGCCGGATCTGAAGGCGACCACGGGACGCCCGGACGCCATGGCTTCGAGCGGCACGATGCCGAAGTCCTCCTCGCCGGGAAAGAGCAGGGCGCGGCAGTCGGCGTAAAGCGCCCGCAGCGCGTCGTCAGCCGTCCAGCCGCGGAATTCGATCGTCGGGCCGGCCATGGCGCGCAGCCGCGCGGCTTCCGAGCCGGTGCCGACGACGACGAGCCGGCGCCCGAGCCGGTTGCAGGCGGCGATGGCGAGGTCGATGCGCTTGTAGGGTACGAGCTGCCCGGCCACGAGGTAGAAGTCGCGCGCGGGAGCCGGCGACACGGCAAAGCTGTCGAGATCGACGGGCGGGAAGATCACCGTGCTGTCGCGTCGGTACGCCTTGCTGATGCGCCGCGCGACGAAGGTGGAGTTGGCGATGAAATGGTCGACGCGAGCGGCCGAGGCGATGTCCCAGGCGCGCAGCGCCGGCATCAGCAACGACATCACGAGGCGGGTGAGGCGCCCGGAGTTCGCCCGGTAGGTGGGATACTGATCCCACAGGTAGCGCATCGGCGAATGGCAGTAACAAACGTGCAACGCGTTGGGATGGGTGACGACGCCCTTTGCCGGCCCGGACTCGGAGGAGATCACCAGATCGTATCCGGTGAGGTCCAGTTCCTCCAGCGCCATCGGCATCAGCGGCAGGTATTTTTGGTAGGCGCGCGACGCGAAGGGCAGGCGGGCGATGAAGCTCGTGGTGATGCTGTGGCGCTTGATGAGGTCGCTGGTGCGCGCCGCATCGTAGACGTGGGTGAAGATGTCGGCCTGCGGATACATCAGGCAGAGTTCTTCAAGCACCTTCTCGCCGCCGCGCATGCCGACAAGCCAGTAATGGACGATCGCAACCCGCATCGATGAGGCTCCTCGCACTCGCGATGAGGACATACAGGAGTTACCAGCGCGTGCGTGGGGTCGCCTGCATTCGTGATTAAGATCACAACGGCTCGTAAACCGTCATCGACGAGGTATAGCAGACAGTTCATCCGACCTTTATTGTTTCGAAGGCAGGTGGATGCCGGCCACCGGCGGCGAGCGTCGGTTGAGCCCTTCCGGGCGCGGCCCATGGAGCGGCGGACACACCATGACCGACGTCGATGGGCGGACAGCGGCGGCAGTGCTCGGCGAGGGGACGGGGCGCGAGACCCTGTCCGCGCTCGCCGGAACCCGCACCGTGGCGCTGAGCGCGCTGTGGAACATCGCCGGACGCGCCGGACCGATGGTGATCGCGGTCGCGGCGACGCCCCTCCTTTACGCCGATCTCGGACCGACGCGCTGGGGCCTGTTCGCCCTCGCGCTCAGCCTCATCGGAATGTTCGGCATCTTCGATTTCGGCATCGGCCGCGCCCTGACCAAGCTGCTCGCCGAGCGTATCGCCGTGGGCGAGATCGCGGAAGCGGCGGTCCTTACGCGCACCGGCCTCGCGCTGCTGACGCTGCTCGGCAGCGGCGGGGCGCTGGTGCTCGCCGCGCTCGCCGGCCTTTGGGTGGACCACGGCCTCGCGGTGACCGCGGCCGAGCGCACCGAGGTCCTGCACGCCATGTACGCGCTTTGCCTCGCCGTTCCGCTGGTCATCCTCAACGCCGCGCTGTGGGGCGTCATCTCTGCCTTTCAGCGGTTCCGGGCGGCGAACCTCGCCAACATGCCGATCCTCGCCTTCTATTATCTCGGCCCGCTCCTGGTGCTGCGCCTCGTCGACAGCCTCGTCGCCGTGATGCTGATGCTGGTCGCATGCCGACTTGTGATGACAATCTGCTACTGGCGCATCTGTGTCGACGCCATGCCGAGCCTGAGAACGGCGCGGCTGCGCTGGCGCGAAGCGCGCGCCCTGGCGCGGCTCGGCGGCTGGATGACGGTGTCGAACCTCGTTTGGCCCGTGCTGACCTCCGTCGACCGCTTCCTTGTGGCGTCCGTGCTGTCCGCCGCCGCGGCAGGCTGGTACGCGACGCCGAGCGACCTCATCGGCCGCTTCTCGCTCGTCACGGTCGCGGTGATGAACACCGCCTTCCCCGCGATGGCCGCCTCCTACCGCGTCGACCCGGCACATGCCGCGACGCTGCTGCGCCGCTGCATGCTGGCGATCACGGCCATCCTGTTCGTGCCGTCGCTTCTCATGGCCGGCTTCGCCCACGAGGTCCTCACCCTGTGGGTCGGCGCCGCCTTCGCGCTCGAGGCGGCGCCGGTGATGCGATGGCTCGCCCTTGCCGCGTTGCTCGGCGCGGCGGACGCCGTGGTCGGCGGCTTCATCGACTCGATCGGCCGCCCCGACGTCAATGCGCGCTTTTCCCTCGTCGAGCTCGTGTTCTACGTCCCGGTGCTCGTCGTGTTGCTGCACGTCGGCGGCATCGCCGGGGCCGCTGCGGCTTGGACGCTGCGCGTCGGCCTCGACCTCGCGGCGCGCGCCTTCCTCGCCGCCCGGCTTGTCCCGGCGCTGCGTCCCATTCTGAGACGCGTGCTGTGCGTCGTCGGCGCGGCGACGCTCGCCCTCGCCCTGCCGCTCACCGCGGCGAGCCTCATCGGCCGCGTCGCGCTGATGGGCGCGTCGCTGGCTGGCTTCGGGACGACCCTTTGGTTTCTGGGGATCGACGCACGGGAAAAGGTGTTCTGCACGGGCCGGCTTCGCCTTCGCGCCGCGGCGTGAACGGGATGTTCACCACGTTCGACCGTTGCCGTCACGACGCGCGGCGCCGGGCACGACGCCTGCAACCCTCCTCGGTCGAAACGGGATCGGGGTCTCAGAATGGATCATCCTCACCTTTCCAGGGTCGCAGGCGGCCTCGCCGCGACGCTCATGCTTGCCGCCTGCGGCGAGGGGACGGCCGCGCAGAGCGCCCGCGACCTCGACATCGGGTCCTATCGGCGGACCTTCGTCGAGACCTTCGAGCAGTTCGACGTGTCGGGCTGGGGTCCCGGCACGCGCTGGATCGCGCATACGCCGTGGCACGGCGACTTCGGCGACGCGGAGTTCACCGACCCGCAGCCGGGCTTCCCCTTCCAGACCGCGGCCTCCATGCTGCGCATCGAGGCGCGCAAGGACGCCGACGGCCGCTGGCGCTCGGGCCTGATCGCGTCGCGCGACAAGCAGGGCGCGGCCGGGCAAGGCTTCGCCCAGCGTTACGGCTACTTCGAGATCGAAACCAAGCTGCCGCCCGGCCCCGGCACCTGGCCGGCCTTCTGGCTGTCGGGCATCGACGCCTCGCCCGGCGCCGAGATCGACGTGTTCGAGTATTACGGCCACGCGCCGGCCTCCTACCGCGCCAACGTCCACACCTGGGTCGACGGCAAGCAGACCTTCGGCGACGGCGCGGTGGTGGACATTCCGCCCGGCAGCGCCACGGCGCGCTTCAACCGCTATGGCGTCAGCATCGACCACGACTGGGTCGCCTTCTTCTTCAACCGCCACGAGGTGTGGCGCACCCCGACGAAGCCGGAATGGCGTCAGCCCGTCTACATGCTGGTCGATCTCGCGCTGGGCTCGGGCTGGCCGATCGAGCGCACGCCGAACCCTTCCTTCATGTACGTCAAGTCGATCGCCGCCTACGAGAAACGCCCGTGAGCACCTTCGTCCGAAGCGCGGGAACGTCCGTACCCCGCGGAACGACGCGTCATCGCCCTCCGCCCCTTGCCTCCCACCGTCGGTCCGCGCGCCGCCGAGCAGCATGAGCGATCCCATGAAGGTCTACGTCCATCTGGCGCATGGTTTCGACGCGCAGGATTGGGAGCGGCGCTGGCGCTCGGGGCAGCTGATCGGCTTCAACGAGGCGAGCCCCTACGGCTACGCCCACGCCGGCGCGCCCGACGTCGAGCTTCGTTTCTCGCGGGATCGTCGGGAAGGAAGGCTCGCACGCGTCGTTCGGGGCGGGTTGCGGCTCCTGCTTGGCTTCGACGTCGTCCACGCCTGGCGCAACCGTGCCGCGTTGCGCGCGGCCGATGTGGTGTGGACGCATACCGAGTCGCAGCATCTCGCCGCCGCGGCGCTGATCAAGCTGATGCCGGCCGGGCGACGCCCGCGCCTGCTCGCGCAAAGCGTCTGGCTGATCGATCGATGGGACGGTCTCGGCGCGGCGCGACGCGTCCTGTACCGTTGGTTGATGCGGGAAGCGGGGGTGCTGACGTTCCTGTCTCCGCTGAACCGGGACCGGGCGGCACGCCTGTTCCCCGACGCATGGTGCGCGATGGTGCCCTTCGGCGTGTGCACCGACGCCAGGCAGGTTCCGGCGGCGGCCTCGCATGCGACCCGGGGCGGGATGCGCGTGCTCGCGCTCGGCAACGATCGGCACCGCGACTGGGACACGATGCTCGCCGCCTTCGGCGACCAGCCGGACGTCGAGGTGACCATCGCTTCCGGCGCCCTGCAATCGCGGCGCATCGCAAAATATCGCAACGTCGTCATCCGCAAGCCGCAGCGTAACGCCGAACTGATGGCGCTGTACGCTGCGGCCGATGTGGTGGTGCTGCCGCTCAAGCCGAACCTCCATGCGTCCGGCATTACCGTGTTGCAGGAAGCCGTTCTCGCCGGGCGTCCGGTGGTGTGCACACGCTCTGGCGGGCTGGACAGCTACTTCGCCGATGGCGAGGTCGCCTTCGTGCCGCCGGGTGATCCGGCCGCGTTGCGCGAGGCCGCCGCTCGCTTGTACGCCGATCCGGCGGCCGCCTGCGCCATGGCGCAGGCGGCGCAGCGCCGCATGACCGCCGACGACCTCGGTTCGCGCGCCTTCGCGCGGGCTCATGTCGCGCTCAGCCGCGCCCTCCTTGCCGCCGGTCCGAAGCGTCGCGGGTGGTCGCCGCCAGTGTCCGGCGCGGCGTCGGCAGATGCGAATTGTTAAGGGCGACTGCTTAGCACTCGTTATCCGTCCGCATGAATGGGGCGGGGCCGGCGGGGCCTCGCGAGAGATGGGAAGGCCCGTGCCAGACACCAGCGATCCCGATCGCCTCGACTTGGAAGAGCTACGGCACTTCGTCGGGCGCCGCTGGCCCCTGGTGGCCGGCATGGCCGGGGGCTGCGCGCTTCTTGCCCTGGCGGTCTGCCTCGCGCTGCGACCGACCTACACGGCCACCTCGCAGGTCCTGCTCGATCCCCACCGCCAGCACGTTTTCGGCGTGGAAGCCGTGCAGCCCGACGCGGCGCTCGACTCCGCCATCGTCGACAGCCAAATCTCCATCCTCACCTCGACGCGCCTGCTCGCCAAGGTCGTCACCAAGGAGAACCTCGCCGCCGATCCCGAGTTCGCCGGCACGGGCAAAGTCGGTCTCCTCGCCCGGCTCCTCGCCCTGGTGCGGCCCGTCGCCGTGAGGAGCGCCGAGCCGCTCCCGCTCGACGGCATCGACCCGAAGCTTGCCCCGGCGATCCTCAACCTGTTCAGCCGGGTCGAGGTGACGCGCATCGCCAAGAGCTACGTGCTGTCGCTGTCGGTGTCGTCGCGCGACGCGGCAAAGGCGACGCGTCTCGCCAACGGCCTCGCGGCAGCCTTCACCGAGGACCGCGTCAACGTTCAAGCGCGCGCGCTCGGCCAAGCGGCCGCTTTCTTCGAGGACCGTCTCGGCACACTGCGCGACCAGGTCCGCGTGTCCGAGCGCGCCGTCACCGACTTCCGCAAGGCGCACGACCTCACCGCGGCGACGCTTGACGGCAGGACCACCGTCGGCGAACTGCAGCTGCAGCACCTCAACGAGCAGCTCGCGCTCGCCGCGACCGACACGGCGGAGAAGCTCGCGCGCTACCGGCAGGCCGCGCAGTTCACCACATCCGGCGCCAAGCTGGACACGTTGCCGGAGATCGTGCGCTCGCCGCTCATCACCCAGCTTCGCACCCAGCAGGCCGACCTGCTGCGCCGCGAGTCGGACCTCGCCTCCCTTTACGGTCCGGCCTTCCCCGCGATCACCCAGATCCGCGCGCAGAAGGAAGGCATGGAGCGGGCGATCTCGGCCGAGGTCCGCCGCCTCGTCGCGACGCTGCGCAACGACCACGAGGTCGCCAGCGCGCGGGAATCGGCGTTGCGCAAGACGATCACCACTCTGTCGGACGTCGCCGGTGGCGACAACGAAACGGGCGTGCGCCTGCGCGAACTTGAGCGCACCAATCAGGCCAACCAAGCCCTTTTCCAGAACTTTCTCAGCCGCGCCAAGATCACCCAGGAACAATCGACCTTCGAGGAACCCGACGCCCGGGTGATCTCACCGGCGCTCGAACCGACGGGGCCGAGTTTCCCGAAAACCAGGCTCATCGTCCCCGTCGCGGCGGTTGCCGGCCTGATCCTCGGGCTGGCCGTCGCCGCGGCAGCCGACATGTTCGGCCGCCGCAGGCCGAGGGGTGACGCGCCGCAGCCGCGGCCCGCGCGCGGCGCCGGACTGTCCACCTACATCCTCGGGCGCGTGCCGCGTCCGGAGCGGAGCCTCGCCACGGCGGATGACGTGGTCGCGGTTCTTGCCGCCGAGCCGGACGCGGGTTTCGCGCGGAGCATCGGCGCGCTGGCGGCGAAACTCATCGTCTCCGACGCTGCCCGAGGCGGGCGCGTCCTGATGTTCGCCGCCCTTGACGGGGGCGATGATGCGCGCGACCTCGTCCTCGCGCTCGCATGCGTGCTCGGTGCGCAGGGCCGCCGCGTCCTGCTGATTGATGGCGATGGCACGCGACGCAGCCTGTCGGACGCGTGCGGGGCCGGGCACGCCGTCGGGCTGGGCGAGGTGTTGTCCGGCGCGGTCGTGCCGGCCGCCGCGGTCCTGCCGCGCTCCCGTTTCGCGCTGCTGCCGGCCGGCGCGGCGTGGACGGGCGGCGCGTGGGCGGCGGCGGATGGCGTGCGCCTCGGCACCTTGCTGGAGGAGGCGCGCGGGCGCTTCGACCTCGTTCTGGTCGCGGCGCGGTCCACCGACGACGGGGCGGTTGTCGCATCGGCGCTGCGAGGCGCGGTCGACGGCCTCGCCCTTGTCGCGAACTGGGACGGGCTGATGCGCGATGCCTTTGTCGCCGCCGTCGACGCAGCCGCGGACACGTCGGATTTCCTCGGCGTGGTGCTGACTGCGACGGAGCCGGCGGGCGACATCGCTCTCGCCGGGTGAAACGATGAGCCGGCGGCGCCGCCACAATCATATGTCAAGGTCTTGACGCCATTATGCCGTCGCGGTCCGCTGGGGACGCTCGCTTGGAGAGGTGGACATGTACGTCGTATCCGCCGCGCCCGACGACCCGTCGGCGCCGATGTCCCCGGAAGCGGCGGATGGGCTGCGCTACGGCGTGCCGGTCACGTTCCGCGGCAATAGCGGCTTCTTCCATCCGGCCGGCGGTGCTGTCGGCGTCGTGCTCTGCTCGCCATGGGGCTTCGAAGACCTCACCATGCGCAAAAGCTGGCGGCTGCTTGCCGAAGCGCTCTCCGCCGCCGGTCACCCGTGCCTGCGTTTCGACTATCCCGGCACGGGCAATTCGCTCGGGCGGGGATCGGACGTATCGAGTTGCGACAGCTGGGTCGAGGCGATCCACCACGCCGCCGCTTGCCTCCGGCTGAAATCCGGCGTCAAGCGCTTCGTGTTCCTCGGCCAGTCGCTCGGCGCGGCCCTCGCCGTCGCCGCCGCACGCAGCCGCAGCGACGTTGTCGGCCTTCAGCTGATCGCGCCCGTGGTCAAGGGGAGGGCCTATGCGCGCGAGCTCGCGGCGACGGCGGCCCTCGTCGCCCAGCGCCTCGGCATCGCCCACCAGCCGTCGGACGAGGAAGCGCTCAACGTCGTCGGCTTTCCCCTTTCCCGGGCCATGGTCGACAGCCTGAAGCGCCTCGACCTGTCCGACCTCCAAGGTGTCGCCGGATTGCACGTCACCATCTTCGACCAGGACGACCGCAAGGCTGCGGCGGAGCTTTGCGGGACGCTGCGCCGTGCGGAAGCGGTCGTCGCGATGGAGCCGATCGCGCCCTATCACCTGTTGATCTCAGACGCGACGACGATCCAGCCGCTTCCGGTCGATGCGGCGCGCGTCGTCGCCGCGCTCGGCGGCGGCTGTCGCGCTGCGCCGCTCGCCCGCGTCGACGACGGCCACCGCCCCGCCATCCTGTCCACAGCCGCGTTCCGCGAGGAAGCGTTGCGCTTCGGTGCAGACGACGCGCTGTTCGGCGTCCTGTGCCGTCCCGCCCGTGCGCCACGACCCACTGCGCCGGCGGTGGTGCTGCTCAACCGCGGCCTCAACCCGCATCTGGGCTGGCGACGCGTATCCGTCGAACACGCCCGCGCGCTCGCCGCCGCCGGGATCGCCAGCCTGCGCTTCGACCTCGCCGGGCTCGGCGAAAGCCGCGATGAGCCGGGGCGCCCGGCCAACCTCATCTATTCCGACCTGCTGTTGCCCGACATCGGTGCCGCCGTGGGCGTGTTGGCGCGACGCGGGTTTGAACGGGTCGCGCTCGCCGGCGTGTGCAGCGGCGCCTACATGGCGCTTGTCGCCGCGCGTCACGACCCGCGTGTCACCGAGGTGTTCGCGGTCAACCCGCAACGCTTCGTGTGGAACCCCGCCGAACGACCGGAGGACGTGATCCGCTACGGCCTGCGCTCGATGAACGACTATGTCGGCGACGTCCGCAGCGCCGGCGCGCTGAAGAAGCTGTTCCGCAGCCGCCGGCGCATCCTGCCGGCGATGCATTACCTCCTCAAGCGAAGCCTCAAGCACGCGATGGCGGGCATACCACTCGGACTGCGCTCCACCCTTATGCCGGGGTCGATGGCGGCGCGCGTCCACGCCGCCTTCCGGACGCTTGCCGAGCACGGCACGCGGGTCCACCTGCTGTTCACGCCGGGCGACCCGGGCCTTCTCGAGCTACGCAACTTCTACGGCCGCGAAGGCCGCCACATGCGTCACCCCAATGTCGGCGTCGCGGTGATCGCCGACGCCGACCACAACCTGACCGCGACGCGCGCTTCCGACGCCATGCTGGCGCAGCTGCTTGCCTTCGCCGAGGCGGGGGCGCCACGGGACGACGGGTCGCAACTGGCATCGCCGTGCGGGGCGACGGCGTCGAGGACGGCCCCGTCCACCAAGTCGTCGCAAAGGGCGGTTTGCCCGACCTGACCGGTCGGCTACGACAAGCGGCCGCTGCACGATCGGGACCGCGTCGCCCGCCGCGCCGTGCCGGCCGACACGTGTTCGTCGCGTGCGGGGGACGACGCCTGCAGTCGCTTACGCCGCATCAGGCCACCCCAGGCGCGGGCAGCGCCGCCAACCCCGACCGGGGCACCGGCGCGCCGCCTTGCCGCGTCGTCAGCCTTGGCTTGCACCTGGCAGCTCGTCGCGCACCGGAACGTGGTTGAGGATCGCGACGAGCGATACGCCGCCGATCGTATTGCCGATCAGCGTCGGGAGCAGGAAGTGCGTGACGTAGGCGCCGAGGCTGAAATGCCCGACGAAGACGTTGTATGCTGCCTCGACCGAGCCGGCGATGATGTGGGAAAAATGGGCGATGGCGACGACGTAGGTGATGATGAGGATGAGCCACAGCCGCCCCTGACCGGCGCCGGGGATGAGCCACACCATCAGCGCGATCAGCCATCCGGCGAGAACGCTCTTCACCATCATCGGCCAGAACGAGTCCTTGGAAGCCTCCGCCGCCAGCGTGCGCAGGGCGTGGACGACCTCCTCGTCGAACAGCGCGTCGTGGCTGATCAGCCAGGCGAAGGCGAAGGTGCCGGCGAGGTTGCAGGCGAGGACCACCATCCAGAGCCGGCCGGTCCGGTAGGCCGTCTTGGCATCCTTGCGGGTGAGCAGCGGCAGCACGGCGGTCAGCGTCGACTCGGTGAACAGCTGCTGGCGCCCGAGCACCACGATGAGGAAGCCGACGGTGTAGCCAAACCCGGTGACGAGCTTGGCCCACGGGGCGTCCGGGAGGCCGCTTTTCAGGATCGCCATGGTGTAGAAGGAGAAGCCCATCGACAGTCCGGCGCTGGTCGCGGACCATGCCAGCGCGGTGACGCTGCGCGCCAGCTCCTCCTCACCGTCCTCGCGGATGATCTCGTGGATGATGCGGCCCGATGGCGGCGTGGGACCGGACCCGGCATGGTGCCGCTCGTTGTCGCCGAGGGCGACGTCGCTCTCAGCCTCGGATGCGTCCGCCACGGAGGGCTCCGGGTCGCTCGGCTGCCGGTCCATGCGCTTCATCTCCCTGCAACACGCGGACGGCGGCGCCGGGGTGCCGTCCGCACACGACCGTCTACCAGTGCATCGTCCCCGGCGCGCCCTTGAAGGGGCCGACGAGGTTCGACGTGACCCAGCCGCCGTAGAAACCGCCCGGTTGCGGCGTGACCCGCTCGCCATCGACGGTGCAGACATCCATCGCCGCGGGATAGACGGCCAAATGGTCGCGGATGAGCGCGAAGCCCGGCGTCGGTTGGGGGTAGCTCCACGCGCAGTCGGTGGCCTGCCGCCCTCCCTCGCGGAGCGTCCAGTACTCGGCCGTGCCCTTCCACTCGCAGAAGCTACGCCGCTTGGAGGGCACCAACTCGCAGGTGAAGGCTTCGCGAGGGAGGTAATAGACGGGGGGATGGCTCGTTTCCAGCACGCGCTTGGCGTCGCGCGTGGTGACGATGGTGCGTCCGCCGAAGATGATCGCGATCTCCTCGGGCACTTGTTCGACGCGCGGCGGACGCGGGTAGTCCCAGACCTTTTCCGTTTGCATGGACATCACCTTCGGAGGAGCCGGCAGGCCGGATCGCGCCGGTGCTCCCAGCCGGCGCGTTGCAGGGCGGGGCAGTCGTCGACGGCTGCGGGGTAGCCGAGGCACAGGTAGCCGATGAAGCGCCAGTGCCGCGGCACATCGAGGAGGGTGGGGATCGTCGCCGCGTCGAGGATCGACACCCAGCCGAGCCCGATGCCCTCCAGCCGCGCGGCGAGCCAGAGCGTGTGGATGGCGATGGCGACGGAGTAGTCGATCGCTTCCGGCATGGTGCGCGCGCCGAGCCCATGCCCCTGCGGGTCGCCGCCGTCGGCGAAGGCGGCAAGGTGGACCGGCGCTTCGTCGAGGCCGGCGAGCTTGAGGCGGGCATAGCTTGCCTGCCGGTCGGACGCCTGCGCGGCGAGCGCGGCGGCATTGGCCGCGGCGAAGTTCGCGCGCACCGCGGCCCGGCGCGCCGGATCCTCGACGCTGACGAAGCGCCACGGCTCGCTCAGGCCGACGGAGGGCGACAGGCAGGCCGCCGCCACCAGCCGCTCCACCATCCCCGGGGGCAGGGCATCGCGACGGAACGCGCGTACGTCGCGCCGCCACGTCAGCAACTCGTGGAGTCCGTCGCGCAGGGCTGGGGGGAAGGACGGGGCCGGAAGGTGCGAAGGGTTGGCCGTGGCGTGCGCATCCTGGTGCCCACGCGTTGTCGCGCGTTTCGGCCGGAGCTGCAAACCCGCGCGGCCCGCCAACTGGACAGGGCTGTCGGCGATGCCATATGTCCGACAGTTCCCATGCGCCGGTTCCACGGCCGGAATGGGTTCGCGGGCGGCCGCGGTGCGCGCCGGCCCCCGACCCACCATCACGCGATCCCATCATGCACGACTATCCCAAGATGATCCTGTCGGCGCGCGTCTACGACGTGGCGATCGAGTCCCCGCTCGATCCCATGCCGCGCATGGCGGATCGCCTCGGAGTTCCGGTGTTCCTCAAGCGCGAGGACCTCCAGCCGGTCTTTTCCTTCAAGTTGCGCGGCGCCTACAACAAGATCGTCGGCCTGCCGCCGGAGGTGCGGGCGCGCGGCATCATCACCGCGTCCGCCGGCAATCACGCCCAGGGCGTGTCGCTGGCCGCGCGCAAGCTCGGCATCGTGGCGACGGTGGTGATGCCGCGCACCACCCCCTCCATCAAGGTCGACGCGGTGCGTCGCCTGGGCGGTACCGTGGTGCTGCACGGCGATGCCTTCGACGAGGCCCTCGCCCACGCCCGGATGCTGGAAATCGAGCGTGGCCTGGCCTTCATCCCGCCCTACGACGATCCCCACGTCATCGCCGGGCAGGGCACGATCGGCATGGAGATCCTCCGCCAGCATCCCGACCCGATCGAGGCGATCTTCATTCCCATCGGCGGGGGCGGTTTGTGCGCTGGCATCGCCGCTTACACGAAATACCTGCGGCCGGAGGTGAAGATCATCGGCGTCGAGCCGGACGACGCGCCGAGCATGGCGGAAGCGATCCGCGCGGGCGAGCGCATCACCCTGCCGCAGGTCGGCCTCTTCGCCGACGGCGTCGCCGTGCGCCAGGTCGGCGTCGAAACCTTCCGCATCTGTCGCGACCTCGTCGACGAGGTGGTGACGGTCTCGACTGACGAGATCTGCGCCGCCGTGAAGGATACCTTCGACGACACCCGCGCCGCCGCCGAGCCCGCCGGCGCCGTCGGCCTTGCCGGCTTGAAGAAATACGCCGCGCGCCGCGCCGGTACGGGCGCGCTCGTCACGATCAACTCGGGCGCCAACCTCAACTTCGACCGCCTCCGCCACATCGCCGAGCGCGCCGAACTCGGCGAGCGCCGCGAGGCGCTGTTCGCGGTGACGATCCCCGAGCGTCCCGGCAGCTACCGCGCCTTCATCGGCGCGATCGGCCCACGCCTGATCACCGAGTTCAACTACCGCCACGCGGGCGGGCGCGACGGCGAATTGCGCGACGCCCACGTGTTCGTCGGGGTACAGCTCACCGGCGGCGGCGCTGAAAAAACCACGCTCGTCGCCATCCTGCGCAGCGCCGGCTACGGCGTGGTCGACCTGTCGGACGACGAAACCGCCAAGGTCCACATCCGCTACATGGTCGGCGGTCGCGCCCATGGCCTGCCCGACGAGCGCCTGTACCGCTTCCAGTTCCCCGAACGTCCGGGCGCGCTGATGCGGTTCCTCGACGGACTGGCCAAGGACCGATTGGCCGAGGACGGACTGGCCCGCGGCTGGAACATCACCCTGTTCCATTACCGCAACCACGGCGCGGATTACGGGCGCGTGCTCGCCGGCGTGGCGGTGCCCGACGCCGAGCGCGGGCGCTTCCACGCCTGCCTCGACGACCTCGGCTACCCCTACTGGGACGAGAGCGGCAATCCGGCCTACAAGATCTTCCTGAACGGCGAACCCGCCGCCGCCGGCGTGGCCGTGGCCGACGGCGCTACGCGCTTCGCGTCGGCGCTGCCCTGATCGGCGCCGAACGCCGGGAGTTTCGTACCCCATGACCAGACGCGTTTACGTCTTCGACGCTTACGGCACGCTTTTCGACGTGCACGCCGCGGTCGCCCGCTTCGAGGGCGAAATCGGCCCGCAGGCGGAGGCCTTGTCGCAGCTGTGGCGCGTCAAGCAGCTCGAATACAGCTGGACCACCACGCTGATGGGTCGCTGGCGCGACTTCCGCGAGCTGACCGCCGCCGCGCTCGAGGTGGCGGCGGCGGCGCATGGCGGCCTGCCGCAAGGGTTGCGTCCCAAACTCCTCGCCGCCTATGAGGAACTCGACGCCTACCCCGACGTGGTCCCGGCCCTGACACGGCTGCGCGACGCCGGCATGCGCACGGCCATCCTGTCCAACGGGTCGGTGTCCATGCTTGCCAACGCCACCCGCGCGGCAGGGCTCGACGGCCTGCTCGACGCGGTGCTCTCCGTCGACGTGACGCGGAACTACAAGCCGCTGCCCGACGTGTACGGCCTCGTCGGGCAAAGTTTCGGCACCACCCCCGCCGAGGTGGCGTTCTCGTCGTCGAACCGTTGGGACGTCGCCGGCGCCAAGGCGTTCGGCTTCGCGACCACCTGGGTCAATCGCACGGGCAAGCCGGACGAATATGTCGACCTGCCGCCCGACCGGGTCGTGCGTTCGCTCGACGATCTGACGTGAGCGCGCCAGAGCGCGGCGCGCCCGAGCCGGTGGCGGCGGCGCGCGCCTTGGTCATCGCGCTCGACGGAACGCCGGTGCGCGACGACGAGCGCGCCGTCGCTGTGGAAACGGCCGTGCAGGTATCCTTCGCCGACGTGCCTTTCGCGGTGATGATGCTGACCCCCGCCGACCTCGTCGATTTCGCCTACGGGTTCAGCCTGACCGAAGGCATGATCGACCGCGCGAGCGACATCCGCGACGTCGAGGTCGCGCCCGCCCCCGACGGGCTGGCGCTGCGCGTTTCGCTCGTCGGCGACAAGCTCCACCGCCACTTCGCCCGCCAGCGCGCGATGACCGGGCGCACCGGCTGCGGGGTGTGCGGGATCGACGACATCGCCGCGCTGCGCCGCGCCACGGCTGCGGTCGTCGATGCGGCGCCCATCGCCATCGCGCCGATCGCGCTTGCCCTGGCGGCGCTGGACGAGCGCCAGGTGCTGAATGCGCGCACGCGCGCGGTGCATGCCGCCGCCTTCGCCGATGCGGCAGGTACGATCCGCCACCTTCGCGAGGACGTCGGCCGGCACAACGCGCTCGACAAGCTGGTCGGCGCGGTGCTGCGCGAAGGGCTCGACCCCGCGGCCGGCTTCCTCGTCATCACCAGCCGCTGCTCGTTCGAGATGGTGGAAAAGGCTGCGACGCTCGGCGCCCGCACCCTGGTCGCAATCTCGGCCCCGACCTCGCTCGCGATCGAGCGTGCGCTGGCGCTCGGCGTCACCCTTTGCGCCATCGCTCGCCGCGACACCTTGACCGTGTTCACCGGTTTCGAGCGTTTCCGGCCGCAAGGCGCCCCGATCGCCCGTTGATCTTCACCCCGGGTTAACCGTCGCTTGTTGTGATCGCTCGTCCTCGATCAATTGATGCGGCAGCATGCTCAAGTGGCGGAAGATTTCGAGCGACACTGCGCCGAGCGCGGTTGCGCTTCCCGTCGCGGCGCCGGCCCGGCCCGACACCGGTGAAACGCGCCGTGCCGCCGAGACCGATCTTTTCACCGGGATCGGGACGGCCACGGACAGCAACCGCTCGCTCGGCGTCATCCTGCACGACGCCATCGCCCTCGTCGACGAGATGGCGTCTTTTTCCGGCGAATTCGAAGCCTCGGCCGAGGTGATGCGAACCCGCGCCGACCAGTTCGTCGCCTCCGTTTGCAACCTGCAAAGCCAGAGCGACGTCATCGAGGAGCGCCTCGCCACGGCGGTCGGCGCCGTCGACCAGGCGCAGGCGCGCTCGCGCTCGGCGCTCGCCAGCGTTTCCGACCTTTCCTCCTCGATCAACGAGATCGAGCGCGTGGTGAAGATGATCGCGACCATCGCGGCGCAAACCAATCTGCTCGCCCTCAACGCCACGATCGAAGCCGCCCGTGCCGGTGAGGCAGGCGCAGGTTTCCGGGTGGTAGCCGGCGAGGTCAAGTCGCTGTCGCAGCAGACCCAGCGCGCCACGGACGAGATCGTAGCCTCCGTCAAACGCATCCGCGAGCGCGCAGCCGTCAACACGGCAGAGGTCAAGGACTTCGAAACCTCCATCGGCGGGTTGGAGGACGTGTTCACGGCGGTGCGTGCCGCGATCGTCGTGCAGGGCGAGCAGACGCGCGAGATCGGCGTCGGGTCGGAGAACGTCGCCAGCCTCGCGCAGAAGGTGCGGACCAGCGCCGGCCGGATGCAGCGCCTCGGTGGCACGGTGCGTGCCATGACCGCGGCCGCCGAGCAGGCCGCCTCCACGGCGCGCCACGCCTTTGCCCGCCTCACCGAGCAGGCGGTGGTCGTGATGCGCCAGGGCAGCGGCGATAGCGAGCACGATGCCGGGCGCTGGCCCATCGTGCGCGACGGCACGCTGCGCCGCAACGGGGCCAGCTTCGCCATCCGCACCCTGGACCTGTCGCCGCGAACCGTTCAGATCGAAACGCCGCCGTCGTTCCCCGAGGACATGCTCGGCGCCACCGTTGAGCTGGAGGTGGCATCACTCGGCGCGTTCTCCATCCGGCTCCTGACCACGACCATGTCCGGCTACGAGGCCGTGCTCGTCGATCCCCTGCCGACGCTGACGGCGCGGATCGCCGCCGAGGTCGCACGGCTGCGCGCGCTGTACTGGCCGCGGGTCGAGCGCGTTCAGCAGGTCGCGCGCGAGGTCGAGGAAATCTGGGCGGCGGCCCTCGGCGCCGCCACCGTGTCGGCGGAACAGCTGTTCGACGCGAACTACGTCCGCCAAGGCACCGCCGAGCCGCCGGAATACCGCAACGCCGCCGTCGACGCGATCGAAACGCTGCTGCGCCCGCTCGTCGAGCGCGAGGTCGCCTCCGCGCCCGGCCTCGACTTCTGCATCGTTCAGGACCGCAACGGTTTCAGTCCCCTGCACAACCTTTGCTATTCGCTGCCGCGGCGTCTCGACGACAGGAGTTGGAACCTGCGCCATTCCCGAATGCGGCGCATCTTCAACCACCGCGTCGGGATTGCGGCGTCGCGCAATCTCCGGCCCTACCTCGTGCAGTGCCACACCCGCGATTACGGGGAGATGAGCCAAACCCTGATGGAGTTCGACGCGCCGCTGTTCGCCGCCGGGCGGCACTGGGGCGCCGTGCGCATGGCCTACAAGGTGCGGGACGAGTAGGTCGGCCTCAAGCGGGTCGGAGCGCGCTTGTGAGGGGCACAGCGGGTCCCTATCCTGGCGACGCACCGCCCCGCTCAAGCTGCCAGGACCGCCGATGTTTCCCAAACCGCAGCCGCACCTCCCACGGAATAGCTACGCCTACGAGACCGAGCCGATGGTGAAGGCCACGGGCTTCCGGGAGTACGACGCGCGCTGGCTGTTCGAGACGGAGATCAACCCGATGGGCGTGCAGGCCCTGGGCTTCGGCCTCGGCACGCTGATCCACGAGATGGGCGTCGAGCCCAAGCTCGTCACCGGTCACGACTTCCGGTCCTATTCCTCGACGATCAAGAACGCCCTGATCACCGGGCTGGTCGCCGCCGGCATCCGCGTCCACGACATCGGCCTCGCCCTGTCGCCGATGGCCTATTTCGCGCAGTTCGCCCTGGACTGCGCGGCAGTGGCGATGGTGACGGCGTCGCACAACGACAACGGCTGGACCGGGGTGAAGATGGGCGTGCAGCGGCCCGTGACCTTCGGGCCGGACGAGATGGGCCGCCTGCGCGACATCGTGCTGGCGGGCGAGGGCCGCGCGCGCGGCGGCGGCGGCTACGCCTTCGAAGCCGACTTCCCCCGCCGTTACCTCGACGACCTCACCCAACGTCCCAAGCTGAAGCGCCCGGTCAAGGTCGTCGCCGCCTGCGGCAACGGCACCGCCGGCGCCTTCGCGCCACGCCTACTCGAGCGCCTCGGCTGCACGGTGGTGCCGCTCGATACCGAACTCGACTTCACCTTCCCGCGCTACAATCCGAATCCGGAAGACCTGCACATGCTGCACGCCATGGCCGAGGCCGTGCGCACCCACGGTGCCGATGTCGGGCTCGGCTTCGACGGGGACGGCGACCGCTGCGGCGTCGTCGACGAGCGCGGCAGCGAAATCTTCGCCGACAAGATCGGCGTGATGCTCGCCCGCGACCTGTCCGCGCTCCATCCCGGCGCGACCTTCGTGGTCGACGTGAAGTCGACCGGGCTTTTCGCCAGCGATCCCGTGCTCAAGAACAACGGCGTCACGGCCGACTACTGGAAGACCGGGCACTCCTACATCAAGCGCCGGGTCAGCGACCTCGGCGCGCTGGCCGGCTTCGAGAAGTCGGGGCACTTCTTCTTCAATGCGCCCATCGGCCGGGGCTACGACGACGGCCTGGTGACCGCCATCGCCGTGCTCGACATGCTCGATCGCAATCCCGGCAAGACCATGGGCCAGCTCTATGCCGAGCTGCCGAAGACCTGGGGCTCGCCGACCATGTCGCCGCATTGCCCCGACGAGGCGAAGTACGGCGTCGTCGCGGCGGTCACCGCGCGGGTCGAGGCGATGGCCGCGGCGGGGGAGACGCTCATCGACCAGCCGATCCGCGGCGTCACCACGGTGAACGGGGTTCGGGTCACGGTCGCCGACGGCACCTGGGGATTGGTGCGCGCCTCGTCCAACAAGCCCGAACTCGTGGTGGTGGTGGAAAGCCCCGCCTCGGAAGCCAACACCAAACGCATGTTCGGCGCGCTCGACGCCCTGCTGCGGCAGCATCCGGAGGTCGGCGCCTACAACCAGACGATCTGAGCCGAGGGCGACGCGCCGACCCGCGCGTCAGCGCGCGGGCGACAGCAGGCCCGCACCGGTCGGCGCCGCCGCCCCCGACAGGCGCGCGGCATGGGCCTGGACCTGCGCCGACACCTTGCCAAGGTAGCCCTCGTCGTCGCCGAGCCGTTCGGTTGGCTGGCAGCGCGGCGCGCAGCTGTAGGACTCGCGCGACATGCCGCGCTGCACCACCACCGCGTCCGAGCCGTTGACGACCCGTATCACCGATTGCGCGACCGGGTTGCCCTGTCCGTCGAGCGCGATGAAGTTGGTTTCCCCGTAGGCGCGGGGCGTCAGGATCATGATGTTGTTCTGCTTGAGCAGCGTGACGTCGGCGATCGTCGGATTGCCGATGATCAGCGTTTCCGTACCCGCCGGTATCTTGACGAGGCGCGCCTGATCGACGACGGCCACGATCGGCGCGGTGTCGGCCCGTGCGGGCGCGCCTGCCAGGACCGCGCATGCCGCCACAAGCACACCAGCGGCCAGCCCGACAGAGGGCTTCGACTTACGCATGAGGCAACCCTTTACACACGCCGAACCGACGCGTCTCACGATGGGTGGCAATGGTGAAGGACGGCTTAAGCCGGCGAGCCATGGCGGACACCCGCGACCATTGCCCTCCCGCCACGGGCGTCGGTGGCATCGGGTGGGCAGGCGCAGGCCTCTGCAACGCTTGCTTCACCAAGGGAGCAGGGGGGCCGTAGCGCGGACACCCGTTTTAACCGAGCGGCAAGGGATGGATCCTAGGGTTCAGTCATTCCAGTGCGGCTGACCGGCCAGAACGTCTGGTTCGACCTTCGCTGGTACTGGACGTCGTGTTGAAGGAGTTTCCATCATGAAGATCATCCTGAGCCGCTTCGTGTCCGACGAGTCGGGCGCAACCGCCATCGAGTACGGCCTCATCGCGGGCCTCATCGCCATCGCCATCATCGCCTCCGCCCGCGTGCTCGGCACCAACCTGTCGAACCGTTTCACCGCGGTGGCCAACAACCTGACCTGATCCTTCGCGCCTCGGGCAACGGGTGAAAGGCTCCGCGCAAAGCGGGGCCTTTTTCGCGTGCACCGTCCCCGCCTGCCGTAAACGGCCGGGTAAAGTCCCCGTGCGACAGATGACACGCACCGTCGCCCGTCCGATCGAGGATTTCCCATGTTGCAGGCAGCACTGCTCGTCGTCTTTCCCGCGTTGATGATCTTCGCCGCGTTGTCCGACCTGTTCACCATGACGATCTCCAACAGGATTTCTGTCGCGCTGGTGCTGGTGTTCATCCCCTTCGCATTCGTCGCCGGGATGCCCGGTCAAGATATCCTGCTGCACGTGGCCTGTGGCGGTGCGGTTCTCGTCATCACCTTCATGCTGTTCGCCTTCGGCTGGGTCGGCGGCGGGGACGCCAAGCTCGCCGCCGCCACCGCCATGTGGATGGGCTGGGGCCATGTCGGCGATTACGGGCTCGACGCGACGCTGCTCGGGGGCGCCCTGACCCTGGCCATTCTCGGCGTCCGTTCCGTGCCGCTGCCGCGATGGGCGGTGACCATCGGCTGGATGTCGCACCTCCATGACGCCAAGACCGGCATCCCCTACGGCATCGCGCTCGCCGCGGCGGGCCTGGTGGTTTACCCCGAGACGGGCCTGTGGAGCGCGATCGCGGTCGCTTGAAGCGCGACGTCCCGGCGCGGGACGCCCGGCGACGCGCCGGCATCACGCGTCATTAACCATATAAACATGGTTTGCTGCGCTTATCGGGATGACGCCATCGTCCGGCGTTTGACCGGTTCGGGTTCATGAAAGCAGCTCGCCTCATCGTCCTCGGGGTCGCCCTCTCCGCCGGCCTCGGCGCCGCCTACCTGATGATGGACTCGAAGCCCGAGCCCGTCGCCGTCAAGCCCGTCGCCGCGCCGCCCGTGCTGCCGAGCGAGGCGGTGCTGGTGGCCACCCGCGACCTCACCTTCGGCGCCGTGATCACAGATGCCGACGTGCGCTGGCAGCCCTGGCCGCGCGAGCAGGTGCCGGTCGGCACCATCGTCCGTACGCTGCAGCCGGGCGGTATCGACAACGTGAAAGGCGCGATCGTGCGCGCCAACGTCGCCGCCGGCGAGCCGCTGCACGGCGACCGCCTGGTGAAGGGCAACGGTTCCGGTTTCATGGCCGCCGTGCTGCCGACCGGCATGCGCGCCGTCGCGATCGACCTCATCGACCAGGGCAAGTCCGCCGCGGGGGGCTTCATCCTGCCCAACGACCGCGTGGACGTGATCCGCACCTTCCACCCGGACGACGCGCCGAACGCCTTCGCCAGCGAAACCATCCTCGCCAACGTCCGCGTCCTCGCGATCGGGCAGAGCGTGCAGGAGAAGTCGGGCGAGCGCACGGTGATCGGCAGCACGGCGACGCTCGAACTGCAGCCCGAGCAGGCCGAGAAGGTCATCCTCGCCCAACGCACCGGCCAGCTCACCCTGTCGCTGCGGGCGATCACGGACGCGAGCCGCACCGATGAGCTGAAGCCCGCCGCGCAGCCGCTCACCATGACGATCATCAGGTCTGGCAACGCCAGCCAGGCAAGGGTGAGGTGATGGCGATGCTCGGAGTGCGCCCCACACCCGGCCGGCGCTCCCGCGCCCCGCGCGCCCACGCCGCAGTTCTGCGCGTTGCTTTCGCCGCGGTTCTCGCCGTCGCCGGCGCGCTGCCGCAAGCGGGGCCGGTCGCCGCGCGGACGCGCCGCGCCGTCGAACCCTCAAGCGACGCGGCTCGGCGCATCAGCATGGGCGTCGGCAAGTCGACCATCATCGACCTGCCGGAGGACGCGGCGGAAATCTTCGTCGCCAATCCCGCGGTGGCCAACGCCATCGTCCGCACCGCGCGCAAGATCTACGTCATCGGCGCCGGCGCCGGGCAAACCTCGCTTTTCGCCCTCGATCGGCAGGGCAACGAGATCGCCTCCTTCGAGATCAGCATCGGGCGCGACATCGGCGAGCTGTCGCAGATCCTTCATGCGGCGATGCCGACGACGCGCATCGTGGTGCGCACGGTCGGCGACGCCATCATCCTGACGGGCGAGGTGAACGCGGCCGAGGAAGCCCAGCGCGCCGCCGACATGGCGGAAGGCTTCGCCAAGCAGGCATCGGTGAGCGGCGGCGGCACCAGCGCGGGCGGCGGGCTCGTGGTCAACTCGCTGACCATTCGCGGCCGCGACCAGGTGATGCTCAAGGTCACCATTTCGGAAATGCGCCGCGACGTCGCCAAGCAGCTCGGCATCTCCTCGTCCGCCTGGGGATCGCTGACCCAGTACAACCCTTTCCCCCTGAACGGCGCCCTGTCGTCGAATTCGGCGGCCGGCTTCTTCCCCGGCAAGGATCTCGTCAGCCTACCGACGACCACGGCGCTCAACATCAACTCATACAACGGTCTGCACGCGACGCTGCAGGCCTTCGAGCGCTACGGCGTGACCCGCACGCTTGCCGAGCCGACGGTCACGGCGATCTCGGGCGAATCGGCCCATTTCACCGTCGGCGGTGAATTCCCCTACTCGACGGGGCTGGTGTGCAGCGCCGCCGGGTCGAGCGGCTCCGCCGGCCTCGCCACCAACTCGTCCTGCAACACGGGCGCCGCCTTCAAGCCCTACGGCATCACCCTCAACTTCGAGCCGCTCGTGCTGTCGGAAGGCCGCATCATGCTGCACCTCGCGACGGAGGTCGCGGACCTCGACTTCCAGCACGGCGCCATCGTCGGCGGCGTGTCCACGCCCGGCCTGCTGACGCGCAAGAACGAAACCACCGTCGAGCTGCCCTCGGGCGGGTCGATCGCCACCGCCGGCCTGATCCAGCAACAGTCGCTGCAATCGATCAACGGCCTGCCGGGACTGCTCAACGTCCCCATCCTCGGCACCCTGTTCCGGTCGCGCGACTACCAGCGGCAGGAAACCGAGCTGATCATCATCGTCACGCCCATCATCGTGAAGCCGGTCGCGGCGAACCAGCTGGCGCGGCCCGACGACGGCTTCACCGAGGCCAGCGATCCGCAGGCCTGGCTGCTCGGGCGCATGAACAAGCTTTACGCCACGCCGAGCAACCCCGAGGCCGCGAAGAACTACCGCGGCCGAGTCGGCTTCATCCAGGATTGAGAGCGATGGTCAGCTCACCCTTCGGCCCTGCGCGCGCCCTTGCCGGCCTCCTCGCGGCGGCGCTCCCGCTCGCCGGCTGCGGCTCAACCGACCGCATCGTCGCCTCATCCGTACCGGTCACCGACTACCGCACGCGCCACCCCATCGTGCTCGCCGAGGCGCGGACCACCATCGACCTGTTCCCGTCATGGGGCCAGCGCGGCCTCGACGCCCACACGGCCAAGCAGGTGTACGCCTTCGCCGGCCAGTACCGCGACGCCGGGCGCGGCCCCGTCTCGGTCATGCTGCCGCGCGGCCTGCCGCCCGCTGCCGCGCGGGCGGTGGTCGCCGACATGAGGAAAGTCCTCGCCCTCGGCGGCGCCCCAGCGGGCGTGGTGGTGTCGACCTACGAAGTCGGCGACGCGCGCCTCGCTTCCGCTGTCCGCCTGAGCTTCGACGGCCTCAAGGCCAGCGTCGCCGACCAGTGCGGCCAATGGCCGAACGACCTCGCCTCCGCGTCGAGCGTGGAAGGATGGGAGAACAAGCCATACTGGAACCTCGGCTGCGCCACGCAGACCATGATCGCCGCCCAAACCTCCGATCCGCGCGATCTCGTGTCCCCGCGCGGCGAGGAGCCGCCCGACACGCAGATCCGCCAGCGCGCGATCAGGTCGGTCCGCACCGGGGCCGACCCGAACACCGCCTGGGCGACCAAGAACAGCAACATCGGAAACGTGGGAGGGAACTGATGAGGACCGGCCTGGCCGCCGAGGCGGACCCGATTGCGGCCCTGCCGCGCGTTTCGGTTCAGGCCTTCTGCGAAACACCCGAGGTCGCCGACGTCGTCGAGGGCGCCAGTGCGGACCGCCGCATGGAGAAGACGCTGTTCAAGCTCGGCATGGGCGGCGTCGCCGCCGCGCTGGACGCCTTCCGCAACGCGCCGACCCCCAACGTGATCGTGCTGGAAACGGCGGCGGAACGACGCGACCTCGTCGCCGCGCTCGAAAGCCTGTCCGAGTTCTGCGATCCCGGCACCAAGGTCGTCGTGGTCGGGCGGCTCAACGACATCGTGCTGTACCGCGACCTGATGGCGCGCGGGGTCAGCGACTACCTCGTCGCCCCCTTCGACGTGCTCGACTTCGTGCGCGCCCTGTCGGCGCTCTACACCCAGGTCGACGCCGAGCCGCTCGGCAAGGTCGTGGCGGTGACGGGCGTGAAGGGCGGGGCCGGCGCATCCGCCGTGGCCCACAACGCAGCGTTCGCCGCCGCCCGCGACCTCCAGCTTCAAACGGTCATCGCCGACCTCGACCTCCCCTTCGGCACGGCCGGACTCGACTTCAACCAGGACCCCCCGCAGGGCATCGCCGAGGCCGTCTTCGCGCCGGACAGGATCGACGCCAACCTCATCGACCGCCTGCTGTCGCGCTGCAGCGACCGCTTGTCCGTGCTCGCCGCGCCGGCGACGCTGGACCGGCTTTGCGACTTCGGGGAAACCGCCTTCGACCCGATCATCGACATCCTGCGCGCCTCGACCCCGCTCGTGGTGCTCGACATGCCGCACCAGTGGAGCGGTTGGTCGCGGCGCGTGCTGGTCGGTTCGGACGAGATCGTCCTCGTCGCCGAGCCGACACTGGCGAGCCTCCGCAACGCGAAGAGCATGGTCGACGCGCTGCGCGCCGCGCGCCCGCACGACGCGGCGCCGCACCTCGTGATGAACCTCGTCGGCGTGCCCAAGCGCCCGGAAATCGCCGTCGCCGACTTCTGCAAGGCAGTCGACCTCAAGGCGACCGTTGTCTTGCCTTTCGAGCCGCGCCTGTTCGGAACCGCCGCCAACAACGGCCAGATGCTCCTCGAGGTGGACGCCGCGCACAAGGCCGCGCTGCTCTTCGCCGACCTCGCCCGCGCCGTGACGGGAAAGGTCGAAACCAAGCGGACGACGAGAAACATACTTAAGCCTTTTATGGACAAACTCGCCCGCAAGAAGGCCTGAGGCCGGGCCGCCGTCGGGCGGCACGCCGCGCGCCAGCCAAGCGGAGTTGAGCATGTTCGGCAAGCGGGCCGCCGATGGCACGGCCGTTCCCGACGGACGATCGCGCCCGTCCGGCGGGTCCTCCGCGCACGCCGCCTCGGCGCAGGGCGCCCCGGTGCCGGCCCGTCCGGCGCAGGTCCGCGCCGCACCGGCGCGTCCCGCACCGGCCGCAGCCGCCAGCTCCGCGCGCGCGCCCGAACCGGCGCCAGAGCCTGCGCGCTCCGACGACTACTACGTCGTCAAGAGCATGATCTTCGGCGCGCTAATCGAGGCGATCGACCTGTCGCAGCTGAGCCGCCTCGACGCCGAGTCGGCGCGCGACGAGATCCGGGACATCGTCCAGGAGATCATCTCCATAAAGAACGTCGTCATGTCGATCGCCGAGCAGGACGACATGCTCACCGACATCTGCAACGACGTGCTCGGCTACGGGCCGCTCGAACCGCTGCTCGCCCGGGACGACATCGCCGACATCATGGTGAACGGCGCCTTGCGGACCTACATCGAGGTCAACGGCAAGATCCAGCTCACCAATATCCGCTTCCGCGACAACGCGCAGCTGATGAACATCTGCCAGCGCATCGTCAGCC
>CAXTFM010000014.1:0-43593 GCA_964243435.1 uncultured Beijerinckiaceae bacterium
CATTCTCGCCAACGTCGGACGCTTCTGTCAGCGAACATCCAACTCAAACTACTAGGCTCGGCATGGCTGGCATGTAGCTTCGACCCGAAAGGGTCGAAGGCTCTTCCGTTGGCGCGTTGACCCGGTCAAGGATGGGCGGACGGTTTAGCGGCTCAATTGCAGGAGGTGTAAGCCAGGGACCCGACCAACCTCGTCATGCAGCGTCGTAGTGCGACGAGCCGCACAGCATGGACGGCGGAATGAACAAGGCTGCCTAGATTACTAAAGAAGGCTGGGCCGAGTTCGCCTTCGCTTGTTTGTTCGTACCTATTTATGTCTTGCTTAAACGATCCTACAGCAAGACTCCACCACATGTTCTGAGTGCTACACAATGGGTTTATCTGCAACTGCGGCTGTGGCGACAGCGTCGGTAGGCACTACCGCTGCGTAAGATCGACGTGGTGAATTTGCTACCAAAGGCCGTACATGCCGACCCCGGCCAAACCCGCTCCGGCGCCCGCCGATGCCCGGCCCACAGCACCACCACCTTCTCCGCCCCGATCTCCACACCCGGCCCCTCGATCCGCGCCACGCTGATCCCGGCCGCCAGCAGGTCGCACGCGTAGCCCACAGCGTGCTCCTGCGAGCGAAGCGCCGACGTGAAGGCTTCGACGCCATCGCTTTGGTCGGTGACTACGCGCCATCCGATCACCGCCGCCATAGCTTCTCCCCGCTTCGCGTGCACGCTTGTCGGCTTCGGTGGCTGGCGTCGCCGTCGTGCCCTTGTCCCAGAAGTATTCCGGGTCGTCGGTGAGGAGGTGGGCGAGGCCTTCGATGGCCTTCATCACAGCGGACGCCGCCATGTAGACCGGGTTCATCGGCCGGACAGTCCAGTGCACCTCGTGCATCGCCGCCCGGCAGGCGCGCAGCGCGCGTACGACGGCCGCAGGATCGCGCGGCGTCTCCGATCGCTTCATGCGCGGCGTCATTGCGTCTCGCCTAGGCGTCAGCCATCTCGACGCTCGCTCCGACCTCGCCGAACATCCGCAGGATGGTCGGATCCGCGAACTCGCCACTGATGGGGTCCCCAGTGCGCGAGAAGACGACGGCACCTGCATGCGTGGTTGCCATCTTGCGGGCAGCGTTGACGGCCGCGAACGCCGTCTGCCGGTCCTGCGCCTCACCCGTCACGAGGTCGCCTTCTTCGGTCCGCACGAACGGCAGCGCGACGTAGTAGGTGATGTTGGCCATGACTCGTCTCCGCTTACAAAGCAGAGCCGTCACTAGAACAAAATAAGAACAGAGCGGAATCGTTCGGAGGACGGCTCGCGAGTTATCCTCGTTGCCCACAGGGTTAACGCTGGACAGAAGGAGTCCGCGGCGGCTCAGTCGATCGACGCTCAGAGCCGCAGATTGCGGATGACCGCCCGCTCCACCTGGTTGTCACAGATCAGCCAGTCCGAGCCGTCCCACATGACAAGGCTCGGGAATGACTATCGAAAGGTGCTCTGATTGCCGCGCACCTACGTGCCGTCGCCGACGAGGATGCAGCGGCCGTCCTGAGGTGCGGTGGCGATCGGCTGCCAGTCCAAGCCGCCCAGTCCGCGCCCAGCGCGCCGGCATAGCGCCCGCGCAGGCAGTCGCGCTGCTGGAGGACGATGCGGGCAGTGTCACGAAGCTTGCGGCCCAGCATGCGGAGGTCGTGTTCGTCCAGACGCTCGGGATGCTGCGACAGGCCGATGAAAGTGACCCGATGCGGGCCGAGGCTGTCGCTAACGCGGCCGGGCGGTATACCGAGTGCGCGGCAGGCGTCCATGGCGGCGTAGACTTCATTCAGGGCGGCAGTCACGCTCCAAATGTAGATCGCCTTTTTTCAGCATGGCGACGCTAGGCGAGCGCGCGCCTATGCGTTGCGGCACAGACCGCGGCAGGATCGCGCGATGGCCGGGCGAGCCTCACCTGCCCCGGAAGAAGAAGAACCAAGCGAGCAGGATGAGCGGGATCGGCACCCCGATGTACCAAAGTGCGGCGCCTGTCAGCATAATCGTAACCCTCCGAACGCCACGGAAACCGCGCGTGCTGACGCAGCGTTCCGGGCGGCAGCGACTTAGCCCGAACGATGGTGAAGGCGCGTCTGGGGCTGGCTGCCTTCAGCCCCTCATCCCGCGCTGCATTCGGCTCGGCCATCATCGCCTCTGACCCTCCGGTATCGGGGTGGCGCGCGGCGGCGAGTTTGCGATAGGCGGCCTGGATCTCGGCCTTCGTGGCGGCCTCGGCGACCCGCAGCACCTGCCACCAAGGCGTTGTGCCAAGTGCGGGCAGGGCGATGAAGCCCTTCATCGTGGCGCGGACCAGCGCCAGCGTGCCATGCCGCAACTCCGTCCGGCGCGCTTCCAGCACGTGGCGAATGGCCTGGAGTTTGGCTTCCGGTGACGCGTAGCAATCAACAGGAATGCAGACCTGAAGGCCGTCCCAAGTGAACCACACCGCGACGCCGGGGTCGGCCGGCTTGTTGACGCCGAGCGTCACATTGGAGCTGAGCACCACGCCGGCGACGGATTTGCCGCTGTCGGAACCGAAGCGGTTCAAGCTGGCCTGCACGTTGCCAATCGCGGCCGAAAACGTGGCGCGGAAGGCACCTTTCTCACGCGCCCTGCTGCGCGGGAAGGCGTCGGGCCACGCGAGAGGGTAGGCTGCTGCTGTGCTCATCCGATCCCTGCCGCGCGCTCGATCGCCTCGGCCCTGCAGGCCTCCCACGTCGCCGCGGCGCGGGCGGCGATCATCGGCTTGTCCATCCCGCACGCCGGGCTCGGCGGAGCAGGCGACCAATCTTCACTTTCCGCGCCCGTAGCGGGGGCGAGACGAGCGGCCAGTGCTTCGCGCAAAGCCATTCGTTGAAGTGGCCAGCGGCGGTGGTGCGCCGGCAGAATGGGACGCAGCAGGGAAGGCGGACGCCTTGTTGGGCGTTGGCCGCGCTTACCAGAGCAGGACATGGGGTGCGTCGCTGACGGGGTGGATCGATCATGATCCCGCACGATTTGCTCAGGAACAAAGGATCCCCACCATGCACGTCGAATACTTGATCTGCGCCATTGCCGTGTGCGCTTCCGGCATCGTCTCCGTCGCCGCCAGCCTGAGGTACTTCGGTAAGCTGCAACTCGCGGCCTGACTTTCCGAGCGAGCCGGCGGTCCCGCTGCAACTCCTGCCGCTCGCTCAACCGCCTCAACAGGGCAGAGTGCCCCGCCATCCGATCCCAGCGGCGCCCACCGGATGACGACGCCGCGGAAGTCGATCTCCTCGACGCCCTTGCCGTGCGTCTCGAACCAGAATTTGGCCATCTTCAGCAGGCCGAAGCCGGTCTCCTCGCCGAAGCCGTCCGCCTGAGCGAAGGCCTTCATGGCGTCGCAGCCGAGCAGGATGCGGTCGAGCGCGGATCTGATCGGGCCGAATGCGCGGTGGAAGGTGAGCCGCACCGGCATCACGTCCAGGCACTTCACCCGCGCGATTAGTCGGCAGTGCTTCGTCCGCATGCCGGTGTAAAGCTGGAGCTGCTCACCCGGCCGCGCGTGCCTGCAGCGATCGGCGCGATCCGTTTGCGCCTTCGTGCCGGCGAGGATGGGATCGGCGAAGCGGGCCTTGAAGCTGTAGGCGACCATCAGGCGTGTGCCTCGACCATCGCCGGCACCGCCCTCAGCCCGTTGCACACCACGCGATCCGAGGAGCTGTCCCGTTGCCAGTGCCACTCGCCGAAGCGCTGGCCGCATTCGGCCGGGCGCGTGCCGTTCGCCTCGCGGCGGATGTGGGCTAGAAGAAGGAGGTCTTGAAGCTCAGCCACGACGACCCCCGCTAGTGCGAGCGGACGGAAGGCGAACAGAGGTCCGGATTTACGGGGTACCCGATGGTAGCGGAGGAGGGACTCGAACCCCCGACACGGGGATTATGATTCCCCTGCTCTAGCCGGCTGAGCTACTCCGCCTCGACGGAAGAACTGGGCTTCCGAGCGGCGCGATTTAGGCCATGGCGCGCCGCGAAGTCAAGGCACGGCCATCGGTACCGCGCACGAGGCCGGGCGGTCGTTGCCACGCTATGTCGGCGCTGTCGGACCGCGCTTGACATCATCAAGCGCGGCCGGTTCATCGGACGGCTGCGGCTGCGCGCCAGATGTCGTGCGACCGCGACGGGGTAGGATGAGGCTCACCTTCCACAACACGCTGACGCGCCGCAAGGAAGCCTTCGCGCCGCTCGATGCTGGCCGCGTGCGCTTCTACGCCTGCGGTCCCACCGTCTACGATCACCTGCACATCGGCAACGGCCGCATGCTGATCGTCTTCGACGTGCTGTTTCGCCTCTTGCGCCACGTCTTCGGCACCGCCCACGTCTCATACGTCCGCAACATCACCGACGTCGACGACAAGATCAACGCGCGCGCCGCCGAACGCGGCATCCCGATCCGCACCCTGACCGACGAGATGATCGCGATCTTCCACGAGGACGCGCGCGCGCTCGGGTGCCTCGCCCCGACGATCGAGCCGCGCGCCACCGAGCATATCGGGCCGATGATCGCCATGGTCGAGCGCCTGGTCGCGCGCGGCCACGCCTATGCCGCCGACGGCCATGTGCTTTTCGACGTGCCGACCATGCCGGACTATGGCGCGCTCGCCAACAAATCGCTCGACGAGCAGATCGCCGGCGCGCGCGTCGAGGTCGCCCCCTACAAGCGCGGCGCCACGGATTTCGTGCTGTGGAAGCCGAGCCGGCCCGCCGAGCCCGGCTGGCCGAGCCCCTGGGGCAGGGGACGGCCGGGCTGGCACCTCGAATGCTCGGCGATGAGCTGGCAGCATCTGGGCGAAACCTTCGACATCCATGGCGGCGGCATCGATCTCGTCTTCCCCCACCACGACAACGAGATCGCGCAAAGCCGCTGCTGCTTCGGCACCGACGCGATGGCGCAGGTGTGGATGCACAACGGCCACCTCCAGGTCGAAGGGGAGAAGATGTCGAAGAGCCTCGGCAATTTCGTCACCATCCGCGATCTTTGGGACGGTACCGGCTTCGGCGGCCGGCGGTGGTCGGGCGATGCGCTGCGCTTCGCCATGCTGCGAACGCATTACCGCCAGCCGATCGATTTCACCATCGCCGCCTTGATCGAAGCGGAGCGCAGCGTCGTCGATTTCGCCAAGGCTTGCGCCACCGTCATCGGAACGCCCGGCGCACCGAGCCGGGCCTTTCTCGATGCGATGGCCGACGACATGAACACCCCGCGCGCCATCGCCGAACTGCATGCCTTGCGCGCGCACGACCCCGCCGCCTTGCGTGCCGGCCTCGACCTTCTCGGCATCGCGGCGCCCGCGCCCGCGGCCCCGGCCGCGCTGACCGGCGAGGAAGATGCGCTGGTCGCCGCGCGCCGTGCCGCCCGCTCGGCGAAGAATTGGGCTGAGTCCGACCGGCTGCGCGACGCGCTGGCCGCGCGCGGTCTTCTCGTCAAGGACAACAAGGATGGCACCGTGAGCTGGGAGCGTCAGTCGTGAGCGCCGCCGACGCCGTCGCGCTGCGGCCGATGTTGCCCGCCGACGTGCCCGTGCTCGCCGCCATCCTCCAGGCGTCGGTCGACGAACTCGCCGCCGACGATTACGACGAGGGCCAGCGCGCCGCGTGGGCGGCCGTCGCCGATGACGAGGTGCGCTTCGGCGAAGGACTCGCCGCCACCCTGACGCTTGTCGCCACGATCCGCGGCGCTCCCGTCGGTTTCATCGCGCTGAAGGGACCGGAGCTCATCCAGCAGCTCTACGTATATCCGCGTGCGGCCCGACGCGGCGTCGCGACCGCCCTGCTCGACGCGGTCGAGAAGATCGCCGCGAAGCGCGGGACCCCGAGGCTCGAGGTGGACAGCAGCGACACGGCGCGGCCTTTCTTCGAGGCGCGCGGCTACGAGGCGTTGCACCGGCAAACGACGATGCTGGGCGACGTGTGGTTCGGCAACACACGCATGCGTAAGCCACTGCGCTGAACCGGCTCCGCGTGAGGCGCGGTCGGATCGCTGATCCTGCGAATCAGGCGCGTAGTTCGGGCGGACCCACCTCGACCCGCGGCGTCGCGCACGCGGTAAAGGCGTACAGGCCAGCCGCGTTCGCAGCGTCTACTCCGTCGCGTCGCGCCAGGGCGCGCTCGATCGCGGCGAGCAGGTCGTCCATCGCCGGCGATCCGTCCCTTATCGGCGGGAACACCGTGCGGAGCGTCTTGCCAATACCGGCCAATTTTGCCGTTTGTGTCGACGTACAGAAGCCGGGAGTCATAGAGCCTACCTGCCAACGTGAGCCGAACCGCAATCATCGCGGCTAAACCTTAATGAAAAGTTAAGAAAGCGGTCGCGGGGAGGCGCCGGTCGAAACGCATCACGCCAACAGACCGATCGGCGGGGCAGGACATCCGGGATTCGCCAGCGCTGCCTGAAGCTTTGGCACGATGTCCTCGGCCCTTTTCGCCACGAGGTAGCGCACCTCCGTCTCCGGATTGATGAAGCGGTGCTCGCGCATGTGGGCGAGCAGCGCGAGCAGCGGCTGCCAGAACCCGCCAATGTCGGCGACGAGCACCGGCTTGGCATGACGGGCGAGCTGCACCCAGGTCATCTGCTCGATCAACTCCTCCAGCGTACCGATGCCGCCCGGTAGCGCGACGAAGGCGTCCGCGCGTTCGAACATCATGCGCTTGCGGGTGTGCATGTCGGGAACGACGACCTGTTCCTGCGCGTCCCGCAACGCCGCGTCGCCGTCGGTGAGGAAGTCGGGGATGATGCCGGTGACATGGCCGCCTGCGGCGAGCGTGGTGCGCGCCAATGTTCCCATCAGGCCGCGACCGCCGCCGCCGTAGACGAGCCCGATCCCGTCCGCGGCGAGCGCCCGGCCGAGCGTGCGCGCCGCGTCCTCGTAAATCGGGTCGCCGCCGCTCGCGGAACCGCAGTAGACGCAAACCTGCCGCAGTCGTTCGTTGGTCGCACTCATCTCGTCCTTTCCCACCCGCGCCGTTCGCCAAGCGGCGAGCCGCATCTAAGCCGGCAGGCGCGCCGATGTTCCACAACTGCGGCTGTGGTACGCGCGGCTGGCGCGGGTCGGCCGACAGCGGCATCAGCACGCACCGCTTCGTCACGCCAGGGTTACGCGCGCCGCCTCGCCCGGGAACGCGTCGATGTAACCGGCAAACCATTGTTGCAGCATGGCAAGCCACGCCGCGACACGTCGCTGCGCCGCCGCTGCCGACGACAGCCCTTCTGGCACGGATCTCGCTGACATCGACGCGGCGTCGGCTATGGACGCCACCTCCTTTGACCTTGGCCCGCTCGGCAATATGCCGTGGCGGGCCTTTTTCCCTGTGGCACGCCGTGCGGCAGGTCGCGCCCGAAACGAGGGCCGACGTCCCGGTATCGCGTGGGCGGGACGTCTGCCGCCGCCACGCTCCTGCGGCGGCGCGCAGGCTAGGCAGCCCGACGGCGTTCCCCATATGGCACTTCAATGCCTTTGCCCCAGACGCTCGCGCCGCCTCGCGACATCCAACCCGACGCTCCGCGTCTCACGGCGATGCTGCGCAAGCTCACGCCCTACGTGTGGCCGCACGCGCGCCCCGACCTCCGGCGTCGCGTGTACTTCGCCCTCGTGCTGATGATCGCGGCGAAACTCGTCACCGTTGCCGTGCCCTACGCCTTCAAATGGGCGACGGACGCAGTCGCCGCCGAAGCGCACGGCGCGCCAGCCGGGACGCATCGCGTCCTCGGCCTGCTGCTCGGGCCGTTGGCGCTGACCGCGTTGTACGGGATCGGGCGCGTGCTGATGCAGCTCACGACCCAGGGGCGCGACGCCTTGTTCGCGGCGGTGGCGATGAACGCGGTGCGTCGCCTTGCGCAGCAGGTCTTCGTCCACCTTCACGAGCTGTCGCTGCGCTTCCATCTGGAGCGCAAGACCGGCGGGTTGACCCGTGTCCTGGAGCGCGGGCGCAACGCCATCGAGACGATCGTGCGCGTCATCATGCTGACGCTGGTGCCGACGGTGGTCGAGTTCGGGTTGATCCTGGTGGTGCTGTTCGTTCAATTCGACGCGGCCTACGTCGCCGCCGTGCTCGCCATGATCGGCGTCTACCTTGCCTGGACCTTCGCGGCGACGAACTGGCGCATGTCCATCCGCCGTTCCATGAACGAAAGCGATACCGACGCCAACACCAAGGCGATCGACTCCCTGCTGAACTACGAAACGGTCAAGTACTTCGGCGCCGAAGGGCGCGAAGCGCAGCGCTACGACAGGTCGATGGCGCGCTACGAGGCGATGAGCGTCAAGACCTACGTGTCCTTGACCGTGCTCAATGCCGGGCAGGCGGTGATCTTCTCGGCCGGGCTCGCGGTCGTGATGATGATGGCGGTGGAAGGCATCCGCACCGGACGTCACAGCGTCGGCGACTTCGTGCTCGTCAACGCCATGATGATCCAGCTTTACCAGCCCTTGAGCTTCATGGGCATGGTGTACCGCGAGGTGAAGCAGGCGACGATCGACATTGAAATGATGTTCGACATCCTCGCGCAGAACGCGGAAATCAGCGATCCACCGGGCGCGCAGCCGCTGCAACTCGCCGGCGGTAGGGCCGGGGCCGACGTCAGCTTCGAGAACGTGCGCTTCAGCTACGATCCCAGGCGCGAAATCCTGCGCGGCATTTCCTTCACCGTGCCTGCCGGGCGGACGGTCGCGCTGGTCGGTCCCTCCGGCGCCGGCAAGTCGACGATCTCGCGCCTGCTGTTTCGCTTTTACGAGCCCTCGTCCGGACGCATCACCATCGACGGGCAGGACATCGCCGCGGTGACGCAGGCCTCGCTGCGCGACAAGATCGGCATGGTGCCGCAGGACACGGTGCTGTTCAACGACAGCATCGCCTACAACATACGCTACGGGCGCTGGGACGCGGACGATGCGGCGGTACGCGAGGCGGCGCGCTTGGCGCAGATCGAGGGTTTCGTCGAGGCGGTGCCGGGAGGCTACGGCGCGCAGGTCGGGGAGCGCGGCCTCAAGCTGTCGGGCGGCGAGAAGCAGCGCGTCGCCATCGCACGCACCATTCTGAAGGCGCCCCCCATCCTCATCCTGGACGAGGCGACCTCAGCGCTCGACACGCTGACGGAGCGCGACATCCAGTCGGCGCTGCACGAGGTGTCGCGCGGGCGCACCACGCTCGTCATCGCCCACCGGCTGTCGACGATCGTCGACGCCGACGAGATCCTGGTGCTCGGGGCCGGTGCCATCGTCGAGCGCGGCACGCACGCTTCGCTGCTCGCGCGAAATGGCGTCTACGCCGCAATGTGGGACCGCCAGCACCAAGCCGAGGAAGCGGAAGAAACGCTGCGTCGCGTTCTCGCGCGCGAGCGGATCATGGCAACGGACGCCGATGCGGCGGGCGCGGACAACGCAGACGCTCCGCTGGCCGTGCTGGCGAACGACGGGGTGATGACGGCCGCCACGCCCCATGCCGACCTCGTCGCTATGCGCGACGCGGTCGCCGTCGGCGAATGACACACCAACCGGCTTCCGTCGCGATCGGCTGGATCGGCAACCATCCACGTGAGGAATGATTGCACCGCGGCAACGAGAAAGGTTCGCACATGGCTGATCCGAAACACGAACCGTCCGCGCCCTACGGCGTCACAGGCGCGACGCCGTCGACATCGGACAAGCCGCCATCCATGCCGGTCGAGCAGGATGCGACGCCGGGCGCCAAGGAGACGCCGGCGACGCCGCACAATCCGGGGCTCGCCCCAGCGCCGCGAAAACCAGCCGACGAGGCGGCCATTTCGCCGAAGCAGGAGGCCGAACTCCCCTCCGACGTCGAGCCGGAACCGTCCCAGCAACCCACATGAGCCGGCGTGCCAACAACGAGACCTCAGTCCATCGCCTCGACACCGCCTGACGGGTGCCGCGTGCCGTGCTTGGCGCGGAGGGTTCTTACCCGCGCCACGACCGCCTTCATGCGATAGGGCAGTTCGCCCCAACGCGTCACAGCGACCTTGTAGCTGTGGGAAGCGTGGGCGAAGCCGCGTCCCCAATGCAACTTGTAACGCTCGACGCCGGTGCCGAAATCGATGTCGAGCCGGCGCCCCCGTTCGTCGCGGAAGTGCTCGAACACGTGTCGAATCCACACCTCGTCGAGGATGTTGCCGGGCGAGAAACGTGCGAGGTCCTCGTCATAGGCGGCGATCAGAAGCGTGCACAGGTTGGGGCCGACCACGATCGTCTTCACCGCGGCGAGGCGGCCATCGAGCCGAAGCGTAAAGGTGAGCACCGTGCCCGAGCGGGTCGCGCCGGCTGCGGCATAACCCTTGAGGTAGGCGCGATAGCTCGGCGCAAACAGCCAGCCGCCGAGCTTGTCGACCTTGCGACCCCATTTCGCTTTCTCGTCGAGGAGCCAGTCGATGGCTTCGTTCGCTTGGCCCTCGATGATCTCGATCCCGACCATTCCTGCTTCATCGAGGCGACGACGCTTGCGCGCGGTCTGCGCTTGGGTGCCGCGGCTGAGCGAGCGCTCGTAGCCTGCCCAGTCCTTCTCGCCGCTGAGCAGGGCGTAGGGCATGCGGTCGGTATGCGTCAGTGCGCGGAAGTTCGGCAAGCCGAGGACGGCGCGGTCGAGCGCGTTGCCGCTGCGCACGAAGGACAGGTTGAGCAGATGGGGTTTCGCCGCGCGCATCAGGAAGCGGAGGATCGCCGGCGCGAGTTCCGGGGCTGCGTCGCGCGCCTGAAGCAGGTTGCCGCCTTCCGCGGCTTCCGGCCCGAGCAGCACCGCCACGGTCCACAAAGCCCGCCGGTGCGTCGTCATCGGCAGCACGGCGGCGAGCCGCCCCTGCGTGCGCGCGACGGCCACGACGAGCTTGCGGTTCCGGGGCGCGTGCGTCGTGTCCCAGCTCAAAAGGCAACTGAGAAAGCTGAGGTGGTAATCGCCATGCGAGCGCGCCCAAAGCGTTTCCCATTGCTCACGAATGGCGAGCAGATCGTCGCGCGTGCGCAAAAGCTCGAAATCCATGACGCTCTCTCCCGAACCAACTATGGTGCATGCCCAAGCGCGGCCGACCCGCGCGGCCGTGTCGTCCCGTGCTCACGCCGCCGCCCCGCGCCGCCCGACAAGGCGGCGCTTTGCGGCGCGGATCACGCGCATGGCACGCGCCAAGGGGGCTGGAAGCGGGCGGATCAGGGTGGATACCTTGCGCAGGCGCTCGGGCACGCGCCACTCCGTCCGGCTCCCCGCCGGCAGGAACATGACGTCGCCTGGCCCGAGCCGACGTGCGGCAAGGGAACCGGCACCGACGCTGCGGTCGGACACGAACGCCTCCCCTTCCAGGATCGTCACGACCTCGTCGCTTTCGTGCTCCCAACGGAAGCGCGCCGCGGTCGTCTGCCAGAGGTAGACGGCGGTCGTACCGTCTTCGTTGCGGGCGACCTCGGCGGCTTCCGTCAGGGTCTCGCCCTCATCGAAGCGCCACGCCGGCTCGATCGGCGCCGGTATCAGCGCGACCTCGCCCGAGGAGACCATCGTGCAAGCCAGGGCATGACCGTGGCCGGGGACGGTCGGTCGGCCGGCCGCGATACGCTCAGACCTCACGAGAGGGGAACGCCAGGGGAGGTTCAGCATCTGTGTCGCCCGAGCACATGCATATCGAGATGGCAACGCACGCCGCCCGGTCGGAGACATGGCGGCCACGGGTGATCTTGGCGTCAGGGTTAAGTCACGATGCCGCCGTTGCGGGGCACCGCGGCCGCGCGCGTCGATGACCTTACGAGCGCCGGCCCGTGCCGGCTCGGTGGCGACCGTGTCGCGGGAGCAATGCCCGTGGCCGGCGCGGTAGGCGGATCGGCGCGCCCGTGCTAGGGACGCTGCGCCGACGCACCGGCCGTTTCGTGCCCGTACCCGAGGCCATTCATGTCCGATTTCATCCGCGAGGTCGACGAGGAGTACCGCCGCGAGCGCGCGGTCACCTTCCTCAAACGATTCCAAGTGCCGCTCGCCGTTCTCGCCGTGCTGGTCGTCGCGGGAGCGGGGGGCTGGCGGTTCTACGTCGACCGGCAGATGACGCGCGCGCAGGGCGCCGACAGCCGATACCAGGATGCCGAAACCCTGGCCCATGATGGGCAGGGACAGCGCGCCGAGGCGGGGTTCCGGGCGCTCGCGGCCGACGGCCCCGCCGGTTACGCCCTGCTTGCCCGGCTCCGCGCCGCCGAGGTACTCGGCGGCACCGACGCGGAAGCGGGCGCGCGGCAGCTCGACGCGATCGCGTCTGACGAGGGGGCGGGTGCGCCGGCCTTGCGCGACCTCGCCCGCTACCGCAGCGCCCTGCTGCGACTCGACATCCAGGACCCGAAGGCGTTCGACGCGCAATACGGCCGCTTCGCGCTGGAAAGCTTCACCTTCAACAACGGCATGCGCGAGCTGCTCGCCCTCGCGGCGATGAAGCGCGCCGATCGCGCGGGTGCGAGCAGGTACCTCGACGCGGTGGCGGCGGACCCGCTTGCGACGCCGGCGCTGCGCAACCGCGTGCAACTCCTGCGCGAGCTGAACGGCGGCGGCGCGGTCACGCCGCTGCAAGGACCGGTCGGCGCGGCGGCGGTGACGCCGCTCAATGGCACGCCGGCGACCGCCGAGATCGCGCCGGTGGAAACGTTGCCGCCTGCCACGGCCCCGGTGCCGCCGCCCACCGCGTCGCCATCCGCCGCGCCTGCGTCCGGCGAGCCTGCAGCCGCCCCATCGGCAAACGCCACGTCGGCACCCGCGATGGCCGCGCCGAACGTGGCCGCGCCTGACGCGCCTGACGCGGCGCGCGCCCCTGCGGCGGCGCCGGACGCGGCGAAGTAGCGTGTTCACCGTCGCCATCATCGGTCGGCCGAACGTCGGCAAGTCGACGCTGTTCAACCGGCTGGTCGGGCGCAAGCTGGCGCTGGTCGACGATCGGCCAGGGGTTACGCGCGACCGCCGCGAGGGCGAGGCCAAGCTTGGTGACCTTCGTTTCAACGTGATCGACACGGCTGGGCTGGAGGAGGGCGACCCCGCTTCGCTCGGCGGCCGCACCCGCGCGCAAACCGAAGCGGCGATCGGCGGCGCCGACGCCATCTTCTTCGTCATCGACGCCCGCGCCGGACTGATGCCCGACGACCGTGGCTTCGCCGCGCTGGTGCGCCGCGCCGGCAAACCGCTGATCCTGATCGCCAACAAGGCCGAGGGGCGGACCGGCGGCGCCGGCGCCCTCGAAGCTTTCGAACTCGGCCTCGGCGATCCCGTGCCGCTGTCGGCCGAGCACGGCGACGGCTTCTCGGAGCTTTACGCGGCGCTGCTCGACACGTTGCCCGAGCAGACCGCGGCGCCGGAGGTGGCCGAGGCGGTGGGCCCGCGCGAGATCGACGAGGAAGAGGACGGCAGCGAGCTCGACGTGACGAAGCCGCTGCGCATCGCGGTGGTCGGCCGTCCCAACGCCGGCAAGTCGACCCTGCTGAACAGGATGCTCGGCGAGGAGCGCCTGCTGACCGGGCCGGAAGCGGGGTTGACGCGCGACGCCATCGGCGTCGACCTCGCGTGGCGCGGACGCCAGTTGAAGATGTTCGACACCGCCGGGCTGCGCCGACGCGCCCGCGTCGAGGACAAGCTGGAGAAGCTGGCCGGGGCGGACGCCCTGCGCGCGGCGAAGTTCGCCGAGGTGGTCATCCTGCTCGTCGACGCCGCCGCGCCCTTCGAGAAGCAGGACCTCACCCTGGCGGACCTCGTCGCGCGCGAGGGCAGGGCGTTGGTGATCGGGCTCAACAAGTGGGACACGGTCGTCGATCGCGGCGGCACCCTGACGCGGCTGCGCGAGGAGGCGGCGCGGCTGCTGCCCCAGGTCAGGGGCGCCCCGGTGATCCCCGTTTCCGGCACCACCGGCCTCGGCGTCGAGCGCCTGCTGGAAGCGGTGATGGGGGTCGAGCAAACCTGGAACCGCCGTATCGCCACCGCGCGGCTGAACCGCTGGCTGGGCGGGGTGCTGGAGCAGCATCCGCCTCCCGCCGTCGCCGGGCGGCGCATAAAGATCCGTTACATGACGCAACTGCGCGCGCGCCCGCCCTACTTCGTCATCTTTGGCAACCAGCTCGACGCCCTGCCGACGAGCTATGAGCGTTTCCTGTTGAACGGGTTGCGCGACGCCTTCGACCTTCCCGGCGTGCCGCTGCGCCTGTCGCGCAAGACCAGCGACAATCCCTACAAGGACCGTGCGTCGCGGCAGCGCTGACCGGCGCTTTGCCGTACCCATCGCGTCAGCGGCGCGGCAACGTCGCCGGCATGCCTGGTTCGTGCGGGCGCAAAATGGTGGCCAGCACCTGTGAGAGGAAGCAGGGGCACCCCAATTTGTAGCAGGATGAGCGATCGAGTGCGTGCGCCACCATCACGGGCGCACGGCAAGCGCGAGGGTGCTGGCGACGATGACGGTACACTTCGCCTTCAACAACAGTTACGCCCACCTGCCGGACCGGTTGTTTGCCCGGTTGGCGCCCACTCCGGTGCGTGCGCCGCGCCTCCTCAAGGTCAACCGCGCTCTGGCCGAGGAACTTGGCCTTGACCCGGAAGCGCTCGCAAGCCCTGGCGGCATCGACGTGTTCGCAGGGCGCCTCGTGCCCGACGGGGCGGAGCCGATCGCCACCGCCTATGCCGGTCATCAGTTCGGCAACTTCGTGCCGCAACTCGGCGACGGCCGCGCCGTCCTCCTCGGCGAAGTCGTCGACCGCAACGGGCGCCGCCGCGACATCCAGCTCAAGGGGGCCGGGCCGACTCCCTATTCCCGCGGTGGCGACGGTCGCGCCGCCCTCGGCCCCGTGCTCCGCGAATATCTCGTCAGCGAGGCGATGGCGGCGCTCGACATCCCGACGACGCGTGCGCTCGCCGCCGTGGCAACAGGCGAGACGGTGATCCGCGAGGCGCCGCTCCCCGGTGCCGTACTCACCCGCGTCGCGTCGAGCCACATTCGTGTCGGCACCTTCCAATATGTCGCCGTGCGCGGCGATCACGACGGACTACGTGCGCTGGCCGACCACGTCGTCGCCCGGCACTACCCCGCGATCGCCGGCGCCGCGCGCCCCTACCACGCCCTGCTCGACGCCGTGCTGGCGCGACAGGCCGACCTCGTCGCCCGCTGGCTCAACGTCGGCTTCGTGCATGGGGTGATGAACACGGACAATACGTCCGTCGCCGGCGAAACCATCGACTACGGCCCCTGCGCCTTTCTCGACGTCTACGATCCGGCCACCGTGTTCAGCTCGATCGACATGCAGGGCCGTTATGCCTACGCGAACCAACCGCGCATCGTGCATTGGAACCTTGCCCGCTTCGCCGAAACGCTGCTGCCCTTGCTATCCGACGACGAGAACGTTGCGGTCGCCGACGCGACGGCGGCGCTTGGCGGTTTCGCCGCGCGGTTCGAGGCGGCCTACCAGGGTGGGCTGCGCCGCAAGCTCGGCCTCGCCGAGGAGCGTGCGGGCGACGCGTCGCTCGCCGGCGACCTTCTCACGGCGATGGCGGCAAATCGCGTCGACTTCACGCTGCTGTTCCGTCGCCTCGGCGACGCGGCGCTCGACGGGTCGGATGCGGAACCGGTGCGTGAGCTGTTCGTCGATCCCACCGCGTTCGATCGGTGGGCCGTGCGCTGGCGCATGCGCCTCGCGGACGAGCCGCTCGAAGGTGAGACCCGTCGCGCGGCGATGCACGCCGTCAACCCGGCCTACATCCCGCGCAACCACCATGTCGAGGCCGCGCTCGCCGCCGCCGTCGATGGCGACATCGCCCCCTTCGAAACGTTGCTGAAGGCGGTGTCGCGTCCCTTCGAGGAACATCCGGGCTTCGAGCGCTATGCATCCTCGCCCGAGCCGGACGGGACGAGCTACCGCACGTTCTGCGGCACCTGAGCCTCGCGCCACGTACGACGCGCCGACCGCATCACGCCGGTGACGGCATGTCGGCCGTGTGAACCGCAGACTATCTCCGCGGTTGGGCCCGCGATGGTGTCGTCTTCTTTGAGAGGTTCATGATGGTGCTGAAGCGTGCGGCGGGCGCCGCCATGGTGTTGGTGATGCTGTCCGGCGTCGCCCATGCCGATTCGAAGCCGAAGGTGAACGGCGACAGCGGCAGCGACCTCGCCCCGCTCGATACTTCCGGCAACTCGGCTGATCAGGGTGGGATGGCCAAGGGCAACACGCCGCCGATCGGCGGTGCCACGCAGGGTGGCGGTGGCAATCCTCGGGAAAGCGGGCCGATCGATGCCGCCCGCACCGGCAAGGGCGACGGCAAGAACCAGCAGCCCGACAACAAGTAATTGATCCCGAGACGGGTCGGCCTTGAATGGGACAAGCCACTCCCCCGACTGTTCGCTTGTGCGTGAGCGTCCTGCTCGCCGCCACATTGCGGGACCGTCCCGTGATGCGTGGCGACGCGCAACGCGAACAGGCTTGGGCCGGACGGGCTCGTAGCTAGAACGGGCGGAGCCGGCCGCTGCCATCGTGGCACATGCTAGGGGGAGCGCGAGCACTAGATTGGTGACGAACCAAGGCGCGCCGCCGAGCGGCCTTCGCTTGCGGCGGCTGGGACGACGGGTTCGATCAGGTTTAGTTTCCAGGTCAACGGGCCTCCCATGTCGATCAGGTACGTCGTCTCAAGCGCCTTTCTTCTCGCCGGCTGCGCGTGCGCGATGGTGATCGTGACCGGCGTGGTCATGTCCGAGGAACTCGAGTCGGGACGGGACCTCCTCTTTGCAATCGCCGGTATGGGCGGCTCCGCCCTGTCGCTTCTTCTGGGCCTATTCGTGCTGTTCTACCGACGCTGAACCACCGAGAGTCGATGAGCACGCAGCGCGTCGCTCCGCGCGGCCACGGTGGACAAGGGATGACGGCCCAGCCTTCGCCCTCGTCGTCCATGCCGGTTCGTGTCAGGTTGGATTGGCTCGCGCCTTGCCTCGACGGGCGGCGATCCACACCTAAGAACAGGCAGCGTCAACCAAGCCGCAGGAGACCGCGCCGTGAAAGCTCTCATCGTCGTCGACATGCTCAACGACTTCGTGTCCGGCGCGCTTGAGAACCGCAAAAGGGCGACGGCCATCGTTCCCTCGATCCGCCGGTTGATCGATCATGCGCGCGTGGACGAGGAGTGGCTGGTCGTTTACGCCAACGACGCCCATCGCGCCGACGATCGTGAACTGGCGATCTGGGGTCGCCACGCCCTTGCCGGGACGCAAGGGGCGGCGGTCATCGATGCACTCGCGCCGGTCGGCGTCGAGCGCGAGGTCGTCGTCACCAAACGGTTCTACGGTGCCTTCGACGACACCGACCTCGAGGACATCCTGTTCGACTATGAGGTATCGGACGTCATCCTTACGGGACAGCACACCAATGGCGGCATCCGCCATACCGCGTACGGTGCCTTTCTCGCCGGCTACGACATCTTCGTGCCGATGGACGCGGTGTGCGCGCTCGACAACGTCGACGACCAGGCGGCGCTCGGCGACCTTCGCGACATGTACGGGGCGACGCTGACGACCTCCACCGCGCTGATCGGGCGTCCTGTGCTGCGCACCGCCTTTTCGAACCCCGCGAAGTAGCGCGCCGCGCATCTTGTGGCCGCGCGCCGGTCGCGCCATCTCTCAACACGGCGCGCGGCCGATGACGCGCGTGGGATGACCGACATGTCCGACTTCGGGTTCACGCGCAAGATCGACGTCTTCTCCAGCCCCGTTCTACCCACGGCGGCATTCAGTGGCGTGCGCACGCGGCGCGTCGCCGCCTTCGCCGTCGACTTCACCGTCGTGTCGGTGCTCGCCGTGGTGCTGTCGACCCTGTTGTTCTTCGTGACTTTCGGGCTGTCGATCCTGGTCCTGCCGTCGCTTTGGCCAATCGTAGCCTTCTTCTACAACGGATACAGCGTGTCCGGGCGAGGGATGGCGACACCGGGCATGCGCCTCTTCGACCTGCAATTGCGTACCCTCGACGGCGGACGGCCAACCTTCCTCGCCGCCGCGATCCATGGCGTGATGCTGTACTTGTCCTGGCTGTTCCTGCCGGTGTTCCTCGTGTCGCTGGTCGTGCGCGACAAGCGCTGCTTCCACGACATGCTGGCCGGCCTCATCGCGGTGCGTCGGCCGGACTGAGCGGTGCGGATCGACCTCGCTCTGGCAGGTCGGTGCCCCTTCGGCTAGACCGGCAGGCGCCGCCGTGCCGGAGCCGCCATGCGCTTGTCCAAGTTCTTCCTGCCGATCCTTCGCGACAACCCGAAGGAAGCGGAGATCCTGTCGCACCGCCTGATGCTGCGCGCCGGAATGATCCGACAGGAGGCGGCCGGAATCTATTCCTGGCTGCCGCTCGGCTACCGCGTGCTGCGCAACATCGAGGCGATCGTGCGCGAGGAGATGAACCGCGCCGGTGCCATTGAGATGCTGATGCCGACCCTGCAACTCGCGGACCTGTGGCGCGAGTCCGGCCGCTACGATGCCTACGGCCCGGAAATGCTGCGCATCACCGACCGCCACAAGCGCGAGTTGCTTTACGGCCCGACCAACGAGGAAATGATCACCGCCATCGTCCGCTCGGGCGTGCGCTCATACCGCGACCTGCCGAAAAACCTTTACCACATCCAATGGAAGTTCCGCGACGAGCAACGCCCGCGCTTCGGCGTGATGCGCGGGCGCGAGTTCCTGATGAAAGACGCCTACTCCTTCGATGTCGACGAGGCGGCCGGGCGTCTGAGCTATAACCGCATGTTCGTCGCCTACCTCCGCATCTTCGCGCGCATGGGGCTGACCGGCATCCCGATGCGCGCGGAGACCGGACCCATCGGCGGCGATCTCAGCCACGAGTTCATCGTGCTCGCCGAAACCGGCGAGTCCGGCGTCTTCGTCAACCGCGACGTGCTCGACCTGCCGATCCCGCCCGCCGACATCGACTACGACGGCGACCTCAGCCCCATCGTCGAGCAATGGACGTCGCTCTACGCCGCGACGGAGGACGTTCACGACGCCGCCCGCTTCGAAACGGAAACGCCGGCCGACAAGCGCCTGAACACGCGCGGCATCGAGGTGGGGCAGGTGTTCTTCTTCGGCGACAAGTACACGAAGCCGATGGGCGCGGTGGTCGCCGGCTCGGACGGTGTCGAGCGACCGGCGCAGTGCGGCTCCTACGGCGTCGGCGTGTCGCGGCTTGCCGGCGCGCTCATCGAAGCATCGCACGACGACAACGGCATCATCTGGCCGGAGGCGGTGGCGCCCTTCGACGTCGGCCTTGCCAACCTCAAGGTCGGCGACCCTGCCACGGACGCCGCCTGCTACAAGCTCTACGAGGTGCTCACCCATGCGGGGGTCGACGTGCTATACGACGACACCGATGGCCGTCCGGGTGAGAAATTCGCCAAGCTCGACCTCATCGGCCTGCCGCGCCAGATCATCGTCGGGCCGAAAGGGATTGCGGGCGGTACGGTGGAGATGAAGCACCGCAGGACCGGCGTGCGCGAAACCCTGTCGGTTGATTCGGCGATTGGGCAGTTCGCCGGCTTCCACGCTGCCAAGCGCCGGGGGTTGTTCCGCGAGGGGCGGAGTTGAGGACCGGCGACGTCCTTCTCGTCGTCGACGTGCAGAACGACTTCCTGCCCGGCGGCGCCCTCGCCGTAGCGGACGGCGATGCCGTGCTCGCACCGATCAACGCGCTCATCGAACGCTTCACCCACGTCGTCCTCACGCAGGACTGGCACCCCGCCGGGCACGTCTCCTTCGCCTCGCGCCATCGCGGCCAGGCACCGCTCGACGCCTTGATGCTGGACGACGGACGCACGCAGGTACTGTGGCCGGACCATTGCGTGCAGGGCACGCGCGGCGCAGCCCTCGCCGACGCGCTCGTAGCCGACAAGGCGGAACTCGTCATCCGCAAGGGCTACAGGCCTGACCTCGACAGCTATTCCGCCTTCCGGGAGGCGGACCGCAGGACGGGGACGGGGCTCGGCGGCTATCTTCGCGAGCGCGGACTGGCCCGCGTCTTCGTCGCCGGCCTCGCCACCGACTTCTGCGCGGGCTGGACGGCGATGGACGCCGCCGCCGCCGGCTTCGCGACGACGCTGGTGATCGACGCCACCCGCGCGATCGATCTTGACGGCTCGCTTGCCCGCGCCCGCGCCGGCATGGATGCCGCCGGCGTCACCCTCGGCACCGTCGCGGACCTCGGCTGATCGTCGGACAAACGCGATTGGCGGTCGACCGACACGGCGCGCCGACCTAGAACAACGCTGTTTCCGCTCGAGCGAGACCGCGTGATGCCGGATTTAACGCCCGTTCCCACCGCCCGCGCCCTGGCCGCAGCGCTCGCCGCCCGCGAAACCACCGCCGAGGCGGCCGTGCAGGCGTGCCTGGAGCGCATCGCCGCGCGCGATGCGGCGCTCGGCGCCTGGGTGACGGTGGACGCCGCCGGTGCGCTTGCCGCAGCCCGCGAGGTCGACCGGTCGATGACGCTCGGCGACAGGGTGCCGGCGCTGGCCGGCATCCCGATCGGCGTCAAGGACAACATCGATACGGCCGACATGCCGACGCGTTACGGCTCGCCGATCTACGAGGACCACCGCCCACGCGCCGATGCGGCCTGCGTCGCCCAGGCGCGCAACGCCGGCGCCATCGTGCTGGGCAAGACGGTGATGACGGAGTTCGCCTATTACAGCCCCGGCAGGACGGTGAACCCACACAATCCCGCGCACACGCCCGGCGGCTCATCGCAGGGGTCGGCGGCGGCGGTCGGGGCCGGCATGGTGCCGATCGCCTTCGGCACGCAAACGGCGGGCTCGGTGATCCGTCCCGCCGCCTATTGCGGGGTGGTCGGCTACAAGCCCTCCTGGGGTTTGATTCCGCGGCCGGGCATCAAGGTGCTTTCCGACTGGCTCGACACGGTCGGCGTGTTCGCCCGCGACGTAGCCGACGTCGCCTTCTTCGTCGCTCACCTCACGGGGCGCGCGAACCTGACGCCGGAGCGGATGCCCGTCGCCCTCACCGTCGCGGTGCTGCGCGAGCCTTATCCCGGTACCGTCGAGCCCGAGGCGGTGCGCGCCCTCGACACCGCCGCCGAAGGGCTGGCGCGCGCCGGCCACGCCGTCACCGACCTGCCGATGCCGCCGCTGCTTCAGCCGATCCCGCGGCTGCAGCGCCTCGTCATGGCGTATGACATGGACAAGTCGCTCGGCCACGAGCGCCGGCATTACGAGACCAGCCTGTCGTCGATCATGAAGTCCTACCTCGCCGAGGGCAGGGACACCTCGTCGCGCGCCTACGACGCCGCCATCGCCACGGTGCGCGAGGTGCAGCGCGACATCGACGCCGTGTTCGGCGACGCCGACGTGATCCTGTCGCCCTCCGCACCGGGCGAGGCGCCCCGCGGCCTGCACGCGACCGGCGACCCGGCCTTCAACCGTACCTGGACCATGTTGCAACTGCCCTGCATCACCATACCGGCCGGCACCGGCCCGAACGGCCTGCCGGTCGGAGTCCAGTTCGCCACGCGTTCGGGCCAGGACGCGTTGCTGCTCGCGGCGGCGTTGGCGGCGGAAACGGCGCTGGCGGGCTGAACCGGCCACGCCTCGCGACGCCGCGGAACTGGCAATTCGGCTGCTGAACCGCTACGTTACGCATCATACCCGCTCGTTCTGGAATCGCACTTTTGGCCGATAGTCCGACCGTTCTGCCGCCGCCCGCTTCCGACGTCCGTCCCGTGTCGATCTCGGACGAGATGCGTCGCAGCTACCTCGATTACGCGATGAGCGTGATCGTGAGCCGCGCGCTGCCCGACGTGCGCGACGGCTTGAAGCCGGTGCATCGGCGCATCTTCTACGCGATGGGGGAAAGCAACTACACGCCGGACCGTCCCTACGTGAAGTCGGCGCGCATCGTCGGCGACGTGATGGGCTCCTATCACCCGCACGGCGACTCCGCGATCTACGACGCGCTGGTGCGCATGGCCCAGCCCTTCTCCATGCGCCTTCCGCTCATCGACGGGCAGGGCAATTTCGGCTCAGTCGACGGCGATCCGCCCGCCGCCATGCGCTACACCGAGTCGCGCCTCGCCCGGCCGGCGATGGCGCTGTTGGAGGACATCGATTCCGACACGGTCGACTTCCAGCCGAACTATGATGGCAAGCAGCAGGAGCCGACCGTGCTCCCGGCGCGGTTTCCCAACCTGCTCGTCAACGGCGCGGGCGGCATCGCGGTGGGCATGGCGACCAACGTGCCGCCGCACAACCTCGGCGAGGTGATCGACGCCACCATCGCGCTGATCGACAAGCCCGACATGAGCCTGGAGGAGCTGGTCGAGCTGGTGCCCGGCCCCGACTTCCCGACCGGGGGCGCCATCCTCGGGCGCGTCGGCCTGCGCCAAGCCTACCTCACCGGGCGCGGCTCGGTGGTGGTGCGCGCCAAGGTGGAGGTCGAAACGATCCGCAAGGAGCGCGAGGCGCTCATCGTCAGCGAGATCCCCTATCAGGTCAACAAGGCGACGCTGATCGAGAAGATCGCCGAACTGGTCCGAGAGAAACGCGTCGAGGGCGTGTCCGACCTGCGCGACGAATCCGACCGCGACGGCATGCGCATTGTGATCGAGCTGAAGCGCGACGCCAACGCCGACGTCGTGCTGAACCAGCTGTGGCGCTTCACGGCGCTGCAATCCTCGTTCGGCTGCAACACCATCGCGCTGAACGGCGGGCGACCGCAGCTGATGAACCTGCGCGACATCCTCGTCGCCTTCGTCGACTTCCGCGAGGAGGTCGTGACCCGCCGCACCAAGTTCCGCTTGAACAAGGCGCGCGACGCCGCCCATCTCCAGGTCGGCTTGGCGATCGCCGTTGCCAACATCGACGAGGTCATCCGCCTCATCCGTACCTCGCCCGACGCGCCAGCCGCCCGCGAGGCGCTGATGACGCGCGCCTGGCCGGCCAAGGACATGGCGCCGCTGATCGCCCTCATCGCCGATCCGCGCTCCACGCTCGATGCGGAGGGCATGTATCGTCTGTCCGAGGCGCAGGCGCGCGGCATCCTGGAGCTGCGCCTGCAGCGCCTCACCGCGCTCGGCCGCGACGAGATCGCCGAGGCCTTGAACAAGCTCGCCGCCGAGATCGCCGACTACCTCGACATCCTGCGTTCGCGGACGCGGCTCTTTGCCATCATCAAGGACGAGATGCTGGCGGTAAAGACGGCGCATGGGACGCCGCGCCGCACAACCTTCCTCGACGCCGTCGACGGCGTCGACGACGAGGACCTCATCGCCCGCGAGGACATGGTCGTCACCGTCTCGCACGGCGGCTACGTCAAGCGCGTGCCGCTTTCGACCTACCGGGCGCAGCGCCGCGGCGGCAAGGGCCGCTCCGGCATGCAGACGCGGGAAGAAGATTTCGTGGCGCGGCTGTTCGTGGCCTCAACGCACACGCCGATCCTGTTCTTCTCCTCGCGCGGCCAGGTCTACAAGGAGAAGGTGTGGCGCCTGCCGCTCGCCGCGCCGCAGGCGCGCGGCAAGGCGCTGGTCAACATGTTGCCGCTCGACCAGGGCGAGCGCATCACCACGGTGATGCCGCTCCCGGAGAACGAGGCGGACTGGGCGGACTACGACGTGATGTTCGCCACGACGCGCGGCACCGTGCGGCGCAACAAGCTGAGCGACTTCACCAACGTGAACCGCGCCGGCAAGATCGCGATGCGCCTCGACAAGGGCGAGGAGATCGTTGACGTCCAGCACTTCCGCGAAGGCGACGACGACCGCCACGATGTGCTGCTGTCCACGCTGAAGGGCCAATGCATCCGCTTCGCCGTGACCGACGTGCGCTTGTTCAAGGGGCGCGACTCGATGGGCGTGCGCGGCATCGCGCTCGGCCACGACGACCGCGTCATCGCCCTTTCCATCCTCCGCCACGTCGAGGTCGAAACGGGTGAGCGCTTGGCCTACCTGAAGAACCGTCGCGCCGTTGCCGGCGAACCGGAACTCGCCACGACGGATGCGGTCGCCGACGAGGTCGCGGCGGAGGGCGGCGAGCCCGACGCGGTGCAGCCGGCAAGCCTGTCGCCGGCGCGCGTCGGCGAACTCGGCGCGCTGGAGCAGGAGATCCTGACCATCTCCGCCAACGGTTACGGCAAGCGCACCTCGTCCTTCGAGTACCGCATCACCAACCGCGGCGGCAAAGGCATCGTCGCGATGGCGATGAGCGCCCGCAACGGAAAGCTCGTCGCCTCCTTTCCCGTCGAAAGCGGCGATGGTTTGATGCTGGTGACCAACGGCGGACAACTGATCCGCGTGCCGGTCGAGGGCATCCGCGTCGCCGGGCGCGGCACGCAGGGCGTCACCGTGTTCCGCACCGGCACCAACGAGGAGGTTGTCTCCGTCGAGCGCATCCCCGCCGAGGAGGACGTGCCCGAGCCGCCGCACGACGCCGACGACATGCCGGCGGAGGGTTGAGCGGGTGCCGCTTGCCGGATCCCGCGTCGATGACGTGCGGCAAACACCGACGGGTCGGGTCGGCCTGTACGCCGGCTCCTTCGATCCCGTGACCAACGGCCACGCTGCCGTCATCGCCGCAGCGGCGCGGCTGTGCGACCGGCTCGTCGTGGCGATCGGCGTGCATCCGGCGAAGCAGCCCCTGTTCAACGTGGATGAGCGCCGCTTGCTGATCGAGCGGAGCTGCGGCATCGCCGTGAGCGAGGCCGGTTGCGTCCTCGCCGTCGTCACCTTCGATGGCTTAACGGTCGAGGCGGCACACGCGCACGGCGCCTCGCTGATCGTGCGCGGGGTGCGCGGCGGGGCCGATCTCGACGATGAAATGACGATGGCGGGCATGAATGCCGCCATGGCGCCCGACGTTCAGACGGTGTTCCTGCCGGCGCCGCCGCCGGTCCGTCACATTACCGCGACATTGGTCAGACAGATCGCCGGCATGGGCGGCGACGTGTCCGCATTCGTGCCCACGGCGGTCGCCGCCGCGCTTGCCCAGAAGTTCGCCGGCCGCTGAGCGGCCGCCCGGGAAGGATCACACCGATGTCGTTCAACCGCCGCGCCCTCGTCGTCGCCCTGGCTGGCGCGCTCGTCGCCACCGCTCTCACCGGCGCCGCCGCCGCGCCCACGGCCGATCCGGCGAACCAGGTCGTGCTCACCACCAAGGACGGCAAGGTCACCATCCAGCTTCGCGCCGACCTGGCGCCGAAGCACGTCGCTCAGATCGAGAAGCTGACCAAGGCCGGCTTCTACAACGGCTTGAAGTTCCACCGCGTGATCGACGGCTTCATGGCGCAAACCGGCGACCCGACCGGCACCGGCTCGGGCGGCTCCAAGGAGCCCAACCTGCCGGCGGAGTTCTCCAGCGCACCGTTCGAACGCGGCACTGTCGGCATGGCACGCACCAGCGACCCGAACTCGGCCAACTCGCAATTCTTCATCTGCTTCAAGACGTCGTCCTTTCTCAACAACCAGTACACGGTGATCGGGGAGGTCGTATCCGGCATGGACGTCGTCGACAGGATCAAGAAGGGCGACGGGCAGAGCGGCACGGTCGCCACGCCCGACAAGATCGTTTCGATGAAGATGGCCCAGGGCAAGTAGTCGCCCCGCCGATCCCCGGTTTACCCGGCGCGTCGCAGCCGCTATTGCGGGCGCCACGCTCACCGTCCGTCGCCGCCTGGCGCGGACGGCCCCCCGCGGAGGATCGGACATGGCCGAAGACGGCAACACGCTGACGCTCGACACCACCAAGGGCCCGGTGGTCATCACCCTGCGTCCCGACCTCGCGCCGAACCACGTCGCCCACATCAAGAAGCTCGTCGGCGAAGGCTTCTACAACGGCATCGTGTTCCACCGCGTGATCGACGGTTTCATGGCGCAGACCGGATGCCCCAATGGCACCGGCACCGGCGGCTCGAAGTACCCCAACCTCAAGCAGGAGTTCAACGCCGAGCCCCACGTGCGTGGCGTGTGCTCCATGGCGCGCTCGTCCAATCCGGACTCGGCGAACTCGCAGTTCTTCATCTGCTTCAATGACGCCCGCTTCCTCGACAAGCAGTACACCGCCTGGGGCAAGGTGACCTCCGGTATGGACAACGTCGACAAGATCAAGCGGGGCGAACCCGTTCGCGATCCCGACAAGATCGTCTCCGCCTCGATAGGCTGACACCGTCTTCTTCAAGGAGCCGGGCGAGCGAAGCTTGATGCGCGTCGATCTGTTCGACTTCGAACTTCCGCCCGAACGGATCGCGCTGCGGCCGGCCGAGCCGCGGGAAACGGCACGCCTCCTCGAGGTGCCGAACGGCGCCATGCCGCGGGACCGAACCGTCGCCGACCTGCCCGGCCTGCTGCTCCCGGGAGACGCGCTCGTCGTCAACGACACGCGGGTAATCCCGGCCCGGCTCACCGGGCGGCGCGTGCGCGGCGGAACTGCCGCGCGCATCGAGACGACGTTGCACAAGAGGGACGGCGGCGACACGTGGCGCGCCTTCGTGCGCCCGGCGAAGAAGCTTGCCGTCGGCGAGACCGTCGCCTTCGGCACGCCCGACGATGCGCTCGACGCGGTTTGCCTGATGCATGCCGGAGACGGCGAGGTGCTGTTGCGCTTCGCCGTGGGCGGCGCGGCGCTCGATGCCGCGCTGGAGCGCCACGGCGCGCTGCCGCTGCCGCCCTACATCGCCGGTCGCCGCCCCGTCGACGCCCGCGACGGTTCCGACTACCAGACGGTGTTCGCGCGTAGGCCCGGTGCCGTCGCCGCGCCGACGGCGAGCCTGCACTTCACGCCTCAGCTCGTCGCCGCCATCGAGGCGCGTGGCATCCGCCTGCTCACGGTCACCCTGCACGTCGGTGCCGGCACCTTCCTCCCGGTCAAGGCGGACGACACGGGGGACCACCGCATGCACGCGGAATGGGGACGCCTCGATGACGCGACCGCGGCGGCGCTCGTCGAGGTGCGGCGCAACGGCGGCCGCATCGTTGCGGCGGGCACGACCAGCCTGCGCCTGCTGGAGTCGGCCGCCCGTGCCGATGGCTCGATCGCGTCCTTCGACGGCGACACCTCCATCTTCATCACGCCGGGCTACCGGTTCCGCGCCGTGGACGCGCTGCTCACCAACTTTCACCTGCCGCGCTCGACGCTGTTCATGCTCGTCGCCGCTTTCGCCGGCCTCGACGCGATGCGGGACGCCTACATGCACGCGATCCGCGCCGGCTACCGTTTCTACTCCTACGGCGACGCCTGTTTCCTGCACCGCGCAGATAACTCTTGAGGGTAGTCGCATTCCGTAAGCTGGCGCAGGACGGGCAGGCGCGGCGCGGCGAGATCGTCACGACGCGCGGCACGATCCAGACCCCGGCCTTCATGCCGGTCGGCACGGCGGCGACGGTGAAGGCATTGCACCCGCACGAGGTCCGCGCGCTCGGCGCCGACGTGGTGCTCGGCAACGTTTACCACCTGATGCTGCGACCCGGCGCCGAGCGCATCGCCGAACTCGGCGGCCTGCACCGCTTCATGAATTGGCCGCACCCGATCCTCACTGATTCCGGCGGCTTCCAGGTCATGTCGCTGGCAAAGCTTCGCAAGCTGGACGAGCAGGGGGTGACGTTCCAGTCGCACCTCGACGGCTCCAGGCACCTCCTCAGCCCGGAGCGCTCCATGGAAGTGCAGCAGCTGCTCGGTTCCGACATCCAGATGCAGTTCGACGAATGCCTGCGCCTGCCGGCGCCTGATGCCGAGGTCGAGCGGGCGATGCGCCTGTCGCTGCGCTGGGCCGAGCGCTCCAAGGCCGCCTTCGGCGCGCCGCGCGACCACGCCCTGTTCGGGATCGTGCAGGGCGGCGTCGATCCTTCCCTCCGGCGCATCAGCGCCGAGGCGCTGGTCGCGATCGGCTTCGACGGCTACGCCGTCGGCGGCCTCGCCGTCGGCGAACCCCAGGACGTCATGCTGCGCACCGTCGCCGAAACCGTGCCCCACCTGCCCACCGACCGGGCGCGCTACCTCATGGGCGTCGGCACGCCCGACGACCTCGTGGAAAGCGTGGCGCGCGGCATCGACATGTTCGATTGCGTGATGCCAACGCGCGCCGGGCGCCATGGCCTCGCCTACACCCGCTTCGGCCGCCTCAACCTTCGTAACGCGCGCCACGCCGCCGACCCCGCGCCGATCGACCCCGAGGCGAGTTGTGCGGCGGCGCGCGATTATCCCCGCGCCTACCTCCACCATCTCGTGAAGTGCCACGAGATCCTGGGAATGATGCTGCTGAGCGCGATCAACGTCGGCTACTACCAGGAGCTGATGCGACGTTTGAGGAACGCCATCGCCGCCGGCACCTTCGAGGACGAGAAGGCGGCGATCAAGGCGGGATGGCGGGCGGAACAGGCGTGAGCGCCGTGCCACACAAACGCGACGATCGGTCAATGCAAAAGGCGAAGCGCGATCCCTCGCGACTTCGCCTCCCGCGGTCCTCCTGATGGATCGTCGCCTGCATTGTCGGCCCAATCGGCCGCGCGGCGTACGACCCGTCCTCCCTTGACGTCAGCGTCGGGCATGCGGCTGCTGCAGTTCAGCATCGCATACGACGCGTGCTCGGTAACGGAGCTCCACCGCTTTGTCACCTGCCGCCTTTCGACGGAGGCACTGTTTCCGTCCTGCAGCGGCGGTGCGTCGTGACGGAAGACGGGCGTCGCCGTTGGGCGCACGACAGCACGGACGATCCCCGATAGGGTCGAAACGCGGCAGGTGCGAGCGGGGCGGGCGACGTTGGCGGTCTACACCGAAGTCTCGGATGACGAACTTGAGCGCTTCCTTCACCGTTACGACATCGGTCGCCTGCTTTCGATGAAAGGCATCGCCGAGGGCGTCGAGAACTCGAATTTTCTCCTGCGCACCGACAGGTGCAGCTTTGTGCTCACACTTTACGAGAAGCGCGTCGCGGCAGGCGACCTGCCCTTCTTCATTGAACTGATGGAGCACCTGTCCGCCGGCGGCCTGGCGTGCCCGCAACCGGTGAAGACCCGCGACGGCGCCGTGCTCGGCCAGCTCGCCGGCCGCCACGCGGCGATGGTCACCTTCCTTGAAGGCCTGTCGGTGCGGCGGCCCACCCCGATTCACTGCGGGGCGGCCGGCGCGGCCCTTGCCGAACTGCACGCGCTCGGCGACGACTTCGCCGCCTGTCGCCGCAACGCGCTGGCGCTCGACGCGTGGCGCCCGCTTTTTTCCACGGCGCAAGCCGAGGCCGACGTTGTGGCGCCGGGGCTGGCCGCGCTCATTGATGAGGAACTGACCTTCCTCGACGCACGCTGGCCGTGTGACCTCCCCAGTGGCATCATCCACGCCGACCTGTTTCCCGACAACGTGCTGTTCCTCGATGGTGCCGTCTCAGGAGTGATCGACTTCTACTTCGCCTGCACCGACGCGTATGCCTACGACCTGGCAATCTGCCTGAACGCGTGGTGCTTCGAGCCCGACGGCGCGTACAACATCACCAAGGGCGGCGCGATGATCGCGGCCTATCGTGCGCGGCGTTCGCTGTCGGAGACGGAAATCGCGGCGCTGCCGCTGCTGGCCCGCGGCGCGGCGCTGCGTTTCGCGCTGACGCGCCTCGTGGATTGGCTCGACGTCCCGCCCGGCGCCTTGGTCAAGCCGAAGAACCCGGTTGAGTACGTGCAGAAGCTGAGATTCCACCAGCGCGTCGGCAGCGCGCGCGAGCTGGGCGTTCGATGACGGAGCAGGCGGGCCGGGTGGCCATCTGGACGGACGGTGCCTGTTCCGGCAATCCGGGGCCGGGTGGCTGGGGCATGATCCTGCGCTACGGCGACACGATGCGCGAAGACTGCGGCGGCGAAGCGCTGACGACCAACAACCGCATGGAACTCGTCGCCGCCATCGCCGCGCTGGAATCCTTGAAGCGGCCCTGCGCCATCGACGTTTACACCGACTCCAGCTACGTGCGCGGCGGCATCACGGTGTGGCTCGCCGGCTGGAAGCGCAACGGTTGGCGCACCGCCGACAAGAAGCCGGTGAAGAACATCGAACTCTGGCAGCGGCTTGACGAGGCCGCTCGCCGACACACGATCGTGTGGCACTGGGTCAAGGGCCACGCCGGCGATCCGATGAACGAGCGTGCCGACGAGCTTGCCCGGCAGGGCATGCACCCTTTCCGGACGCGTTAGCAACGCCGGATCGTCAGGGCGGCGCCGCGCCGTCGCGGGCGGGGCCGACGGCGACGTCGTCGAAGCTGCCGCCGATCGCGAGGCGCAGTTCCGATGCGCTCGGTGCGCGGACGTTGGCCCGCAGGTCGAGGCGTCGCCCGACGAGGTCGGCCGTGCCGGTGAGCGTCGCCGCAATCGGCCCCAGCATCGTGCCCTCGTCGAGGGTGGCGGTGCCGTCGGCGATGCGGGCGCCGAGGTCGAGGCTGACGAACGGCGTGCGCGCGTTGCGAAACCATGGCGGACCGCCACCTTCGTTCGATGCGCCGGCGAGGTTCCAGATGTCGCCGCTGGTCGCCCGGCTCCTGGCCCAGCCCTGCATGTTGCGCATCAACGCCGCCACGCTGTCGCCACTCGCGTCGACGTTCGCCGACGCGGACAGCATGCCCGTCGCGACCTGTCGTCCGAGTCCGTCCCAGCTCAGTGCCGCGAGATCACCGTCCGTCAGCGTGGCGGCCGCGCGCAGGTTGAGGCCCTCGGCCGCGGGTCCGAGGGAGATGCGAGCCCTGACGGCGCCTCCATAGGCCTTGCCCTCGCTGAGGCTGAACTCCAGCCGCTCGCCGCGCGTCATCACGGACAGGGCGGCATCGTCGATGAAGGTCGACGCGATCCTCAGGCGGGTGGCGGAAACGCGCAGGTCGAGATCGGCCGCGTCGAGCCGGACGGGGCCGAGGCGCGTCGTGCTCCAATGCCGCATGGCGTCCGTCGCCGATGGCGCGTGGACGAGGAAGGGGGCAAGCGAGACCTGGCTGGTCGCCAGCGTGCCCGACACCAACGGCCGCGCCCCGCCGACATAGGCCAGCGTGCCCTCGAACCGGTTGCCGTCGGCTCGGAACTCGAACCTTTGCAAGTCGAGCGTCGGCACGCCGTCGCGGTCGATGCGCAGCGTCGTGCTGCCGTCGAGGGAAGCGTCGGCGAAGGGCGCGGGAAGGTCGAGGCCCGGGCAGGCAAGGGCGGCGAGGGCGGCGAGCGAGGGCGCCGAGGCGATCACGCGACCCTTGAAGCCGGCGCCGTCGCCGGCCGCGAGGTCGCCGTTGGCCGACATGTCGAGGGGTGCCGAATGGACCCGCACCACGATCGCCGAGCGGTCGCCGCGCAGAAGACGCGACGGCTGCGCGATCCAGGCGGAAAGGTCGATGGCGACGCCAGCGGCGCGCAGCGAGCCGACAAGGGTCGCGGCCGTATCCAGGTTGCGCCAATCCAGCGTCGCATTGACCTCGTTCAGCGGCGGCGCGACCTGTTGCGCGCGCCGCGTGACCTCGATCGTGCCGTTGACGAAGGTCACGGCGCCGAGGCGCCGGTCGGATCCGTCGACCGAAGATGCGACGCGACGAACGGCGCGGCCGATCGTGGTGTCCGAATTCATCGGCGGACCGTCGAGGCTGAGCGCGACGCGCGGCTGTTCAAGGCTCGCGGCCGCGAGTTCGACGCGTCCGACGATCAGCGGCAGCAGCCGGACGTCGCCGACGATGCGCGTTGCATCGACCACGAGGCTCCCGGCCGGGTCGGAGACACGGACATCGGACATGATCACGCGCGGGCGGGGCAGCAGGTCGAAGCGGGCGTGCCGCATCTCGATCGTTAGCCCGGTGGTGGTGCGCAGCTGCGCGGCGACCTCGCTCTGCAACGTGCTCCGCTTGATGAGGTAAGGCGCGCCGGCGTGGAGGACGACCAAGACGATAGCGGCGAGGCACGCCGACCCGATCACGCGCCAGCTTCGGGACGCTGTCGGCCGCAATCGATCGAGGGACGTGCGCGCCGTCACCGACTGACTTTCAAGGCAAACCTTTCACCGCCAAATTTTCACTGCGCCGCGTCCCGTTCGGCCGACACCATGAGCCAATCGTCCTCCGCCGCCGCCAGCGCCTTGGCCAGCTCACCGCGCTGCTTGGCGAGCTGCGCCGCCCTTTGCGGGGTCGCGATGAAAGCGTCGCGGTCGCTCAGCGCCGCATCGATGCGCGCGATGAGATCCTGGAACTTCGCCATTTTCTCCTCGATCGCGGCGAGGCGCTTCGTTGCCGGCGCCGGCGGGCGCGGCCGTGGCGCCGCCGCGGACCTGGGCACTTCCGCCTTGCGCGGCTTCGCCTCCGAGCCGAGGATCATCGCCTTGTAGTCGTCCATGTCGCCGTCGAAGGGCGTCACGCCCCCGTTCGCAACCTGCCACAACCGATCGGCGCAGGCATCCAGCAGGTAGCGGTCGTGGCTGACCAGGATCACCGCCCCCTTGTAGGCATTGATCGCCTCGATCAGCGCGGCGCGGGAGTCGATGTCGAGGTGGTTGGTTGGTTCGTCCAGGATGATGAGATGCGGCCCGTGGAAGGTCGACAAGCCCATCAGCAGCCGCGCCTTCTCGCCGCCCGACAGCATCGCCACCCTGGTATCCGCCTTGGTGGCGGGGAAGCCGAACTGGGCGCACTTGCCGCGGACCTGCGCCTCGCCGGCGCCGCGCATCAGCGGCGCCACGCACTGGTAGGGTGTGGCGTCCTCGTCGAGGTCGTCGACCTGGTGCTGGGCGAAGAAGCCGACGTCCAGCTTGCCCGAGCGCCGGACGTCGCCGTCCATTGCGGCGAGCCGTCCGGCAACGAGTTTGGCGAAGGTCGACTTGCCGTTGCCGTTGCTGCCGAGAAGGCCGATGCGGTCGTCGTCGGCGATGGTCAGGCTGAGGTTCTTCAGGATCGGCACGCCGTCGTAGCCGACGCTGACGCGGTCCAATGCGATGATCGGCGGCTTAAGCGGCTTCTCCGGCGAGGGCAGGATGATCGGCAGCACCTCGCCGTCGACCAGGGCGGCGACCGGTTCCATCTTGGCCAGCATCTTCAAGCGCGACTGCGCTTGCGTCGCCTTGGTGGCGGAGGCGCGGAAGCGGTCGACGAAGGCCTGCATATGGCGGCGCTGCTCGTCCTGCTTCTTCTTGTGCTTCTGCTCGATCGCCTGCGCCTCGCGGCGCTGCCTTTCAAAGCTCGAATAGTTACCGGTCCAAAGCGTCAGCTTGGCGTGGTTGAGGTGCAGGATATGGTCGCACACTGCGTCGAGCATGTCGCGGTCGTGGCTGATGACGAGGATCGTCGCGGGGTAGCGCCCGAGATAGTCGATCAGCCAGAGCGTGCCCTCCAGGTCGAGGTAGTTCGTGGGTTCGTCGAGGAGCAGCAGGTCCGGCTCGGCGAACAGCACGGCGGCGAGCGCGACGCGCATGCGCCAGCCACCCGAATACGACGACAGCGGCTGCTCCTGCGCGGCGAAGTCGAAGCCGAGGCCGGACAGGATGCGCGCCGCCCGCGCCGGGGCGGAATGGGCGTCGATGTCAACGAGGCGCGTCTGGATCTCGGCAATGCGGTGGGGGTCGATGGCGGTGTCCGCTTCCACCATCAGCCGCGCCCGCTCGACGTCGGCGGCGAGCACGAAGTCGATCAGCGAGCCGGGGCCGCCCGGCGCCTCCTGCTCGACGCGGCCCATCTTCATTTGCTTGGGGATCGAGAGACCGCCGCCATCGGGCTGCAGCTCGTCGGCGATCATCTTGAACAGGGTGGTCTTGCCGGTGCCGTTGCGCCCGACGAGGCCGATGCGCGCGCCCTCCGGCAGCGCCGCCGACGCATGGTCGAAGAGCACGCGGGGACCGAGGCGCAGGGTGATGTCGCTGATGTGGAGCACGCCGGCTTGTCGCGCGGGCGGCGCGCGATGGCAAGGGCCGCACGCCTGCGGGGCGCGACCCCATGTGTCTCGTCGGACGCCACCGGCATGTGTCCATCTTGCGGCATGGATTGCGCCCGCCCCGCGGAGATCCTAATTCCCCGGCACGGCGCGGCGGCGACGCCCATGCCGCGCCTGCATGCAGCCAAGGCGACACCGATGAGCGATCCGACGACCGCGAACCTTTGCGACTGCCGCGACGGCATGTTCCCGCGCCCCCGTGCCAGCCGCCGCAGGCTGCTCTTCGCCGCGGGGTCGTCGCTCGCCGCCGCGCCGCTGCTGGCGCGGGCGGCGCGGGCCGATCCGGCAGCGGCGCCGCCAGGAGCGGTGCACTACGACGTCGCCGTCGATCCGACAAAGGAACAGGGCCGACCGGCGGGCGAGGATGGCGGCTACGGGTCGCGCTCGCAGTTCGAGGACGCGGTGCGCGTCCAATCCAGCCACGGCAACAGCCGCTACACCACCTCGACCCTGACGCCGCTTGCACGGCTCGTCGGTAACATAACGCCGTCGGGGCTGCACTACGAGCGCCACCACAACGGCATTCCCACCATCGACCCAGCGCGACACGCGCTCGTCGTCCACGGTCTCGTGCGGACGCCGAAGCGTTTCGCGACGGCCGACATCCGCCGCATGCCGGCGGTGAACCGCCGACACTTCATCGAGTGCTCGGGCAACACGCTGAGCGAGTGGGCGAAGCCGACGGAACGCACGGTGCAGGAAACCCACGGGCTGCTCAGCACCTCGGAATGGACCGGCGTCCGCTTCGCCGACGTCGCCGAACAGGTCGGCATCGACCCCGCCGCCCAGTGGGTGCTGGCGGAGGGCGCCGACGGCGCGGTGATGACCCGCTCCATCCCCATCGCCAAGATGATGGACGATGCTCTGATCGTCTACGGGCAGAACGGCGAAGCGCTACGGCCCGAGCAGGGCTATCCGCTGCGCCTGCTGCTGCCGGGATACGAGGGCAACACCCACATCAAGTGGCTGCGCCGGCTGGAGGTGAGCCGCGAACCGTTCATGACGCGCGAGGAAACCTCGAAATACACCGACCTCATGCGCGACGGCCGCGCCTGGCAATTCGTGTTCGCAATGGACGCCAAGTCCGTCATCACGTTCCCGTCGGGCGCCATGCGCCTGCCCGGTCCCGGCTTCTACGAGGTGACGGGCCTGGCCTGGTCGGGGCGCGGACGGGTGCGCGGCGTCGAGGTCTCGAGCGACGGCGGCCGCAGCTGGACGACCGCGGTACTCGACGGCGTGCCCGAGCCGATCTGCACGGTGCGCTTCAGGCTGCCCTGGCGATGGGATGGCGGCGCTGCCGTGCTGCTCAGCCGCTGCACGGACGAAACCGGCAGCGTGCAGCCGACCCGTGCCGCGCTTACGGCGGTGCGCGGCACCCAGTCCATCTACCACTACAACGGCATCCAAGCCTGGGCCGTCGGCACGGACGGGAGCGTCAGCAATGTCGCGGCGTAGCATCTGGACCGTCGCGTTCGTCGTCCTGATCGCCGCGTCGGCACCGGCGCGGGCCGTTGGCGCGGCGGTGCCGCAGTTCGGCCAGCCCGTCAAGCCCGGCGACCTTACCGGCGCCTTCGCCATCCCGCCGAGCGGCGCCGGCCTGCCGCTGGGACACGGCACCGCCGTGGAAGGGCGCGCCGTCTTCGACAACAGCTGCGTCGCCTGCCACGGCGCCACGCTGCAAGGCGTCCCGGCGTCGGACGGCCCCGCGCTCGTCGGCGGCCGCGGCACGCTGGCGTCGGCCAAGCCGGTGAAGACCGTCGAAAGCTACTGGCCCTACGCGACGACGCTGTTCGACTACGTCAAACGGGCCATGCCGTTCAACGCACCGGGGTCGCTCAGCGACGATGAGGTTTACGCGGTCGTCGCCTACGTTCTCGCATCTGGCCACGTCATCGCGCCGACCGACGTGATCGATGCGCGAAGCTTGCCCCAGGTGCGCATGCCCAACAGGGACGGCTTCCTTCCTGATCCCCGCGATCTGCGGTGACCGCGCTGCGCCGGATGATGGGGTGCGGAACCGCGCCGCCGCACGTCCGTTCAGCGGCGCACGTGGAATCATCCAGGCAGCAAAAGGAGAGGACATGACGGAGGTCACCTACGCCGTGGTCGAGCATGACGGCGGCTGGGCTTACAAGGTCGGCGACGTGTTTTCCGAAACATTCGCGACGCGCGACGCCGCGCATTCCGCCGCCGCCTCGGCGGCAACCGAGCAGCGCCGCGCCGGCGACGACGAAGCCATCGAGTACCAGGACGCCGACGGTCGCTGGAAGGTCGAGGAGGCCAAGGGTGACGACCGTCCGGCGGTCGAGGTCGAGGAGTAGTGACACGATGAAGGGCGCGTCGGACGACGGTTCACGGCGCGACCCCCTGGTCGTGCGCTGGTATGGGCTGACGCGCCATGTGCTGCCGGCGATGGCCGCCGCGCAGCGCTGGCCGATCCACCTCGACCACTGCTTCATGCGCGTGTGTCTTGATGCCGCCGCCGGTGCGCCGTGGACGGCGACGGTGAAGCCGCCAGCCGTGCGTCACATGAGCGTGGAACAACTCGCCGCCGCGGTCGCGACCGCCGAGGAGGTGGTTGCCGACCCGACCCGGCTTCCCGGCCTCAACGCGGCAAGCCTCGCCGGCCGCCGGGCGTACCGCACGGCGGCGGCGTGAGCGGATCTGCCGTCGGCAGCCCGGCGCGGGCCGCGGCGCCATCCCCGCCCCTGCTTCGCCCCGACAGCCTCGCCACCGCCGTGGTGCTTTCTGCAAATGCCGGCTTCCTCGACGCCTTCGCCTATGTCGGCCACGGCCACGTGTTCGCCAGCTTCGTCACCGGCAACATGGTGCTGCTCGGCATCTACCTCGCCGGCGAGCGCAGCATCGGCCTCTACGTGCTGCCGATCGTCGCCTATGTCGCCGGCGTAGTCGTCGCCCAGGTACTGATGCGCGAGCGCGTGCGCCACGTCTTGCGCGGCCGCTCCCACCTCGCGGCACTCGCGGTCGAGATCGCGACGTTCGGCGCCGTCGCGCGTCTGGCACATAACCTCGACGACCATCTGCTGGTGCCGCTCATCACGTTCACCACAGCCGTGCAGAACACGATGTTCCGCAACCTCGGCGCGCGCACCTACAATTCCGCGTTCATGACCGGCAACCTCCAGGTCCTGACGGGCGCGATCCTCGCGGGGCTCACGCCGCCGAGCGCGGCGAAGCTCGCCGAAGCGCGCGATCTCGGCGCGGTGATCCTCGGCTTCACCGGCGGCGCCTTCGGCGGCGCGCTGCTCACCCCGCGGTTCCACCTCGACGCGCTGTTCGCGCCTGCCGCCCTGCTTGCCACGCTGGCCCTCGCCCTTTTGGTTGCACGCCCGCGCGCGCGGCGGAGCGGCTCGCTTGCCTTGCCCGACCCCCCTGGCTAGAAGCGGGCGCCCTTCTCCAATCGCGCGCAGGCTCACCTATGGCGATCGAACGTACCTTCTCCATCCTCAAGCCGGACGCGACGCGCCGAAACCTGACGGGCTCCATCAACGCCCTCATTGAGACGGCCGGCTTGCGCATCGTCGCGCAAAAGCGCGTGCGGATGACCCGGGAGCAGGCGGAAAGCTTCTACGCCGTCCACAAGGCACGCCCCTTCTTCGGCGAACTCGTCGAGACCATGACCGCCGGCCCCGTTGTGGTACAGGTGCTGGAAGGCGAGGACGCGGTGAAGGCCTACCGCGACGTGCTCGGCGCGACCGATCCCGCGAAGGCGGCGCCTGGCACGATCCGCAAGGAGCACGCGCTGTCGGTCGGCGAGAACTCGGCGCATGGCTCCGATGCCGTCGACACGGCCGGGGACGAGATCACGCAATGGTTTTCCGCCAACGAGATCGTCGGCTAGGCGCCCGGCGCCGTTTGGAGGACGCGGTTGCCGTCGATGGCGTAGGCTCCCCCAGCCACAAGCGCCAGGGCGAAGGGGTAGATGCGATGCTCCTCGGCGAGCACCCGACGCGCGAGCGTGTCGGGCGTGTCCGCATCCAGCACCGGCACCGCCGCCTGCGCGAGGATCGGCCCCTCGTCCATCGCCGGCACCACGAAGTGCACGGTGCAGCCATGAATCTTCACGCCGCTTTCCAGCGCGCGCACGTGCGTGTCGAGCCCGCGGAAGGCCGGCAACAGAGCGGGGTGGACGTTGAGCATGCGACCTTGCCATTGCCTGACGAACCATGGCGTCACCAGGCGCATGAAGCCGGCCATGCAGATCAGCTCGATGCGGTGGATCTCGAGCACGGCATGCATGGAGCGCTCGAAGTCCTCACGCCCGGCGAAGATCTTGTGGTCGACCGCGGCGACGGCCACCCCGGCCTGCTTGGCACGGCCGAGGCCGGGCGCGTCTGGGCGGTTCGACAGCACGAGCGCGATCTCCGCGGGGTAGTCCGGCGCCCGCGCCGCCGCGATCAGCGCGTCCATGTTGGAGCCGCGGCCGGAGATGAGGATGGCGGTCCGCTTGCGCCGTGCGGTGGTCACGGGGCGAGCCGCCCGGTGAAGGTCACCGCCGCGCCGCCGCCGCGCTCGTCGACGTGGCCTAGCCTCACCGCCGGCGCGCCAACCCTCGCAAGGGCCTCCGCCACTGCGTCGGCCGTATCCGCAGCGGCGACGACGACCATGCCGATGCCGCAGTTGAAGGTGCGCAGCAACTCCGCCTGCGCGATTTTGCCGTGGCTGGCGAGCCAGCCGAACACCGGTGGTACACGGATCGCGGCGAGGTCGATCCGCGCCGCGCATCCCACCGGCAGCACGCGCGGGATGTTGTCGGGGAAGCCGCCGCCGGTGATGTGGGCAAGGGCCTTGATGCCGGGCCGCTTCAGCGCGGCGAGCAGAGGTTTGACGTAGATCCGCGTCGGGACGAGCAGCGCGTCGGCCAAGTCGCCGCTGTCGGCGAAGGGTGCCGGGTCCGTCCAGGCAAGGCCAAGTCCGGCGACGACGCGGCGCACCAGCGAGAAGCCGTTCGAATGCAGCCCGGAGGAGGGTAGACCGAGGATGACGTCCCCGGCCACGACGTCGGGGCGGGGCAGCAAGGCGCCGCGCTCGGCCGCGCCGACGGCGAAGCCGGCGAGGTCATAATCCCGCCCGGCGTAAAGGCCCGGCATTTCGGCGGTTTCACCGCCGATCAGGGCAGCGCCGGCTTCAAGGCACCCGGCCGCGATACCCTCGACCACGGCCGCGCCGACGCTCGGCTCCAGTCGGCCGGTGGCGAAGTAGTCGAGGAAGAACAGGGGTTCGGCCCCCTGCACCACGAGATCGTTGACGCACATTGCGACGAGATCGATGCCGATCGTGCGGTGTCGTCCCGTGTCGACCGCGATCTTCACCTTGGAGCCGACGCCGTCATTGGCGGCCACGAGGATCGGATCGATGAAACCGGCCGCCTTGAGGTCGAACAACCCGCCGAAGCCGCCGAGTTCGGCATCTGCGCCCGGTCGGCGCGTGGCGCGCACGAGCGGCCTGATGCGCTCGACCATGGCATTGCCGGCGTCGATGTCGACGCCCGCTTCGGCATAGGTGAGGCCGCCCGCCCGCGTTTCGCTCATCTGTCCAGGCCTTGTTCGCGTCCGGCACGACCGTGCCGCGCGCACGCCCTAGGCGTCAAATTCTTCGCAGGCAAGCCGCTCGGTCGGCGAGAGCACCGACGACGTTGCGGCAGGATTTACTCCGTCGCGAGGTTCGCATTGACGCTGGCTGGAGGCGCTGCCATTTGATGTGCCGCGCGCGTCGGCTTGCCGCGACGGGGTCGGATCCTTGGAAAGACGCGTCGTTCTCGGCTGGAAGGCCGTCTTCTGGATGGCGTTCTGCGTCGTCCTCGCCTTCCTGCTGTGGCTGTTCAGCGCGATCCTGATGCCGTTCATCGTCGCGCTCGTCGTCGGCTACCTGCTCGACCCGCTCGTCAACAGGTTGGTGCAGGTCCGTCTCGGGCGGGCCGGGGCGACGACGGTGATCCTCCTCGGGGCGCTGATCGTCATCGCCCTCGTTATCGCGCTGTTCTCGCCCATGCTGGCGCGGCAGGTCACGGAGTTCGCGAAGGCACTCCCCGACCTCGTCGGACGCGCGCAGGCGCTCGCGGTCGGCGCCGGCGAGCAGGTCACGCATGGTTGGATCGGCGACACGCTCGACCGCTACGGCCTCGGCGGCAGCTTGGCCGAACTGAAGAATTCCGCCGGCGACAACGTCAACAAGGCCGTGGCCTATATCGGCACCTTCGCCAACAGCCTGCTGTCGCGCGGCGCGGCGTTGCTCGACCTGCTGTCGCTGATCATCATTACGCCGGTGGTCGCCTTCTACGTGCTGCTCGACTGGCCGCGCATGGTGTCGGCGATCGACGGCCTGATCCCGCCGCGCGACCGCGACACCATCCGCGGCATCGCCCGCGACATCGACCGGGCCCTCGCCGGCTTCCTGCGCGGGCAGCTCCTGGTGTGCCTATTCCTTGCCGCCTGGTATGGCATCGGTCTCAGCCTGATCTCCTTGAATTTCGGCCTGCTGATCGGCATCATCGGCGGGGTGCTGAGCTTCGTGCCCTATATCGGCTCGCTGGTCGTGCTCGTGCTGGCGCTGCTCATCGCGACCGTTCAGGGCTGGCCGAGCTGGCATTTGCCGGCCGAGGCGCTCGGCATCGTGCTCGTCGGCCAGTTCCTTGAAGGCAACGTGCTGTCGCCCAAGCTCGTCGGCGACAAGGTTGGGCTGCATCCCGTGTGGATCATCTTCGCGCTGCTCGGGTTCGGCAACGTGTTCGGCTTCACCGGCCTGCTCGTCGCCGTGCCCGTCGCCTCGGCGACCGGCGTGCTGCTGCGCTTCGCGACCAGCCGGTACCGTGAAAGCCCGATCTATGCGGGTCACCTGCCCTCCAACGAGGCCCGACCGGTCCTCGAAGCGCGGTCCGCCGAGACGCGACCCATGTCGCAGCAATCGGCGTGATGTCCCGCGATGCCGAACGGAACGGCGCGCCGCTCCGTCAACTCGTCTTCGATTTGTCGCGAGCGCCTTCATTCGACGCCGACGACTTTTTGGTGGCGCCTTGCAATGCAGCGGCGCACGCGACCCTGTGCGGCTGGCCAGCAGCGTGGCCAGATCGGGTGCTCCTCCTTCTCGGCCCAGCGGGCTGCGGCAAGACGCACCTCGCCCATATCTGGGCCGTGCAGGCGCGAGCAAGGACGTGCAAGGTGGTCGACGGCCCCGCCGGCCACTTTGCACGTGACTCCATCCTGATCGAGGATTGCGACCGCTTACATCCAGACGAGGCGGGTCTGTTTCATCTACTCAACCAGGTAAGGGAAATGCGTGGCACCTTGCTCATCACCGCGCGTGAGCCGCCGGATCGCTGGGGGCTCAAGACACCCGACCTGCTGTCTCGTCTACGGCTTGCGCCAAGCGTCGCGATCGGACATCCCGATGAGACCCTCTTGAAATCCGTGCTGGTTAAACTGTTCGCCGACCGTCAGCTCCTTATTGCGGACGGTTTGGTGAAATTCATCGCGCGGCACTGCGATCAGTCGCTAGCAGCAGCAAGTAAATTCGTCGCCGCCGTTGATGAGGAGGCGCTGGCCGACGGACAACGCGTCACCCGTGCTCTGGCGGCAAAGGTGCTTGCGGCGCGCGCCGCTTGCGGCCAGCTAGCCGACGAGAGTTTACCCTAAAGCCTTCGCGAGCGCTCAAGGCCCGACGTAGCGCACCGACGCCCCGCGCGCATCGGTGATTTTGAATCCGGCACTGACCGGCGCACCGACCGCGGCGGAGCGCCCGGACGCCAGCGTGTCGGGCTGCACCTCGCGACCGCGCAACGGATCGTTGCGCGTGGTGTCGAGGGCGACGAGCGCCGCGCGCTCCCTGCCGTTCAATTCTCGCGATGCGTCGACGGCAACGAAGTCGCGCCCGTCATGCACTGACCCGCCCTCGCCCTGGTAGACGTGGATACCGTCCTTCATCATCACTGCATCGCCAGGTCGAAGCGAGGCGTCATGGAAAAGATCGGTTGGCTTCTGCCGGTTCGGCTTTGCGTCCGCGACGTGCTTCCTCGCATGATGGGGCGTGCTCCTCTGCTCCAACGGACGTGCAGGAGCCTCGTAGGAGCGGCCGCTTTCAAACGGCGAAGCTTGCGGTGCGATGCCAAAAAGCTGCTCGAAAAAACCGGCTTGCGCGGATGCCGGTACAGCGAACGTCATTCCGGCGCCGAGCACGGCGCTCACGAACTTCACGTTCGATCGATTGAAAGCCATCTGAACTTGTCCCCTTTTGCCGCACCAACGCCCGACAAGCCGTCCGGTTCATCGCGTCACGCGTAGGCTGCGCCCTTGCTTGCGCCGAGAAGGCGATCGTACTCGGCGCGGACCAGTTCGCCGCCGTAAAGGCGCTCCAGCCGACGAACGGTGAAGTGACCGAAGGCGAGTGACTGGAAGTGGTCGGCGAAGGCGTAGTTCACCACCGCACCCCCAGCGGCGCCGACCACTGGCATGGCCTGAGCGGCAAGCTTTTCCGACACCACGATGCCGAAGCGCGAGCCGATCTGGGCGACGAAGCGAACCAGCGCCGGCGCGGCGTGGTCGCCGAGCCCGTGCGCCAGCATGTACTGGCTGGCGTCGCTGATCGTCTTCGCCAGCAGGCTGCGCGTCGCGAAGTAGCCGCTCTCGATGATCTGCGCGTCCTTGTCGTGCGACGCGTCGCGGGCGCCGAAGGCGAACACCTCCAGGCAGGCCAGCGCAACGTCTGGGTCGGCGAGGTTTTCGCCCTCGTTGCGGGCAATGTCGGCGATGGAGCGCAGGATGATGACCGTCGAAACCGGCAGTTCCAGCGGCAGGCTGGACAGGCCGAACGCCCCGCCCGCCGCGCCGGAGGCTGCAGCCAGCGCACGGTGCAGGCGGCGGGAATCGCCGCGCGGCTTCTTGGTCAGCGAGCCGATGGCGACACCGAGCGCCGACCTGATCGCGCTCTCCGCCGCCCTGTTCACCACCCCGGAGATCCCGGGGGGAAGGAACCGCCCCACCGTGCCGAGCCGGCGCCCGACAGCCTGCGCGATCCGGGTCGCGACATTGGTGTGCTCCAGCGCCCTGACCGCCTTGGCCAAGGCCTGGAGCTCCGCATCGGGCAGCCCTGCGCCACCTGCGCGTGTCACGCGTCCGGCAGCCACCGGCAGGTTCGGCGTCGCTTGGCTCATGCTGATCTCCGGCGGCAGCTTCGGCCGACCTTGGCCGGAGAACCGCGGAACAGGCCTAGGGTTCGCGCGAGGGCGGCGTAATGCCGTTTGTGCGACGTACGACCTTTTCGCCGTGCGCGAGGGCGTTCAACCGTTTGACGCTCCGGCGGAAACGCGACAGGCTTGGTATGACGATCGGGCGATCGACGCCCGTTGCGAAGAGTTCGATCCCATGCGCCTCATCATGCCGCTGGCGGCCCTCGCCGCCCTCACCGCCCCGACCGCGTCCTTTGCCGCCTCCGCGGTGCAGAAGGAGTGTTCCACGCGCTATCAGGCGGCCAAGTCCGCCAACACGCTGGCCGGGCTGACCTACAACCAGTACTACAAGCAGTGCGCGGCCCAGGTCCGGGCCGACAAGGCCGGTGGCGCACCCGCGCCCGCCGCAACGACCCCGACGGCGACGACCCCGGCGCCCGCCGCCGCCCCCGCACCGGTGCCGACCGCGGCACCCGTGACGCCCGCGCCGGCCCCCACCGTAGCCC
>CAXTFM010000015.1:0-27168 GCA_964243435.1 uncultured Beijerinckiaceae bacterium
GCTGTCGAAGGCGGCGCGGGCCTGCGCCACCGTGAGCTGGTTCAACGCCCCGATCACGGCGGCACCGCCCGAGTTCGGCGCCACGATGCGGGCGCCGTTGTCGAGCGCACCCGCCACCGCGACCTGGTTGTGCGTGCTGGCGGCCGAACGGAACGCGTTGGCCTGCACCAGCCTCAAAAAGACGTCGTTCGCATCATACGAGAGGCTGGGCGCAAGAAACGCCAGGTTGGTCGCCACGGCGGTGTCGAAGCGGCCCGTCACGCCGTCGCTCGACGTGAGGATCGTGTACCGCTGGTTGACGCTGTAGATGCCGCTGCCAGCCGCGACCTGCACCGTGCCGCCGTTGATCGTGGTGACGCCGTTCACCTTCACGAAGCTGTTCTGCGCCGAGCCGATCGCGACGTCGTAGAACGAGCCCGGCTGGAAGGTGAGCGGGCCATTGATGGTCAGCGTGCCGTAGGGATTGGCGGCATTGCCGCCAGCCAGCGTGCCGCCGGCGTTGATGATGGGGTCGCCGATCGTGCCGGCGCCGGACAGGGTGCCGCCCGCGTTCACCGCGATGTCGTTGGAAGTGATGGAGCCGTCGACCTCCAGCGTGCCGCCGTCGACCTTGACCGCGCCGCTGAAGGTGCTGGCGCCGGACACGGTGAAGGTGGACGAGCCTGCCTTGGTCAGGCCGCCTGTCCCGACCATGCTGCCGGAGAAGGTGCCGGTCGCGGCCGTGTAGGTCAGGGTGGCGGTCCCGAGCTGGACGGTGCCGTCGCCGACCAGCGAGCCGATCGTCTGGCTATGGTTGTTCAAGGCGAGCGTGCCGTTGTCGATGACCACGGCGCTGGGGCCAAGCACGTTGGCGGCGCCGGTCTGCAGGGTGGCGCCCGCCGCGATCCCGACCGCCGACGCATTGGCCGTGGCGCCGGTCTGCACCAGCGTGCCCTGAAGCACGGTGGTGGCGCCGGCGTAGTTGCCGCCGGCAAAGGTGAAGGTGCCGGCACCCGTCTTGGTCAGGCTGCCGGTGTCGCCCGCCGCACCGAGCGTGCCGGAGAAGGTGCCCGCGCCGACGCCGAGCGTGCTGGCGCCGAGCATCACGGTGCCGCTGCCGTAAAGCGCCGCGATGCTTGTCGCGCCATTGCCGGACAGGTTCAGCGTGCCGTTGGCCGTGACGCCGCTCGAGGCTGCGAGGCTTGCGCCATCGGTGAGCCTAAGTGTCGCCCCCGCCTCGATCGCGGTCGCGCCGCCATAGTTGGCGACCGCGCCCGACAGCGTCTGCGTGCCGCCCGCCACTGTGAAGCCGCCGGTGTCGCCCACGGCGCCGAGTGAGCCGGAAAAGCTCGTTGACCCGCCGCTCACGGTGAGCGTGTTGCTGCCGAGGCTCACCGCGCCGGCCTGGCCGATCGCCGCATCGGCAAGGGTGGTGATCGTTGCGCCGCCGTTCGCCGCGCCGGAGATGTCGAAGGTGCCGCCCGTTGCCAAGGCGACGCCGCTCGAGCCCGCGATCGAGCCGGCACCCGTCAAGGCCAGGGTCGCGCCGGCCGCGATCGTCGTTGCGCCGGTGTAGCCGTTCGCCCCGGCCAGGGCCACCGTTCCCGCCGTGCCGGCCGAGTCGACGATCGCGAGGCTCCCCGTCCCGTCGCCGTTCGCGATCGCACCCGAGTAGGTGAAGGTGTATCCGTTCGCGTCGATGATCCCGCCTGCGGCGTTGAGCAGGCCGTCGTTGGCGATCGTGAAGGCGCCGCCCGCCTGCAGCGTGCCGCCGTCGAAGGTCAGGGTGCCGGTACCGATCGCCGACGCGTTGATCGCGCCGGGGCTGCCGTCCGTGTCGATCCCGACGCGCAGGCGTCCGCCCGACAGCGTCGTTCCACCGGAATAGGTGTTGGCACCCGACAGCACGACGGTGCCGCTGGATCCTGAGCTGTCGGTGATCGTCAGGGTGCCCGGGCCGTAGTTGTTCCAATTGTCCGTGATCGTGCCGGCATGGGTGAAGGTGTGCCCGTTGGCATCGATGGTGCCGCCGGTGGCGTTGATCTGCGCCGCGTTGGCGAGCGTGAAGTCGCCTCCGGCCTGCAGCGTGCCGCCGTCGAAGGTCAGGGTGCCGGTACCGATCGCCGACGCGTTGATCGCGCCGGGGCTGCCGTCCGTGTCGATCCCGACGCGCAGGCGTCCGCCCGACAGCGTCGTTCCACCGGAGTAGGTGTTGGCACCCGACAGGACAACGGTGCCGCCGAGGCCTGCCGGGTCGGCGATGGTGAGGCTGCCCGGCCCGTTGCCGTCCCCGATCGTGCCGGCGTAGGTGAAGGTATGCCCGGCAGCGTCGATCGTGCCCCCGCTCATGTTGACGAATGCCGCGTTGGCGACGGTGAAATCGCCGCCGCCCTGGAGCGTGCCGCCGTCAAAGGTGAGCGCACCCGTTCCCAAGGCAGACGACGCGATCGCGCCGGGGCCGCCGACCGTGTCGCTCCCGATCTGGAGTGTCCCGGAGGAGAGTGCGGTGCCGCCGGAGTAGGTGTTGGCGCCCGACAGGACCAGCGTTCCCGGACCATATTTCACCAATCCCCCGAGACCGGCGATCGGGGCGGAGATGGTGGCGGTCACCCCGGCGTCGGTCTCGACCGAGGCGATGCCGTCCGGCAGCAGGCGGCTACCCGGCGCCGCCGCGATCGAATAGCCGTCGGTGAAGAACTGCAACTGCTGGAAGGTGATGTCGCCGCTTGCCGTGACCTGCCCCGCCGCGCCGGCGAAGATCGCGGACGAAGCGTTCCAGGCTTGGTTGCCGGTGAGACCGGCGTCCTTCCAGCTGCTGCCGCCATTGTCCCAGATGCCCGAGCCACCGCTGGCCGAGCCCGCCGCCCTGGCCGGGTCCCAGCGAAGCGGGTCAGAGAACTGGAGCTGCATGGCAAGGTTGGCTGACCAGCCGACGCCATCCCAGCTGCCGTTGAAGGCGTCGCCGTTGGAGTACACAAACGTGCCGCCGGAATCGACCCGCGAGGGCAGGATGCCCCAGTTGAAGCTGGGATTGGCCGTCTGCGGAGGGGTCTGCGTCGTGTAGAACACGACGTACTGATTGCCGGGCACGAGCTGGGCGTCCAGCATGGTGCGCGTGCTGACGAAGCTGCCGCTGGCGGGCGTGCTCAGCGTCATGACGGGCGAAGCGTAGAGCGCCGGCCCGACAAGCTCGCTGCCGTCCCACTGGTACACGAAGGCCTGGTAGTTGACGACGGCAGCGGCACCCCCCGACGTGATGAAGAAGTTGATGCTTGAGGCATGGGTCGTCCCAGCCGTCGCCGTGAAGCTCTCGCCGTAGGTCGGCGTCGGACCGCCCACGCCCCACGAAGACACGCTGTTGCCGCCGTCCCAAGAGGAAAGCGTGTCGAGCGCGCCAGCGGCCGATGCCGGGCCGGCGCCCAGCATTGCGCAACCCGCCCCGATCAGCGCCGATGAACGCAGGAGCACGTGACGTAAAGATTCGCTGCGGGCCATTGATCACCGACGTGGCTAAACCGTCTTCCACCTCGGACTAAGCGGGCCTATGGTGAACAAAGAATTAGAGGCGCAGTTTTCGCCTGCGTTTTACTTCCCGCATGGACTTAACATAAGCTAAGAATGACAGCGTGGATGCGAGCGTCGACGTCATATGCTTGTCTGTTTTCAAGCCGAAGTCTCGCGGTATTTTAACATAGGCTAATAACAGCGACGGATAGCCGATCGCCTGCGTCCTATGCCTTCAATTGCTTTTACCGAGGGTCCGCTTACCTTCGTCGGATCGTCTCGAAAGCAGGACGTCCGCCAGCGCAGACGATCGCGCGTGCAGTCCGGCGGGCGGCCGCGTTCGGCGGCGTGCCGCTCAGGACCATCGTCGAGATGGCAGCCCTGGCCTGCGCCATCCCCAGCGGAGGAGGATGAGGCCGAGCGCTTCAACAGCGACCGCTTCGGCCATCTGGGGTCGCGCGGGCCGTGCCCCGGTGCAGACGCTCGCGAGCCCGCCGCTTCGATGCACCTGCAGTACGAGCGAGAGCGCCTCGAAGGCGCAGCTCGTGAGCTTCCGTGACTGGGAGATCCGCCGACAGATCGGGCTTGCGCTTGCGCCAGCGTCGGCGCAAGGGCGTCCACGACAGATCGCCACCGCCCGCAGGTCCCCTGCCCGCGGGTCCGCGGCCGGGAAAGCGTGGGAAAACGTCATGCCCTTCAAGCGGGGTTGGGTCGCGCTGCTGCTGTTCGCCCTGGCAATGATCAACTACGTCGACCGGGTCACCCTGTCGTTCGCCGCCGGGCCGATCGCGAAGGAGTACGGGCTCAGCCCCGTCGCGCTCGGCTACCTGTTCTCGTCCTTCCTGTGGACCTACACGCTCGGCCTGATCCCGATGGGTCTGCTGGTCGACCGCTACGGCGCCAAGCGGGTCGCCGGCGTCGGGTTGGGCCTGTGGTCGGTCGCCACCGCCCTGACGGGGCTCGCGTCCGGCTTCGCGACGCTGCTCGCGACCCGGCTCGCCATGGGCGCGGGCGAGGCGAGCACCAACCCGACGGGCGCGCGGGTCATCCGCGAGTGGATGCCGGCGTCCGAACGCGGCACGATGAACGCGGCCTTCAACAGCGGCGCCTATGCGGGTCCGGCGCTTTGTGCGCTCCTCGCCGGCCCCATCATCGCCGCCTTCGGCTGGCGCAGCCTGTTCTTCATCGCCGGCAGCCTCGGAGCGCTCTGGTTGTTCTGCTGGCTCGTGTGGTTCAAGCGGCCGGAGGACGCCGCTTGGCTGAGCGAGGGCGAGCGGGCGAAGATCCTCGCCGAACGCACCGGCAACGCGGCACCGGGCGCGGGTGACACGGGCCTGCTCCGGCTCCTTTCGAGCGGGACGACGCTGTGGGGTCTCGCCCTCACCATGGGGTGCAACGTGTACTCTCAGTACCTCTTCCTGACGTGGCTTCCGAGCTACCTTCAGACCACGAAGGGGCTGACCATCGCCAAGACGGGACTGTACGCCGCGATACCCTACGCCGTCGCCGTCGTGCTGTGCATCGGCATCGGCCGCTTGAGCGATCACCTGCTCGGGGGCGAGGTCGGGCACGGGAAGCGACGAACCGTGATCGCGACCACGCTCGTCCTGGCCTCCGTGATCCTTCTCGCGCCGCTCGTTGACCAGGTTTGGCTGATCCTGGCGCTGGTCGCGCTGTCGTTGAGCTGCATCGCCTCCACGACCTCGCTCACCTTTTCGCTCGTCAACGACCTGCTCCCCGATCCGCGCAACATCGGGGTCGCGATGGCCTTCGTGATCGTCGGCGGGAACATCTTCGGGCTGATGGCTCCGATCGTCACCGGCTACGTCATTCAGCTGACCGGGAGCTACGACGTCGCCTTCGTCGTCGCCGGCGTGCTTCTCATCTGCGGCGCGGTTTGCGTGCTGACCTTGACGCGCCGGCCGATCGGATCGTGCGGCCTGCATCCGGTGCGACCCGGTGCGGTCTCGACCGCCAACACCAGCTGATCGCACCGGCCGCGCAGCGTCCAGTTCGGCGCCTTCGACGCCGGGCCTCCTCATCGACGAGGTGCGGGCCGCCTTCCGCGGCTTGCGGTGAAGGCGACCGACCCATCAACCGTTTCGCGCCCGTCGACGTCGTTCCAAACACCCGACACCATCCCCTGAACCGGGCGTTCATCGTGACGGGAATGGCCTTTTGGACGATGGTGGCGCTGGGAGCAGTTCAGCCGGCATCGTTCAGAAGGCCCCAGAACCCGTACTTGCGTCCGTGATCCCGCTTGAGCGCGTCGTAATAGGCCGGGTGGCCGGCAAGCCCCGCGGCGGCGACCTCGTCGACATGGATGAGGGCGAGCGTGGCGAGGTAGCGCGCGGCATGGCCGTAGGCCGGGGAGCGGCCCCGCCCAAGTATGTCGTCGACAAGCGCCCGGTACAGCACCGTCGCCGCGGCGGGTTGGTCGTGCTCCAGAGCCTCGGCCGCCGGCGCCAGCGTCTCGTAATACCGGCCATCCCAAGCGTCGGCATGGCCGAGGACGAGCTTGGACGCGAGGTCGAGACGCGGCCAGGTCAGGAGAAAGGCGAGGGCGCGATAGCGCTGCGGGTGCGCGGCGACGTGGGCGAAGGCGCGCTCGAGCGCCTCTTCGTCCTCGAAGTCTGGGAGCGCGGCGATGTACGCGCGGAGCAGGTCCACGTCGAGGCTGGTCTCGAACGTCGCCCAGCGCAGCCGCTGCGCCGCGTCGATGTCCTTGCGTGCCGCCAGGATACGGATTTCAAGCCGGATCTGCCGGTGGGCGAAGACGTCGGTCGCGGCAGCCCCGTCCGCCACGTCCTCCAACGACATCGCGCGCAAGCCGGGGCGGCGTGGTCTGCGAACCCAATCCAGCGCTTCCGCCGTGCGACCCGCCTGCAGCAGGCGCTCCGCAATGCCGAGGCTGTCCTGCGTCGGCTCCGGGCGCTGCGCTTCGAGGGCGATGAAGGCATCGACGTCTGCCGCGACGTCCGCGATCGCCTGCCGCGCCCGGAGCAGGCGGTCGCGCCGAGCTTGCTGGTGCCAGTCCCGCGTCGCTCTTGTCGAGGCAAGCGCCCGCTCCAGGCCGACGTCGAGCGCGGCGAGTTCCTCGGCCGCGAGAACAGGGAGCATCCCGTGAGCCGCGGTGTCGATCAGGCCATGGTCGTCGGCGAGCAGCGATGGGACGATGCGCTCGACGAGGCTCATCCTGTCCTCGCTCGCCATCCGCGCGACCAGGGGCGGCATGGCACCGGCCGCGCCTTCAAAGATCACCTGCACCGATCCCGAGGAATCATCCACGCGCTCGAAAACGTGCTCGGCGGCGGCGAGGAAGCGCAGCACGCGCTCGGTGGCGGCGGCCGGGTCGGCACCGCCGAGTTCGTCGACGATGGTCGAGGCCGTCGCCTTCAGGTCGGCGGCGAAGGTTTTGCGCTTGTTCCAGTCGACGTACCCCCGTGCGCGTTCCAGGCTGGCGAGGCGTCGGTCGACGATGGCCGCCACGGCGGTCGGTCCTTTGGCGCCCGCGAGCGCGGCGGTGACGATCCTCTTGAAAGGCGCGTTGTGCTGCGCCTCGTTGACGATGAGCTTTGCCAGCCTTTCGCCGCCGAGCGCGACCAAGGCGTCCTGCGTCAGCGTCGCTCGTCGTGCCATCGTTCCACCTTGCCATCCGACGTCGCGGGATGACCATAGACGCTGCGGTCCGGCGGGGAGAGCGGGTTGGTGCGCCGATCCGCACGCCGCCCAAGGCTCACTGGCACGGAGAGAAGCGCATCAAGACGGCGTCGCTCACCTCGGCCCTGGCCGCGGCGTTGCGGGAGCGAGGCGTCGACGAGAGCGTGGCGGCGCTCGCCGCGCAGGCCGAATCGTCGAGGGTGCTTGCCGCCGCGCCCGGAAGCCGACGTTCGCCATCCGGTCAGAACGCGTCACCGGCCGCGAGACCGGTGCCGACCCGACGCTGACGGAGGCAGGCAGCACGCTCCATGTCGGACGAGCACCCGAGCCTGCGTGCACACGTCGTCATTGTAGCGCCGCTGCGATGCTATGCAGCTGAAGCTGCGATGATGCCGATCTCGACCTTGTAGGCGGAATTGGCCAGCCGGCTCTCGACGCAGGCGCGCGCCGGCCCAGGCTTCGACACCCAGGCGTCCCAGACGGCGTTGAAGCGTGCGAAGTCGCCGATATCGGGCAGCCAGATGGTGGCCGACAGGATGTTGGTCTTGTCCGTGCCCGCCTCGGCGAGCAAGCGGTCGATCTTGGCCAGCACCTGTTTTGTCTGCTCCGTGATGTCGGCCGACCCATCGTCGGGCACCTGGCCGGACAGGTACGCGAGTCCGCCGTGCACGGTTCCGCCGCTCAATCGATCGCCGGGTCGGAGGTGTCGGATCATGATTGGTTCTCAGGCTGCTTCGAGGGGTGAATGGATGGTGCGCGCTGCGTCCGGTGTGCTCGCGTCGAGGCGGCGGAGGCGGCAGGGCAGGTACCGCGTGTCCACCGAGCCGGTCGCGGGATCCATCGGGCCCTGATAGGTGAGCGCCGCATTGACGTTGATGTCGAGCGCGTCGAAGGTCGGCCCGGCACCCTCCGGCCGCCACCAGCCGATGCCGGTCGTCACCACGCCCGGCGTCGTCCGGTCGGTGACCTCGACGCGGAGCCTGCACGGCCCCGCGCCCGCCTGCGTCTCCACGGCGACCCAGTCGCCGTCGGCGACGCCGAGCCGTTCCGCCGTGAGGGGGTGAACGCACACCGTCGGCTCGGGCGAAACCTTGCGCGCCCATGCCTGCTCGCGGAAGCGCGAGTGGTGGTAGGTCTTTTCGCGCTGCCCCGTTTGCAGCACGAGCGGGAAGTCTGCGGCGGCGCCATCGCCCGATCGTTTGTACAAGGGTGGGACGTAGTCCGGCATCGCGTCGAGGCCGGACTCGGCCATAACGGTCGAGGCCAACTCCACCTTGCCGCTCGGCGTCTTGAACACCTGGGCGGCGAAGTCGCCCACCGCATAGGGGAAGGCGAGGAAGCCGTCGCGCTTCAGCGCGTCCACGTCGACGCCGGATGTGCCGACGAGGAAGCGGTTGAAGGCGCCCTGGTCCGCCCAGGGCAGGAGGTCGGCCGTCAGCGCGCCCTGCGCCCTCATGCGCGTCATCAGACCCGCCGCGATCTCCATGTCGCAGCGCACCTCGCCGACGCGCCGCGACGCCGGCGCCGTGTAGATGAGGCAGGGGGCCGACTGATCGATGTCGATCTCTTCCTCCTCCAGCGTCGTCGTCTTGGGCAGGACGAGATCGGCGACCGCCGCGGTCGGCGTCATGGTCTGCGCGGCGACGCAAAGGAAGTCGAGGGAGCGAAGCGCCTCCAGCGTGCGCCGCGTATCGGGGTACATGACGGCGATGTTGACGCCGCTGACGTACATGCCCCGCACGGGGTAGGGCTTGGAGGTGAGGATCGCGTCGATGACGGACGTGTTGTGGCAGGCCGTCTGCCATCCCTTCGCGCCCGCCCAGAGCGGATATTGCGCGGCCCCGATCGTCTGCGCCTCCACTTCCGGCGGCAGGCGGAAGCGCGGGTCGTGCAGCAGGTCCATGTAGCCGGTGAAGCCGGTTGGGCGCTTGGCGCGACGGTTGCCGCCGACCCGGTCGAGGTTTCCGCTGATCGCGACGAGGCAGTGGAAGGCACGAAAGGTCTGCACGCCGTTGCTCGCGGCGTCGATGCCGTGGCCGCTGACGAAGCAGGACGGCCCGTCGGCGTAAAGCTCGGCGGCGGCCTCGATGTCGGCCGCGGGAACGCCGGTGAGGGCGGATGCGCGGGCGACGGTGTAGGGGGCGACGCGTTCGGCCAGCGCGTCGAAGCCGACGCACCAATCGCGCACGAAGGCGGCGTCGTGGCGACCTGCGGCGATGATCCGCTGCATCATCGCCATGGCGAGGGCGCCGTCCGTGCCCGGGTCCGGGCGCATCCACACGTCGGCGAGTTCGGCGGCGCCGGTGCGGAAGGGGTCGATCACGACGAGCCTGGCGCCGCGCGCCTTGGCGCGCTTGATCGCCAGCCACTTGACGGGGTTGGCCGCGGCCGGGTTGTGGCCGACGACGAGGATCGTGCGGGCGTTGTCGATATCCTCGCCGTTGGTGATGGCCAGGCCCGTCGCCCTGTCGCTCACCGCACGGCAGCCGCCGCACAGGTCCTGGTTGATCATCCAGTTCGGTGAGCCGAGCGAGCGCATCAGCAGTGCCATGATCGGGCCGCGGCTGAATGCGGCGCCGCTCACCGCGCCGACGAGCGCGGGCGCGCCGAAGCTGTCCCGGATGGCCGCCAAGCGCTCGGCCATCTCATCGAGCGCCTCGTCCCAGCCGATCCGAGCCCACCGGCCCTCGCCGCGCGCACCGATGCGGCGTAGCGGGTGCCGCAGCCGATCCTGATGGTAGGTCCACTCCGGCAGGGCGCGCATGCCCTTGACGCAGAACGCACCCTTCGAGCTTGGGCTGGCCGGGTTGGGCGCCACCTTCACCACGCGCCCGTCATCGCCGACGGTCAGCAGCGATCCGCATTTGGCGCTGCATTCCCAGCAGGTGCTCGCAACGGTGTGGGGCATGGATACCTCGTGTCGGACGGCGCGGCCTACGAGCGCTGCACAGCCCACCTCGCGGGCTCTTCGCTTGCTTCAACGATATCCCTAACCCCGGGTCTCGGGCAGGAACAGCAGCGCCATGATCGACAAGCCATAGGCTCCGGCGGTGTGGATGCCGATGGCCGTGCCGAGCGGCAGCGGTGTTCTCAACAAACCACCGAGGGTCGGGAAGGTGGCAAGGGTGGGTTCCAAGGTGCTGAGACCGACCTCGCGGTCGGTTTCAGCACCGGCGCCTAACGGGCCTCGGCCGCACGGTGCGCGACGAACGTCGCATGCAACTGCGGACCGGCAGTCGTGCCGGGGATGTTTCTGCCGGCTTGCGCAAGCCGAGGCTTCCCCGACGTGTGGTCGAGCATGCTGGTGCAGCAGAGGCCGGCGAGGATCCCGAGGATGGCAACGGCGGGCAAAGCCGCTGCCCTCACACCGTCAAGCAAGCGCGACGGTGCCGGAGATGCTGCGACTGCTTGGTCGCGGCCTGCTCCATGTCCATGGACGCAAGGACGACCTAAGCTGAGAAGCATGTGCCTCATTGCGCGACCTCACATACAGATCAGCCTATGAGCCGTCGGTAATGAAGCTTTTCCGTGAGGGAATGGGGTTGGAACCCGGCCGCGTCGCCGTCCGACACCGAGCGGCTCGGCGCTGGCCCAGGATGCGCCGAGTCGTTTCGCGGCGCCGCGGTGCAAGACGCGGGATGTCGCTGCGCCGCTCGGCATCCTGTCGCGATCGATGGACGTCCTGCCGGAACCGCCGGCCGTTGCCGTATCTCAGCTCCTGGCGCTCCTGCGGGCGTAGTCCAGGCGCACGGGTCGTGCGATCACTCCCGTCCTTGCCGGGCTTTCGCCATCAGCACGTCGAGCTGCGACTTGAAGGCGACGGCAGCAGCCTCAAGCCGCACCAGGGAGCTTTCAGCCTCGGTTGTCCTCAGGCCGTCGGAGCGTATCTCCTCAAGAAGGATCTTCTGCCGTGCGATCATCCGTTCGGCGTCGGCGACCTGTTCCTCCGCCCGGACGAGAGCCTTGGCCTCTCCTCGCGCCGCCGTGCTGAAACGATCGTCGTCCTTGCCCATGGCCCAAGCACTTACCCGAACGCGGCGGGATTGCCTAATGGCGCCCGGTCGCGGATCGCGGTCGCCCCCGGCGGACACAGCAAGCGTCGCGCGGGCAAAGGAGCGGCGGCGCCGTCGCTCACGACCCGACGCGGAGCGGGGCGGCGAGCTTGCGCAGGTAGGATACGACCGACTGCGCCGTGATGCGGCCGGTCCGCGGGTTCTCCTGCGTCGGGATGTTCTCGATCGACATGGAAAAGCGCGCGGAGTCGGCGTCGACCTCGATGCGATGGGTGTTGCGGTCGAGGTGCGGATCGGCCCAGATCTCAAGGGTGGTCCGGTCCGGCCCGATGCCGGCGAGGGAAAGCGCCACCGCGACGTTGAGATTGGCGGGGAAGCCCCGCGCCGCCTCGCGCGGACTGCCGCGGAAGACGCGCACCGGCTCCGCGATGCCGGCGATCTCGATCCCGTGCTCGACGAGGTAGGGCGCGCCGAGCAGTCCGCGAACCGGCTTGCGCGTGATCATGCGGACGGAATGGATGGTGCCCTCGGCCGCGGCCGCGACCGCGTCGAGACCGAGCAGCGCGCCGGTGGGCACGACGATCTGGCCACCATGCGCGCGGGCGATCTCGACGAGGTGCTGGTTGTCGAGCAGCGCGCCGCAGCTCAGGACCACCGCGGTCTTGCCGGCCTCGACGAACGGCCGCACGATCGCGGGAAGAAGGTGGGACGGCGCGCATTCGACGACGATGTCGGCGTGCGGCTCGAGTTCGTCCACCGAAGCCAGGATCGTTGGCGGCAGCCGCAGCGGTGCGAGCGCTTGTCGCGCCTTCGCGACGTTGCGGACGGCGACCGCGGCAAGAACCAGGCCGTCGACCGCCCCATCATCAAGCGCCTTGGCGACCGCGAGCCCCACCGTGCCCAGGCCCGCGATGGCGACGCGCCCGGGATGCGACGATGAACCGTTGGCCCGCTGCGGCATCGCAAATTCCTCGCGCATCCAACCGACGGAACCTCGGAACAGGTCGACGGCATCCAAGGCGCTGTCCGGGCACACGGCATGCCATGCGCTCGAACACGCCAAGCTCCGCCGTCAGTGTCGCCGCCCGGCGGACGGGCCGCTTGCGAAGGCGCATCGCCACCTGCGCGACGCGCACCCCGCGGGACCTCAAGGTTCGGCGAGGGCGTGCAGCCCGGCCTCGCACACCGCTTCGTCCTCGGCCGGTTCGCCGCCGGACGACCCGATGCCGCCGACCACCTCGCCCGCGTAAACCAGCGGCATGCCCCCGGTGAGCGGCATCCGTCCCGCAAACGAGAGCAGCGCGGGGTCGTCGCGGACCGCCGCTTGCAGCCTGGACGTCGGCGTCCGCGTGATCGCGGCGGTCCGCGCCTTCAACGTCGCCGCATCCGGCGTGTGCAGCCGTGCGCCGTCGAGGCGCTGCAAGGCCAGCAGCACGCCGGCGGCGTCGACGACGGCAACGGTCACCTCGAACCTGCACCGTTCGGCCTCGGCGCAGGCCGCGGCCAGGATCCGGCGCGCATCGGCGGCCTGGAGGACATGCACGGATTTCAGCCCCATGGCGCGCGTCCAATTCTCAGCCTGCCGGCGGCAAAACCCTGGCCTCGGTCACGTAATGGTAGAAGCGGCCCTCGAAGAGCGTCATGACCTTCTCCGTCGCATCATGGGACTCGGGCCGGATCTTCGAGGCCATGCACGCGTCAATGGCCGCCATGTCGGGAAAGTCCATTTCCAGGATCATGGCGATGGGCCGGGCGTCCCTGTCCATCGTCGTGGTGCGCTGGACGCGGACGGCGGTGGTGTTGGGAAACTTGCGCCACAGCGGTTCGAGTTCGTCGCGCACGCGGCGGAAGAACTCCTCCTCGTGCCCGGCCTTGATGGTGCCCTCGTAGATCGCCGTCCGCGTGAGCATGTCCCGTCTCCATCGTCGCAGGCGGAACGGGCGAGGTGCGATCGGGTTCGGGAGCGGAGCCGGAGTATCGCGCCTGGCGCCGCGACGGCCCGCACCGGTCCTACGGGCTGCAGGACGCGCCGCCGAGCACGCAGAACCGTGCGCAGAAGCGGTGATTCAGGGCCACCGCGTCGCCCGCCTCGGCCAGCGTCGCGCCGAGCTCGAAGGCTTCGTCGTAGGGCAGCAGCGTGCAGCTGACCACGGCCGGGCGGTCGGCGCCGCGCCGCTTGACCACCATGCGCGAGGAGGCGCACATCACCTCGCCCGGCCGCTTGCCGAGCACGCCCCAGCAGCGTTGCGTGATCTCCGGCACCTCCGTGCGCGCGTCCATCTCCGGGAACAGCACGAGCTGCGCCGGGTCGAAGGCGTCGACGCGCAGCCCGAGTCCCGCGAAAAGGGCATGGTAGCCCTGGCGCAGCGATGCGTCGGACTCGTCCCACAGCGTGCGCCCGGCAACGGTCAGGCGGGCACCCTGCCGGGCCAGCACGCGCAGACCCGCGATCGCGGGCGCCCAGCTCCGCGGGCCGCGCACCGCCTCGTGCCGCGCGGCGGTGTGGTGGTCGAGCGACACCCGCACCGTGAGACGGTCGCGATGGCGGTCCACCAGCGCCGCGAGGTCGGTCGCGACGCGCTGCATCGGCCGCATCGCGTTGGTGAGCACCAGCACGCGGTGGCCGGCTTCGAGCGCGTCGCTCATCATGCCCGGGGTGTCGCGGTTCATGAAGGGCTCGCCGCCGGTGAAGCCGACCTCCTCCAGTTCGGGGTGCCGCAGCCGCGCCTCGGCCAGGAACGCCTGCGCCTCCGCCCGGCCGAGATAGGCGAGGCGGTCGTTGCCGGGGCTGCTCTCGATGTAGCACCCGGTGCAGGCGACGTTGCACAGCGTTCCCGTGTTGAACCACAGCGTGCGCAGCGCTTCGAGGGCCACGCTCGCCCGGCGCTCGCCCGTGGCGGTGACGAGCGGGTCGGCGAAGCGCCCGCGCGCCGCCGGAAGCGGCGGGTCCGGCCAGGCGGCGGGCGCAGCGCCGGACCAGACCAGCGAGCCTGCCGCATAGGCTTGGCCGCGACGGGCCAGCTCCGCAGCGGGCAGCACGTCGCAGCTCGGCCACAGCCCGCTCCGCAGCGCGCCGGCGTAGGCGCCGGGCAGGCCGGCCGCCTCGATGGCGGCAGCGGCGGCCGGCGCGTCGAAGGACAGGTCGCGGTGCGACACCTCCAAGCCCGCCGGCACGGGCGTCAGCACGCTGAACCAGCCGCGCGGCGTGCCGTCGTTGGCGGGCAGGCCGATCACCCCCGGATTGTGCCACACGCCGTGCCGGCCGATGCGCGTGAAGGGGAGGCCGCAATGGCCGCCGACGATCCCGTCGGCATCGACCATGCCGAGCTGGCGGTCGATCTCCGCCCCATCGGACGCGAAAACGAAGCGGCTGGTGCGATCGACGCCGCCATGCACCACCAGCAGCCGGCGACCGCCGACCCGCAGCTCCAACCGGGAGGGGAGGCCGCGCATCCAGGCGCGGTCGGCGGCGGACAGGGTGCGATCGGCATGGGCAAACCACGACGCGGACAACCGGTCGCAGGCGCTGCCGGGCGTGAAGCCGCAGCCGCAGTCGCCCGCCGAGGCACCGAGCCGTTCCTCGCAGTTGCCGGCGACCACCGCCACGCCGGAGTGGCGCAGCAGCCGGACGCAGGCGACGGCATCCGCGCCATAGGCCACCACGTCGCCGGTGCACACCATGCGCGCCGGCGGGATGCCGAGGCGCGACGCCGCGGCGAACAGCGCGTCCAACGCCTGCAGGTTGCTGTAGGGACCGCCGAACAGGAGCACGGGACCATCGGCCGCGAGGCAGGGCGGGCCGGCGGTGGGCAGGTCCGGCATGCGCGGCTCCTTGTCAGTGGTCTTTGCTTCCCGGATATGGCCATGTCGGCGCACCAACGGAAGTGTTCCCCGCCATGCCGCCGTACCTCGCGCCCTGGATCGTCCTCGCCCTGTTCTGCGCCGTGACCTGGGGCGTCACCCCGCGGCGGGTCAGCGCGCCGCAGTTCTTCGACGGCCGCCGCAACGACGACCGGACGCCCGGCGTGCTGATGGTGGCGATGAGCGCCGCCGTCACCTGGGTCTTCGCCAAGTCGATCGCCAACGCCTCCGCCCTCGCCTACGGCTACGGCCTCGCCGGCGGGATCGGCTACACCATCTATTACCTCAGCTTCGCCGTGGCCGGCGTGGCGATCTGGGCGATCCGGCGGCACTCACCCTACCGGTCGCTGTCCCACCTGCTGGCGGACCATTACGGCCCGGCCTGCGCCCGGCTGTTCCTGCTGCTGGTCGCGTTCCGCCTGTTCAACGAGATCTGGTCCAACACCAAGGTCATCTCGCTGTACTTCGGTGCGGAGGGGTCGGCGCCGTACTGGTGGGCCGCCGTGCTGGTGACGCTGTTCACCGTGGCCTATGCGTGGCGCGGCGGCATGCGGGCGAGCCTGACCACCGACCGCCTCCACATCATCCTCGCCTTCGCGCTGCTCGCGGTGGTGCTCGCACTGCTGCTGCCGCCCTTGGCGACGCATGGCCTCGCCCCCGTGCCGCAGGCGACGCGCGACGCCGGCATCACCTTCTGCCTGCTGGCCGGCGTGCAGATCTTCTCCTATCCGTTCCACGATCCCGTGCTGACCGACCGCGGCTTCCTCAACGCGCCGGGGCAGGCGCTGCGGGCCTTCCTGCTGGCGGGGCTGCTCAGCGGTTGCTTCATCTTCCTGTTCAGCCTGATCGGGCTCTACGGTCGCGCCTTCGGCCTCGCCGCGACGCCGAGCGTCAGCGTGCCGGCCTCGTTCGGCATCCCCATGCTGATGCTGTTCAACGCCATCATGCTGGTGACCGGCGGCTCCACGATCGACTCCGCCTTCACCAGCGCCGCCAAGCTGGCCGGGCGGGACTGGCGCAACGAGCGGGTGGAGGCGGACGCCCGCCACCTGTGGACCGGCCGTCTCGCCATCCTCGCGGTCGCCGTGGTCGGCAACCTGCCGCTGCTGACCCTTTACATGGGCGACCGGGTCGGCCCCGCCGTGATCGCCGCCACCACGCTCAGCGGCACCATGGTGATGGGGCTGGCGCCGATCTTCCTGTTGTGCTGGGTCCGCCAGGCGGGCGCGCTCAGCTTCCACCTCGCCTTCTGGCCGGGCATCGTGCTGGGGGTGACCCGCGGCGTCGAGGTGTTCGCCAAGCTGCGCATCCTGCCGCCGGCGCTCGACCTCGGCAGCGGCACCTTCGCGGCCGACCTCGGCGTCAACGCGTGGGGCCTGCTGCTGTGCACCGCCGGCTTCCTGGTGGGCACGGTGCTGGTGCCGGCGCGCCGGCTCGCCGAGGCGTGAAACCCGCCCCGCCCGGCGGCTCAGCGCGGCGGGGGCGCCCAGGCGTCGCGCTGCCGCCGGAACGGCAGGGTGAGCGAGGGCAGCAGCCGCACTTCGGCCGCGTCGCGATAACCGCGCACGCCGATGCGGACGTTCCGCTGCGGCACGTCCAGCCGCGGCAGGTCCAGCCGGAAGGTGCGGTGCAGGTGGTCCCAGAGGCTGAGCCCGCTGGACCAGTTCGAGTCCGTCCGGTCCTGCGCGGCCGAGTGGTGGATGCCGTGCATGCGCGGCGTCGTCAGCACGGTGGCCAGCGCCCGCTCCAGCCGCGGCGGCAGGCGCATGTTGGAATGGTGGAACAGCACCGACGCGTAGAAGAAGCCCTGCCACGCGGAAAGCGCCCGGCGCGACGTGCCGAGCAACAGCACCTGCGCCGCCCGCCACGGGATGGAGATCAGCATGTCGACGGCGTGGAAGCGCAGCGCCGTGGTCGCGTCCATGTCGAGGTCGAGGTGATGCACCAAGTGCAGGCGCCACAGGAACGGCACCTTGTGGGTCAGCACGTGCCAGACATAGATCGTGTAGTCCATGCCGAGCACGGCAAGGGCGTCGCGCAGCCAGGCCGGCCCCGGCACGCGTTGCGCCAGCCCCCAGCGCCGCCGCTCCACCGCCGCCGCCAGCCGGCCGACCAGCGGTCCCTCGGCAGCGGCGACCACGGCCATGCTCGTCAGCCCCATGAACAGGTTGCGGGCCATGCGCGCCGGCTCTCGCTGCGTTTGCCGGCGGAGGGGCGCGCGCTGCTCCAGCACCACGACGGCGGCCAGCCCCGCGACGGCGAGGACGGCGCCGAACGGCAGGGACGGGCGGATCGATCCGAAGCGACGCATGCGGCTGAGATGGGGCTGGCCGCGCGGCCCGCAAGCGACCGGCGCGGACCCGCGTGACGTTGCCGCGCGTCGCGCTGTTCACGCGCTTCCCCGAGCCGGGCCGGGCCAAGACGCGGCTCATCCCGGCGCTCGGCGCCGCCGGGGCCGCCGCGCTGCACCGCCGCTTGACGGAGCGAACGCTTGCCACCCTTCGCGCCACCGGCCTGCCGGTCGAGGTGTGGGGCACCGGAGCCCCTGCCGAGGCCTTCGCCGCCTGGCTCGGCGAGGCGACCGCGATCCGGATGCAGGACGGGGGCGACCTCGGCCGGCGCATGGCCCGCGCGCTCGACCCCGCCCCGGCAGTGGTGGTCGGCTCCGACCTGCCGGGTCTCGCGCCGTCCCACATCATGGCCGCGGCGCGGCTGCTGGCGGAGGGCAGCGTGGCGCTCGGTCCGGCGGAGGACGGCGGCTACTACCTCATCGGCCTGACCGCGCCGGCCCCCTTCCTGTTCGACGCGATGACCTGGAGCACGGATCAGGTCCTGGCGGAAACGCTGCGGCGGTTGCAAGCGGACGGGCGACCCTATGGGCTGCTGCCGCGGCTCGCCGACCTCGACCGCCCCGCCGACCTCGCCCGCTTCCCCGGTCTCGTCTCGTGAACGCGGTCGCGGTGGTGATCCCCATGCTGAACGAGGCGGCGGCCCTGCCGCGCATGCTGCGCTGCCTCGGCGTGTTGCACCCCGCGCCCGCCGAGGTCATCGCCGTCGACGGCGGCAGCACCGACGACTCCGTCGCCATCGCGCGCGCGGGCGGGCTGCGGGTCGTCACCGCCCCGCGCGGGCGCGGCGCGCAGATCAATGCCGGCGTGGCGGCCGCGAGCGCCCCGCTCGTCTGCGTGCTGCATGCCGACACCATCCTGCCGGACGATGCGGTGGCGGTGATCACCGCCACCATGGCGGACCGGCGGCTGGCGCTGGCGAGCTTCCTGCCGCTGCTCAGCGGGCCGGACGGGGTGCGCTGGGGCACCAGCCTGCACAACTGGGCGAAGACCTGGTACGGGCCGCTGCTGTTGCGCCCGCACCTGTTCCTGCGCGGGGCGCGGCTGCTGTTCGGCGACCACGCCATGTTCTTCCGCCGCGACGACTTCCTCGCCGCCGGAGGCTGCGACACCTCCTCGCCCATCATGGAGGATGTCGACCTGTGCGTCCGCCTCCACCGTTTCGGCCGCACCCGCATGGTCAACCGCGTGGTCATCACCTCGGACCGTCGCATCGCGGCGTGGGGGCCCGTGCGCGCCAACCTGATCTACCTGCGCGTCAGCGTCAGCTGGGCGGTCGGGCTGCGGCGGGAGTTGCATCGCCATTATCCCGACATCCGCTGAGACGCGCCCCGGGCAGGTAGCCCGCCGACACCGCGAAGCCGATGAGGCGGTGGAGGAAGGCCCCGTCCAACGGCGGGCAGCGGCGGCCGCTGAGGTGCCAAAGGTTGTCGGTCGCGAAGCGTGGGCTCGGACGGAGGTAGGCGGCGTAGGCCGTCACCACCTGCTCGTGCATCCAGCGGCCCCGCTCATCGAGGCCGGCGGGCTCGTAGCGCTCGGGCGGCACGAGGGTCGGGGCGCGGCACCCCGGGAAGGCCGCGGCCACGCCGGCGAGGGCGGCGAGCGGCACCGGGCGGCCGGAGGCGAGGTGGACGACGCGGCCGTTCGCCGCCGCCATGCGCTCGGCGACGTCGACCAGCCCGCCGACGACGTGGTCGAGCGGGACGAGGTCGAGACTGGCGTCGGACGTGGCGGGCAGCACCCGCACCCGCCCTTCCGCGACGAGGCGGATCAACTGGTAAACGGTGCCGAACGCGCTTGTTTCCCCGTCCGCCCAGCGTCCGACGACGATGGACGGCCGCGCCACGGCGACGACCCGGCCCGCGCGATGCGCGGCCCACACCAGCGCCTCCGCCTCGGCCTTGCTCGCCTCGTAGCCGTTGTTGAAGCGCGCCGCCGCCACGGGTGCCTCGGCGACGGAACCACCGGCATCGCCGCACACGTAGGCCGTGCCGACGTGCAGCAAGGGGAGCGGCGGGTCGGCCGCCGCCGCGAATGCCAGCACCCGCGCGGTGCCGCCCACGTTGATCCGGCGGTAGACCGCGTCGGCGAGCTTGAAGCCGGTCACCGCGGCGCAATGCACCACGAGGTCCAGGTCCGCCGCGAGACGCGCCGCCGTTGCCGGCCGCAAACCGAGGTCAGGTTCCGCCACGTCGCCCTGCATCGGCGCGACGAGGCCGGGCCGTCCGCTGAAAGGGCGGGTCGGGTTCGCCGCGTCATCGTTGGGCGGCTCCCTGCGGTGCAACAGGGCCGCCACCGCGTGGCCGCGCCCGGCGAGCGCGCCGCACAATGCCCGCCCGATCAGCCCGCCGGCACCGGTGACGAGGATGCGCAACGGACGCGACGCCGCTTCGTTGGATGCCATGGCGCCTGTATGCACCATTTCCCGCGGGTGGAGTGCCGCCGTTGGCTTGGACGCACGATCTCGTCGTGGTCGGCGCCGGGGCGGCCGGCCTGACGGCGGCCGGAGGCTGCGCCCGGCTGGGCCTGCGCGTGGCGCTGGTCGAGCGGGACCGGATGGGCGGAGAGTGCCTCAACACCGGCTGCGTGCCGTCCAAGGCGCTGCTCGCCGCGTCGCGCCGGGCGCAGGCGATGCGGGGCCGCCGCCTGGGCGTTTCCGGTGCCGGCCCCGCGATCGATTTCGCCGCCGTGCGCGCCCATGTGGCCGGTGCGATCGCCGCCATCGCACCCCACGATGCCGTCGAGCGCTTCGCTGCCTGGGGCGTCGAGGTGATCCGCGGCGACGCGGTTCTCACCGGCCGGCACGCCGTCCGGGTCGGGTCCCGCACCCTGTCCGCGCCCCGCCTCGTGCTCGCGACCGGCTCCGACCCGGCGGTTCCGCCGATCCCAGGGCTGGGAAAGGTGCCCTTCCTCACCAACGAGACCGTGTTCGACCTCGAGGCGGTGCCGCGGCACCTGCTCGTGCTCGGCGGCGGCGCCATCGGGGTCGAGATGGCGCAGGCCTTCCGGCGCCTCGGGGCGGAGGTGACGATCGTGGAACGCGACGCCCTCCTGCCGCGCAGCGACGCGGACGCGGCCGACAGCCTCCGCGCGCTGCTGCGCGGGGAGGGCATCTCCGTCCTCGACCGCACCGTCGTCACCGCGGCCTCCGCCGCGCCCGGCGCGGTGCGCCTGGTTTGCGGAGGGGGAGCGGCGGTCTGCGGCTCGCACCTGCTGGTGGCGGCGGGGCGGCGCGCACGCGTCGACGGGCTCGGGCTGGACGGGGCCGGCATCGCCTGGGACGCGCACGGCATCACGGTCGACGCCCGGCGCCGCACCTCCAACCGGGCCGTCTACGCGATCGGCGACTGCCGGGCCGGCCCGCGCTTCACCCACGCGGCGGGCCACGAGGGGCGGCTGGTGGTGTCCGCCTTGGGGTTCGGACTGCCGGCCACCGCCGATTTCGACCGCCTGCCGGCGGTGACCTACACCGACCCCGAACTGGCACAGCTCGGATCGACGGAGCGGGAGGCCCGCGCCCGATACGGGCACGTGGAGGTCACGCGGGAGGAGTGGTCCGGCAACGACCGCGCCGTGACCGAGGGTGAAACGGAGGGTTTCGTCAAGGTGATGAGGGTCAAGCGCCGCATCGTGGGCGTGACCATCCTCGGGGCCCACGCGGGGGAGCTGCTGCTGCCCTGGTCGCTCGCGATGCGCCGCAAGGCGGGCCCGTGGGCGTTGGCCGCGGCGATCGTGGCGTACCCCACCCGCTCCGAGCTGTCGCAAGCGGCGGCGTTCAGTGGTTACGAGGCCGCCCTGTTCGGCCCCGCGGCACGGCGGTGGGCCGGGACGCTCGCCTGGCTGCGGCGCCTCGGCTGACGCAAAGCCTGCGCAGGCCGGGGTGGCGTTCGACCTCACCTCGCGACATCCCGACGCCGGTGCCGCGCTGTCCGGGTACGCAGTGGACGCATCAATGCGCGAACGCCGGATGGACGGCCATCGCGCATGGGCGTGCGAAGTACCGCGACGATGTTTGCGCGATGACGGATCGATTATCGGCGCCGGCGCTTATATTCCATTCCAGGCAATTCAATCGCGAGGATTATTCCGATGGGCCTTCTTGATAGCGTGATCGGTGGATTGCTCGGCGGCGGCTCGGGTGCTTCCTCGCCGATGGGGAACATCCTGTCCGGGTTGCTCGGCGGCGGACAGTCCGGCGGCGCCGGCGGGATGGGCGGCATGGCGGGCACGGGCGGCGGTATGGGCGGCTCCGGCATGGGCGGCATGGCGGGCGGCCTCGGCGGGCTGATATCGCAGTTCGAGAATGCCGGGCTCGGGCAGATCGCCCAGTCCTGGGTCGGCAACGGCCCCAACCAGCAGGTGTCGCCCCAGCAACTGAACAACGTCTTCGGGCAGGATCAGGTGCAGGGCATGGCGGCGCAGGCGGGCATGGAGCCGGGCGACTTCCTGTCCCAGCTCAGCCAGCACCTGCCGAACGCCGTCAACCACATGACGCCCAACGGCCAGATGCCCGGAAACGAGTCGGTGGACGTTTGACGCTTGCCGTTTTCCGCACCGCAGACCGGGTTTCCGCTACGATGATCAAGCGCTTTGCAACGCCGGCGATGGCGCTCTGCCTCGTCCTCCAGATCCTGCCGGGAGCGGCCAGGGCCGACAACGCGATGGGTTACCGGCTGCAAACCGCCGAACAGGCGGCACGCTTGCAGCGCAGCGGCGGTTCGCTCGGCATGAGGGTCGGCGCCGAGCACCAGATCAGCAGCGGCGGCTTGTCGTTCGAGTTGTTGAAGGTCGAGGGCGTCGGCGCCTCCTCTCCCGCCGCCCAGGCCGGCCTCAAGGTCGGCGACCAGCTCATCGCGGTCGATGGCCGGGTGTTCCCCGACGTCGCGACCTTCGCCGCCTATGTCGGGTCGGTGCCGCCGGGGCAGCAGGTCGAGGTCGACTACATGCCGGCGGGAGCCGGGCCGGGACAGGCCCAGCGCCTGGGCGTGACCGTCGGCGAAGGCGGCCGCGCCGCGCCGCCCAAGGACGTGCCCCGCAACACCGGTCTTTCGACCGGGGCCAAGGTCGCGATCGGCGTCGGCGCAGCGGCGATCATCGGATGCTACGAGACGAACTGTTATTCGCGCCTGAAGACCAAGGTCGACGAAGAGCGGGAAAAGTATCGCGACGGCGGGGTCGCCCAGCCGCACTGAGTGGCGCCAACAGCGTGATGATCGCGGGCGCCCGACAAACTCGGGCCGTCACCTGCACTTGAACGTCGCGTGCATCCACCTGGCACGGACGGCGCCGCGTAACGATGGTATCTCGGTCGCAAAGAGGTTGGCCGCATCGTCCGCGCCGCGACCTCCTGCCGCCGAGCGCTCGATGCTCGGTGCCGCACCACGCGCGGCCGGCGCCGGCCTTGCGCGGGATACTCTCGCGTCTAGATCCTGCCGTGCCCGAAGACGAGGTACAGCACCAAGAGCAGCACGAGCAGGCCGCCGATGCCACCAAGGCCGCCGACGCCGAGGCCGCCGCTGGAATAGCCGTAATAACCGCCGCCGCCGAACAGCAGCAGCACGACGAGGACGATGACGATCAGCGACATGGGGCCTACCGGTTGCGGGGACGTGAGAAACGGCGCCGGCCCGCTGGTGGGCAGGCCGACGCCGTCATTCGTTTAGCGGCGAGCCGGCCCACTTCCTGGGCCGGCTCGTTACGTCATCAAAGCGGGCGGTTCTTGCCGAGCGGCGCGTCCGTGGTGCGCTCGGTTTCGACGGCGGTGCGGCCGCCGACATGCCCCGTGCGGCCGTCGTCGACCTCGACCTCGGTCTTGCGCACCGTGTCGTGGATCTCCTGCGTGCGGTCCTGGGCGACCTTGCCGAGCGAGATTTCCTCGACGACGCGGGCCTCCTTGGACACGACCGCCTCCTCGTCATGCTCTTCCGCCGAGATGGTGCGCTCCTGGAACAGGTTCTCGCCGGCGCCGAGCGCGCGATCCACCGGATGCCGGCTCACGTCGATGCGCTCGCTGTGCAGGTTGACCGACTCGTTGACCGGCTTCTCGACGACGTAGCTGCGCAGCCGCACCCGGCCGTGATTGACGTCGCGCTTGCCGACGCGCAGCCGCTCCTCCGCGAGCTGGATGGACTCCTCGCCCGTCCCGCCGAGGGCGCCGACGGTGCTTCCCGTGGCGGTGCCGCCGCCCATCACGCCGGTCCGCTCGGTGGCGACGGTTTCGTTCCGTGCGCCAAGGCCGGCAGCTGCCGTGCTCGTTCCCATCGTGCCGGTTCCAGCGGCCGCGGTGGACGTGCCCAGCGTCGTGGCGCGAGCCTCGTGCCCGGTCCAGCCTTCCGAACGCCACTGCGACTCGCGCTCGCTCATGTCGACCGCGCCTTCCGCATCGACGATGTGGAGGATGCGGTCGTAGTTCGCCTCGCTCGTATGCACCGTCAGCAGCACGCCGCCGCGCTTCAAACCTTCCTCGTAGACGTACTTGTCCTCCTCGGGAGCGAAGATGTTCTTGAGCGAGTCCCAGAAGCCGGTGCCGCCGCTCGCCACCTTGCCGGTCGTGCCGGTCGCGGCGCCGCCGGTGATCGTCACGTCATGGGCGGGCACACCGGCCGCGACGACGTCCACCTTGGCCTTTTCCGCTGCGGCGCGGGTATCGAAGAGCGCCGTCACGACGCGGTCGTGCTCGGTGGTCGCCTGATTGGTCATGCTCATGTTTTCACTTCCTTGGATGCTGGATCGGGGGTGTTTGACGGTGTTGGACCGGCGCTGTGGCGTTCGACCAGGGCCCGCTGCCGGCGAAGCGGGACGGTGGTTTCGACGTCCTCGGAGCGGGTGATCCGACGGATGTGGATCTCCTCCTTGAGCAGGAGCCGCTTCTCGACGACGAGGATCTCTTCGAGGACGGGGACGATGGTGACGTCGCCCTCCGTCCGGATCGTTGGGGCGACGTCGACGTGCCGATCGACCGGCACGCGCGTCACCTCGGTGGCATCGCTGTCGAGGGTCGCCTTGACGACCTCGTCGCGGGTGTCGGTGACGGTGCGTACGTCGACGCGGCCGGTGACCGTCCTGCGCTTGCCGACCTCGACCTCCTCGGCGACGAGGCGAAGGGTGTCGGCATCGCGCGTGGTGTCGCGGGTATCGGGCACGTGCGCCTCGTGAACGCTGGGATCGGCCTGGCGCTCAGGAGCGGACGGTTGCCGCGCCGACGACCCGCGTGGTGTCGATCGCACGACGCCGTATCGCGACCATCCCACCGAGCGCCGCCGCGACGGCTCCGAGGAGCAGGTCGACGAACATGCCGAAGGCCGCCTTGGAGGCACCAGACGCGGTCGCGTCGGCAGCATCCTTGGCCTTCTGCTTGGCGTCGTTCGCCGTTTGCTGGACCTTCGCCTGCGCGGCATCGAACTTGGCGGCGGCGTCGGCGCGGCTGATCTTCATCTGCGCCGCCGTGATGTCGATGATGCGGCTCTTCGCGCCCTCGGCGTCGGCCCCGCCCCGTCCGTAGGTGACGAGATCGCTCGCGACCTCCTTCTGCGCGTCCTGCGGGCTCATCGTCGCGGGGTCGGGGTTGATCGGCTTCAGGTAGGCCTGCGTCTGCTGCTGGACGACGTCGGGCGACAGGCCGAGGGAGTTGGCGACGGGAGCCGCCGCGTCCTTGACCGCGCCGCCCGTCGACGACGCCGCGCTGCTGAGGGCGGAGAAGCCGCCGCCGACGATGCCGCCCACGGCCGAGGACAGGAGGTAGAGCGTGACGATGGTGGCGATGGCCCAGGCGGTGAGGCCGTGGAGCATGCCATCGAAACTGATCTCGTTGCCGGCGAGCCACGCGGCGGCATAGCCACCGGCGAACAGGGCGAGGCAACTCGACAGGATCCACCAGATTCCCGCACCGATGCCGAAGCCGCCCGCGCTCGGCGTGGAGCCGGCGTTCACGTCGACGGTGGTCAGGCCGATGCCGGCACCGAGCAGGCTGAGCAGGATCTGCAGGGCGAGCGCCAGCACGACACCCGCGAAGATGGCCTGCCACGACACCCGGAGATGGATGTGCTTCCATCCCGCCGACGCAACAGGGGGCGACGCTCTATTTGAGCGTTCGTCGACGAATTGTGTCATTTCACAGTATTCCCGCTGGCAAACCCCGCTTGGGCTGGCAGCAGGCAAATGGTCCGTTTGGTTGACGCGCACCATGGCCTGTAAGGACCATCGGCCTAGTCCGTTTACGCTTATTTCCGTTCGAAGACGTAGTTCATGATGCCGTGGTGGCGCGCCCATACCACGGCTTCCGCGCGCTTGTTGACGCCCGTCTTGCGGTAGATCGCGCGAACGTGGTTCTTGACCGTGTTGACCGACAGGCGCAGCGCGCCCGCGACCGCCTTGTCCGTGGCGCCGCGCGCGATGAGGGCGAGCACTTGGCGTTCGCGCATGGACAGGTCGGCCGCGTCGAGCGAGGCGTCGTCGCCCGTTTCGGCGTCGGCGAGGCTGTTGATCTTGGCGACGATCTTCTGTCCGAGCCAGGACGCGTCCTGCATCACCGCCTCCACCGCCGCCACGAGCTGGGCGTCGGAGCGGCGCTGAACCGTGACGTCCTGGAGAACGGTGAGCACGCAGCGCTCGTCGTGGATCGTCACACCTTCCGACGACATCAGGCAGTCGAGGACCTTGCCCCCGTGGGTGCGCAGCTTCACCTCGACCGACCGCACGCGGCCGGTCTGGTCGAGCTGTTGTTCGACCAGCGCGCGCGTTTCGGGGCTCGACCAGAGCTTGAGGTCCGCCTTGCTGCGGCCGATGGCGCCCGAGCGCTCGTGCCCGAACTCGCGCACGAAGGCGTCGTTGGCATCAAGGATGCGGTGCCCGGCCAGGACGCTGATCAGCATGGGGATCGGGGACAGGCGGAAGGCGACGGCGAAGCGCTCCTCGCTTTGGCGCAGCGCGGCCTCCGCCTTGCTGCGGTGCTCGAGGTCGATGAAGGTGAACAGCATGCAGGCGTGGCGGCCGACCTCGATCGGTTGCCCGGCGACGATCACGAGCTTGCTGCCGCCGTCGGGCAGGCGCAGGCGCGCCTCGGTCTGCAGGATGGCCTGGCCCCGGCTGAGACGTTCAACGGCGTGCTCCCGGCTCTTCGCCCCTTCCAGAACATCGATCTCGTAGACGGAATGGCCGATCACCGCCTCGCGGCGGTGCCCGGTCATCGCGAGGAAGCCCTCGTTGACCCTGATGTAGCGGAGGTCGTCGAGGCGGCAGATCACCGCCGGGGCGGGGTTGGCGGCAAAGGCCTGCTCGAAGCGCTTCTCCGCCCCGTGCTCCTCGGTCTTGTCGGCCAGGACGAGGGCGCCGAGCGCGAGGTGGCCGTCGGAACCGCGCACGGCGAGCGTGCGGATAAGGTGCGTCCGCCATCCGGTTTCGCCGTCGCGCGAGACTTCCACCACGAGATCGGTGACCTCGTCCCCGGCGAGGACGCGCTGCGCGGGGTGCTCGCCCTCCGACAGGACATGACCGTTGAGGTAGCGGAACGTGAACCGCGTCCCGTAGGCGCGAGCACTGCCGCCGAGCTGCTCGACCCCGTCCACGCCGTGCATGGCGAGCGCGCTCGCGTTGGCATAGGACAGGGCGCCGTCCGGCTCGAAGAGCAGGATGCCTTCGCGCAGGTCGGCGATGATGCGCTGGAGTTGCGGCCGGTCCGCCCGCTCGATCACAGTTCCAGACGTCATGTGCCGCCATGCCTGCCGCCGCGGCCGTCAAGGCGCCGGAAGCTTCATCGGGCGGCAAGCCTAGCAGCGGGCGAGCGTTTCAGCGAGACGGCGTTTGCC